>CABYLU010000001.1 GCA_902519835.1 uncultured Pelagibacteraceae bacterium
GTGTCCTCACGTCTAGGGCTAGTGGAAATTAAATCTATCTTAGTCTTTGTGAGCTCACTAATACGATTAATATACTTTTTTGCGTTTTCTGGCAATTCATCGAAGCTGTTTATGCCAGTTGTTGTACTCATCCATCCCTGAAAGGTCTCATAGATTGGCTCTATAGTCTCTTGATCTTGTTCAGCGCTTGGGTAGTAATCTATTTCTTTTCCATTTAAATTATATCCTACACACATTTTAATTTCATCAAAGTGATCTAATACATCGATTTTAGTAAGAGCAATACCTGTTGCTCCCGATTGAGTTAAAGCTTGACGAACTAAAACTGAGTCAAACCAACCACATCTTCTCTTTCTATTTGTCACTGTTCCAAATTCATGGCCAATTTCTCCAAGTTTATTGCCTATTTCATTGTCTTGCTCTGTAGGAAAAGGACCATTCCCAACTCTCGTCGTATATGCTTTTGTAATTGCAAGGATATGATTAATAACTTTTGGATTCAATCCACTGCCAATAGATGCGTAACTAGCGTGAACATTTGATGATGTTACAAAAGGATAGGTTCCATGGTCAATATCTAAAAGAAATCCTTGAGCACCCTCAAATAAAATTTTTTCTTTGCCGCTGTTTATCACGTTAGTTATGTCATTTATTGTTTTTGCAAAAGGTTTGGCATATTCCCCTAATTCATATATTTCACTGACTACTTCTTCTAAATTGTATTCATCCAATCCAAAACCTCTCATTATCGCATTATGATGATTGAGTAAAATTTCAATTTTCTTGTTTAATTTTTCCTTATCAAATAAATCACATAATCTTATTGCTCTTCTTCCAACTTTATCTTCGTAAGCAGGTCCTATTCCCCGTTTTGTTGTACCAATTTTTATTAAGTTGTTATTTTCTCTTAATTCATCGAGTGATTGATGAAGGGGTAAAATTATTGTCGCTCTGTCCGATATGTATAAATTTGAAGGAGTTATATCTACTCCTCTTTCTTTTAACCCAGCTACTTCTTTTTGAAAGGCAGCTAGATCCAAAACCACGCCATTTCCAATTATCGAAATTTTGCCTTTTCTTAAAATTCCGGAGGGCAGAATATTTAATTTGAATGTTTCATTATTTATTACGAGAGTATGACCGGCATTATGACCTCCTTGAAATCTTATTACAATATCGGCCTGGCTTGATAACCAATCGACAATCTTTCCCTTCCCTTCGTCTCCCCATTGGGATCCAACAATTACAACACCTGTCATTTAATGCCTTTATTTTATGAAAAATATTTTGTTACGCTTTCAGTTAATTCATCAATTGTATGCTGATTTCCACTTTCAATCATAACTCTTAAAAGAGGTTCAGTACCAGACATTCTAACTACGATTCTTCCGTCTTCTGAAACTTTTTCTTCACAAGATTTGATAAATAATTTCGTATCCTCGTGATCTAAAATATTTCTTTCTTTTACGGAGAAATTAATGAGGTTTTGTGGTAAAGGACTGAATAAATGAAGGCAGTCACTGGCTTTTCCTTTTTTTCTACTTAAGATAGATAGAATTTGAAGAGCAACTACTATTCCATCTCCTGAGGAAGTAAAATCACGTAAAATTATGTGTCCAGATTGTTCACCGCCTAAATTTAAATCTTCTGAAATCATTTTTTCCTTTACATATCGATCACCAACTTTTGCCCTGATTAACCCAATGTTATGTTTCTTTAATAAAGTTTCTAAGCCCATGTTTGCCATTGAAGTACCAACTACATTATTATTTTTTAATTTTTTATCTTTTGACATTTCAATAGCTAGTAGTGCCAGTATCTGGTCACCATTGACTAAATGTCCTTTTTCATCAATAACAGCCAATCGATCACCATCGCCATCTAAGGCAATGCCAATATCAGCCTTCTCCTCTAATACTTTTTTAGCAAGTTGATTGGTATTAGTAGACCCACATTCGAAATTTATATTAGTTCCATTTGGTTGAGTAGCTATTTGAATAACTTCTGCACCAAGCTCCCATAAAATTAAAGGTGCAGAAATATAAGAAGCCCCATTTGCACAATCTATTACAATTTTAAGACCATCAAGCCGTTGTGATTTAGGAAAAGTACCTTTTAGGAATTCTATATATCTACCATTTGCATCTTCGAGTCTTTTTGCTCTACCTATTTTTTCTGGACCTGCTAATGAATTTTCCAATTCAGACTCCATAAGAGACTCTATTTCAATTTCAGTTTCGTCTGATAATTTATTTCCATTTTTATCAAATATTTTAATACCATTATCTTGATATTGGTTGTGTGAAGCAGTTATCATTATCCCTAAGTCTGCTCGCATAGATTTTGTCAACATTGCAACTGCGGGTGTAGGTATGGGCCCAAAAAGAAAGACATCCATTCCCATAGATAATAATCCAGAGGTTAATGCCTGTTCAATCATATATCCTGATAGTCTTGTATCTTTACCAATAACGACCTTGTGACGATGTTCTCCAACAGTAAAGTGTTTACCTAGTGCCATTCCAAGTTTCATAAGCGTCAGGCCATTAAGTTTTTGACTATTTGAACTTGCTCTTACTCCATCTGTTCCAAAAAACTTTTTCATTTTATTTTAGAATAAACCTTAATTGATTGTTTTGTTGCATAAACATCGTGCACCCTAAATATTTGAACTCCTTCAGCTAATCCATGCAAAACTGTTGCTATTGAACCACCTAATCGATCCTCGTATAATTCATTTTTTTCAATCTTGCCAATAAAACTTTTTCGAGAGCTTCCCAATAGCACAGGAAGGCCTAAGGTATGAAACAATGCGATGTTTGAAATTAGTTTCAAATTTTGTTGCAAAGTTTTACCAAAACCAATTCCAGGGTCTATTATAATTCGGCTCTTTGATATGCCATTTTTCTCACATAAACTGATTTGCTTTTCAAAGAAATCATAAATATCAAGAAGTACATCTTTGTACTTTATAGTTTTTTGCATCTTTTCAGGAGTTGAAATTGAATGCATTAAAACAAAAGGAATTTTATTCGAGTTTAAAAATTTTTTTGAATTTTTATCAAATCTAAGTCCTGAAACATCATTTATTAGATTTACATCAAACTTAAATGCTTCTTTCATAACTTTAGATTTTCTTGTATCTACCGAGATAAATTCTTTCTTATATTTTTTTCTGATTTGAGAAATTATTGGAATAATTCTACTAATTTCATCATTAACTCTAATTTCTTTTGATCCAGGCCTTGTTGACTCTCCGCCAATATCAATGATATCTGCGCCTTCTTTAATTAGTTTTTTAAACTGCTCAATTGCATTATCGCGTAATAAATATTTTCCACCGTCAAAAAAGCTATCAGGTGTTACATTAAGAATACCCATCACAAGTGATCGCTCAAAGTTAAACTTTCCTAATTTTTTTCTTTTCTTTGTAATATTTGAAATTTTTTTATTTATATTTCTTTGAATATCAGGTTCCAAATATTTTATATCATCAATTTTCAGGAACTTTGACCGAGTCTTAGTTTTGCCTCTTGTTATCAATTCAATTTCATTAAAGAATAGTCTGGAGGACCCGAGAAAAAGTGAGTCTTTTGTTTTTATTTTACTAAATATTGGTCGTACGTAATATCTATTCGAATTACGCACAAGGGACACTGTAATTAGTTAACTTGTTTGAGGTTTAGGCTTGAAACTAGCACCAACGGGAGCTGATTTACCACTTTTAGGAACAGATGGTCCAGCATTATTAATCTCTTCTTCAGGATTGGATCTGTCAATCTTACCCTCTTTTAATAATGTAGTTATTTCATCTCCATTTAAAGTTTCATATTCAATTAATCCTTTTGCAAGAGCATGCAAATCGTCTATTTTTTCATTTAAAATTTTCTTTGCTAAATCATAACAGCTATCAACAATTTGCCTGATCTCTGAGTCTATAAGTTTAGCTGTTTCTTCAGACACATTTTGATGTCTTTGTACTGATCTTCCTAAAAATACTTCTTCCTCATTTTCACCATATTGTAATGGTCCTAATTTTTCGCTCATTCCAAATTTAGTCACCATATTTCGAGCCATCTTAGTTGCCATTTCGATATCTGATGAAGCACCAGAAGTAACTTTTTTGTCACCAAAGATTATTTCTTCAGCAACTCTTCCGCCCATAGCTACTGTAATATCTGCTAACATTTTTTCCCTAGGTAAAGATAATTGGTCTCTTTCGGGCAACCTCATTACCATTCCAAGGGCTCTGCCTCTTGGTATTATTGTAGCTTTATGTATTGGATCTGAAGCGGATTGATTTAACGCAACAACAGCGTGACCTCCTTCGTGATAAGCGGTAAGTTCTTTTTCTTCTTGACTCATAACAAGAGATCTTCTTTCTGACCCCATCATAACTTTATCTTTTGCTTCCTCAAAATCTACCATAGTAACAATTTTCTTATTTTTTCTTGCTGCCAACAATGCTGCTTCATTTACAATGTTAGCTAAATCTGCACCAGAAAAACCGGGCGTTCCCCTTGCAATTGTTCTAATATCTACATCAGGCGCGACAGAGATTTTTTTAATATGAACTTTCAGAATTGCTTCTCTGCCTAAGATATCCGGATTAGGAACAACAACCTGCCTGTCAAAACGACCTGGTCTCAATAGAGCCGGATCAAGTACATCTGGCCTGTTAGTCGCGGCAACCAAAATAATACCTTCCTGAGTATCAAATCCGTCCATCTCAACTAAAATCTGATTGAGTGTCTGTTCTCTCTCATCATTGCCGCCACCAAGACCTGCTCCACGGCTTCTGCCAACAGCATCAATTTCATCAATGAAAATTATACATGGTGCGTTTCTTCTTCCCTGCTCGAACATATCCCTAACTCGAGAAGCTCCAACACCAACAAACATTTCAACAAAATCAGAACCCGAGATTGTAAAAAAAGGTACACCGGCCTCCCCTGCTACAGCTCTAGCAAGCAATGTCTTTCCTGTTCCTGGAGGGCCAATTAATAAGGCACCTTTTGGAATTCTACCACCTAGTTTTTGAAATTTTCTAGGATCCTTTAAAAACTCAACAATTTCAACAAGCTCCTCTTTTGCTTCATCTATTCCAGCTACATCATTAAAAGTAACTTTATTTTTATTTTCAGTTAGTAATTTAGCCTTGGACCTTCCAAACCCCATTGCTCCACCCCTTCCACCTTGCATCTGACGCATGAAAAAAATCCATACACCAATAAGTAAAAGCATTGGGAACCAGGAAATTAAAACTCCAAGAAGTGACGGATAGCCGTCGTCTAGTGGTGCAGCTGATATGTTTACGCCTCTATCATTAAGTCTATCAACGAGTGTTGGATCATTAGCGGCATAGGTTTTAAAAGATCTACCATCTTCAAAAGCTCCGTTGATATTATTACCTCGAATAATAACATCTTTAATTGAGCCAGCTTCAACTTCATCTAAAAATTGTGAATATGTTAAATCAACTGTATTTCTTTCACCGCTGGTGTTACTGAATAAATTAAAAAGTCCAAAGACGATTAAAGCAATAAAGAGCCAAAGAACTATATTTCGCAAATTCATCATAATAAAGATATTGATATTATTAGATAATTACTATTTTTCAGCATACAAGAAAATATATCAATAAAATTTAATATTATATTCAATAGCTTAGTCTAGTAATGCTCGATAAATTTTGTCCAATTTTTAGAAATGACCAAATTTTTAGTCTTATTAGGTCTAGATATACTGTTCTCAGACTGAATATTTACCACTCCCTTCTGCCCAACAAATGTGCAACTATTTAAGGTACGCTTAAAACTTTTTTCTTTCACAATTGAATTTATCAATTCTTGTACTGATCGCGATCTAGGCACTTTATTGCTTTCTCCAGCAAATCTGCACAGTTTTACGAGTACTCTATGTTGAATTTCTTCGGGTAATTTTATAAATTCCTTAGACTTAAAACTAAGAATTTTCTTTTGATTGAGTTTTACTTTTTCTTCTAAGTAATTACTAACTGCAGTATTAATTGCGGTATCTGCACTTTTTAAATTCTTTAAGATGTTTTTAAACCTAGCTTTACTGAGACCTTCATGTATTAATTGTTGAGATAACTTTCGAATACGAGATCTATCATACTTATTATCATAATTCGTTCTGTCATTTATATAAACTTGCTTTTGCTCTGATAAATACGCAATAAGAGATTTTTTTGAGTACTCGAGTAATGGTCTAACTAAAATTAACTTTGTATTCTTAAATCTAGATTTTACTTTCAATGAAGAAAGTCCTTTTACCCCACTGCCCCTTATTAATCTCATTAAAAAATTTTCTATTTCGTCATCAAGATGATGGGCTGTTAATAAGAATTTAATTTTTTTCTTATCACAATATTTTGATAAGGCTTCATATCGAAGCGTCCTTGCCTTGGAAAGGGTATTAGAGGTGTTGATCTTTTTTTTTAATCTAGTTGAGTAGAAGTTAATTTTATTCTTTTTTGCGATTTTTTTTAACCATACAATTTCTTTTGATGACTCTGCTCTAATTCCATGATCAATGCTTAATACAGTTAAATTAATATTATTATTTAATGCATATCTATTAGACAAATACATAAGAGCTAAACTATCTGGACCACCAGAAACTGCTACAGCAATATCTGAATTTACTCGAAGTTCTCTCATCTTTGCTTCGAAATCTTGATTAGTTATTTTTACGACTTTTTTATGATTGATTGGCTTAACTAATTTCACAGCCATTTTTTTCGATTTCTAATTTACCCCTGTCTAATACAGCAGTATTTGCGTTTGGATAGGTATCTTTTAATTGTATAAAAGTTACACACCCTTGTTCCTTTTGATCCATATTAACTAGAGATATTCCGAGTTTTAAAAGCGCATCTGCAGCTTTCTTTGAGTCAGGATAAACTTGGTATAGGCTTAAATAATTTTTAGCTGCGTCTTTATAATTTTCTCTAACATAATAAGTTTCTGCTAGCCAAAAGTTTGCGTTACTTAATAGACTGGAATCATTTCCGACAGACATAAATTCTTGAAATGCTTTTTCAGCAAGTTCATAGTCACCCTGTTTGAGAAGACCCATTGCGTATTCATATTGACCTTTTTCATCTCCTTCAGGTAGTACCGCTAGTACAATTTCTTGTTCTTCAAAAGCGACAATATTATCCTGAGAAATAGTATTTATTATTTCTTGCTCTTCCTGTTCATCAACATTTTTGATTTCAAATGGAGAGGCAGACAGCTCCTCTTTTGAAGACATATTTATTGTTCCAAGTGACTGTGGTTCCAAATTTAGCCCCTCACTTGTGTTATCTACTAGGTTATTAATTTGTGTTTCGTTGTTGGGTAACGTCATAGATAATTGATTTTTCTCTATACTTTCAGTTTTAGAATTTATATCAATAAACCTGTATTCAGTATCTTCTCTAAATGTATTAAAATTATTTACTGTAGATTGCATTGTAAATATCATTTCTTCAATTTTTGCTGTCAGTGATTGAACTTCATTTTGTAACTCAGCTATCTGGATAGATTGTTTTGTTATAATTGATTGGTAATCATCAAGACTAACATTGTTACCAGTACCAGACGTCGTTTTGCTAAATGTTGCTTTTTCAAGAACCTTTATTCTGCTTTCAATTGAGTCTAATTTTTGCAACAACCGATCTACATCTAATTCTTCTGACTGAACATGAATAATCTGTGTGAAAGAGATTAGAATAAAAAAGAAAATAAATTGAATTCTTTTGAACATTACATTATCTAAACTTAACCTTATTTAAAAGATTAAGCTTATCTTTTGTCTAAAAAAAGGCGTCTTATTAATTAGTTAGTTCTTACTGTTACAGATCGTCTATTTTGAGCCCATGCTTTATTATTAGATGCACTGTTAACTGGTCTTTCTTTACCAAAACTAATTGTAGTAATTCGACTAGCGCTTATGCCTTGCGTCATTAAATAATCTTTTGCTGCATTTGCTCTTCTATCACCTAGGGCTAAGTTATACTCTCTTGTACCCCTTTCATCAGCATGGCCCTCAATTGCAATAGTAACTGATCCATTTGCCTTTAACCACTTTGCTTGTTTAGCTAAAGTTGCTTGGGCTGCGCTTGTTAGTGAATAACTATCATATGCAAAGAAAACTCTATCCGGAACATCAACAGCAAGCATTTCTACTGTATCAGTACCAACATAAACTCCGTCTACGACTTCAACTTTAGAAGCTGAACTTGATGATGATGTAGATGCAGTATCTTGCGGTGTTGTAGTACATGCAGCAAGAATGATAGCTGCAAAAGATAAAACTAAAAATCTATTTAAATTTTTAAATGTTAATAACATTATAAACTCCCGTAATATTTGATCGCCCAAGTCCTAGTACTTTATTAATTTAAGTTACGCAAGTCTATAATAAAATAGCTGCGAATTGATTAAAATGGTCCTATTTTAGTCAAAAAATTGCCTATTGTATCAATTTCGACCATGATGGGTCTGACGCATCAACTGGAGTTTCAAGCTTTCTCTCATTAAATCCTGTAAGATCAATTGACCAGATTGCCGAGGAATGGCCCTGACCTGCATCATTAGACTTAGTTTCTCTATAAAATATCAAAACTCTTCCATTAGAAGACCAAGAAGGAGCCTCTTGATACCAATTTTCAGTTAAAAGTCTCTCTCCAGTTCCATCTGTTCTCATAACTCCAATAAAATATTGTCCCTGAAAATTTTTTGTAAAAGCAATAAGATCACCTCTTGGTGACCATACAGGTGTAGCATAATTGCCTGTTCCTTTAGAAATTCTTTTTTGGTTTCTGCCGTTACTATCCATTACATAAATTTGTTGCGATCCACCTCTGTCAGAGTTGAATGTAATTCTTTTTCCATCTGGAGAATAACTTGGAGATGTATCAATTGCGGGGCTGTCTGTTAGCCTTTCTACTACTCTGGAAACTAAATCCATTACATATATGTCAGAATTACCATCTCTAGCTAAACTCATGATGATCTTATTTCCATCTGGAGAAAAACGGGGTGCGAATGTCATACCTGGAAAGTCTCCTACTACTTCTTGAATACCTGTTTGGATGTTTAATAAATATACTCGTGGAAGATTTTTAAAATAAGATAAATAGGTAATCTCTTGTCTTACTGGATTAAATCTTGGAGTCAAAACAAGTTCTTTACCTGTAGTCAAAAATTTATGATTTGCTCCGTCCTGGTCCATTATCGCAAGTTTCTTAATACGTTTATTTTTTGGTCCTTCTTCTGCGACATAAACTATTCTGGTATCGAAGTAGCCCTGCTCACCAGTCAGGCGCTCATAAATCTTATCTGCAATCATGTGACTAATTCTCCTCCAATTTTCAATTGTCGTAATTAAAACAAGTCCCTCGATTTCCTTTTCTGCTAATGTATCCCAAAGTCTGAACTCTACTCGAAGTCTCTCATTTTCAACCGATAGCTCCCCTGTTAATAGGCCCTGAGCCTTTATCAATCTCCAATCTGCAAAACGTGGATTTAAATGCATTGCTCTATTTTTTTGAATAAATGCATTTTCATCTACAGATAAAAATAATCCACTTCTCTCTAAGTCATCAGCTATAACTTTACGGATGCTTGATGGTATATTTTGGTCATCCAGAATACTGTCTGTGTCATGAAAAAATTCAGTAATGGCAATTGGTAGAGGCTCTCTATTACCTTCAGTAATATCAATTTCAATAATAGCAAATGAAATAGATGAAAAATGAAGAGCTATTACGATGTATAAGAGTATTTTTTTCATAATAATTATCCTCTTAGTATCTCTCTAGGATCAAAATTCAACTGTAAATTTTTCCAATTGTCATATCTTTCAACATCTGGAACTTTTATTGGATCACAACGTCTTACTGCTCTAAGGGCACTTTCAGCAAGAGTTCTAAAATACTTTTCGCTAGGCTTATTCATCCTTTCGTGTTGAACAACCTCCGGTGGTTTAAGCAAAGAACCATCTGTATTTAAGTAAATTTTAATTTTAACAATCATTGTATCATCATATGGAATTCCAAGAGGTATACTCCAGCATTGCATAAATTGAGCTCTGATAGCATCCTCCTCAGATAAAGTAAGTCGTTTATCGAGACTAGGTGTTGAATCTAACGCTTCATAATCTTTTTCTATAATTTCTTCAGGATTATCTATTTTTGTATCTTTTTGTTTATCAATTAACTCGGCTAATTTAAGAGGATCGAATTTGTCTTTTTTCTTAACTTCGGGTTTTCGTACGGGCATGTTTTGTATCATTTTTTCTTCTAATTTTGTCTTTTCAATTTTTTCTTCATCGCTTGGATCTTTTACTTTTTCATTGGATTTTTCATCTTTGGGTTTACTAATTGGCTGGTTTAATTTTGATTCTTCCTTCTTTTTTTCAACTGATTCTTTTTGTTCTTCGATTTTTTTACTAATTTGCGGGACATTTGTTTTTTCTGCGATTTCTATTAATTCGACTTGTATAACCGGTGGCATTTCCAAATCATTATTATTAAATAATGGCAAAGATAAGACCGTAAATAAAAGTATAAAAACGTGTAGAAATATTGACCCTAAAACAGAAACTCTCATATATAAATAGCATTAATTATTTACTTAATGGCTTAGTAATCAAAGCAACCTTTGTAAAACCAGAACCAGATAGCTCTCCTAAAACCATCATTATCTGTCCATAATCAATTGCTTCATCTCCTCTAACATAAATTTTTGTATCAAGTCTATTTTCTGTTATTGCTTTCATTTTTGGAACTAGTTCAGAAATGCCTATCTCTGTCTCTTGAATGAATATATTACCGCTTGCATCAATTGTTACTTCAAGCGGTTCATTGTCAGATTGCAACGTATCTGCATTTGTTTCAGGTAAGTCAACCTGAACTCCTACTGTTAACAAAGGAGCGGTTACCATAAAAATGATTAATAAAACCAGCATTACATCAACGAAAGGTGTTACGTTGATTTCACTGAATGGTTTTGATCTAGTGTTACGTGTCACAATTTAAAATTTCTATTTCGTACTCAAGCCTCTTGAGAAAATAACATTAAAATGTTCTTTAAATCGATACATTCGCGCATTTTCATCATTTACCTGACTAGTAAATATATTGTAAGCAATTACAGCAGGTATTGCTGCTAATAAACCAAGAGCAGTTGCAAATAATGCTTCAGCTATTCCAGGAGCAACTACTGCAAGGGAGGTATTTCTTGAAATGGCAATAGATTGAAAAGAATTCATTATTCCCCAGACCGTTCCAAATAATCCAATAAATGGAGTCGTAGCGCCTATTGTTGCTAAATAACTGAAGTATTCAGATAGCTTCTCATTTTGAAAATCTATTGCTGCCTCCATAACACGATTTAATCTATCAACTAAACTATCTATTTTTTTTGTAGTTTCCTGATTAGACTTTTCAATCTCGTCAACAGCTTCATTGAAAACATACTTAATTGGACTTTCTGGTAATTCTCTCGTACTACTAGAGATTTCTTTTATTGATCTTCCCGACCAAAATTCCTCCTCGAATTGCTTACTGATTTCTTTTAAAGAACGGAATAAACGAATTTTATGAATTATGATTGTCCATGAGAAAATAGAAGAAGCAAATAGAATTAGAATCACTAACTTTACGACGATATCTGCTCTAAAAAAAAGTGAAATTAATGTGAACTCATCGTTTACTTGGCTAACACTTACTAAATCTTCGTTTTCCATAATTTTTCAATTATTATTAAATATTGTCCTAATTAGGGCAAATCCTAAAGTCCTTTTTTACTATTAATTAATATTCGATAAAGTTCTATAAAGTCATCAAGTTTTAAAACACAAAGCGAGTCCCCTGTTGCCTCTCGATTTCTTCTAGTTATAACAACCGGCATTGAGTCTGATTTAGATGTTTCAATATTTTCGCAAACTTGTCTCATTGATTCATGAATTTTGAACTTTTCAGTTCTTTTAGCTTCAACGTATATATGAGGAGTATTTTTTAAATCACTGCCTCCAGAAGATTTGATAGCGCCACCACCTGACAAAGGCATACGTTGAACTTTATCTTCTCCATTAAAAATTTTTTCATTGAAGTACTTCGCAAGCTCTCTCTCGTATCCATCACCTTTTCTTTTTGGAGAACTACCTGGCATAAAGCGAATCAGAATTACTTAATAATTTAAGATTAATTCATATAAATTTTTTTTGAAAGTGAATAAATTAAGCAAACTTTGCTAATTCTTCGTCTGATGCCTCAAAATTTGAAAAGACTTGTTGAACATCCTCATCATTATCAAGTTCATTGAGCAAGTTAATAAGGGATTTAAGTTTATCGCCCTCAATAGATATATATGTAACAGGTTTCCATTGGAAACCTGATGACACAGGCTCACCAAATTTTTTATCTAAATAATTATATAAATTTGATAGAGTTTCTGGCGTAGATACTGCTTCATAAGTATCCTCTTCGATAAAACAATCTTCAGCTCCACCCTCAATCGAAAAGTTGAAAAAATCTTCTTCGCTTGTCACATCTTTGTTATAACGCACAAAACCATAATGATTAAATGCATGGGAGACTGAACCTGTTTCACCCATTGAACCTCCAAATTTTTGAAATGCAGATCTTACATTTGAAGCTGTTCTATTTCGATTATCCGTAAGTGCCTCGACAATTATCGACGTTCCGTTTGGGCCAAATCCTTCGTACCTCATTTGATCATAGTTTACAGTATCTTTATCCAAAGATTTTTTTATCGCTCTATCGATATTTTCCTTTGGGAAACTTGAGGCTTTTGCTAATTGTATAGCTGATCTTAATCTCGCATTTTGATCAGGATCAGGTGCACCCGACTTAGCTGCTACCGTAATTTCTTTTGAAAGTTTAGAAAATAAACTAGCTCTCTTTTTATCTTGTGCACCTTTTCGGTACATAATGTTTTTAAATTTAGAGTGGCCTGCCATTTAATTACCGATTTTTCCTCCAATACGGATTGAACTAATGCTTTTTGCTAAATAGTTTTCAGTATTTGATTCTATAATAACTCCACATAATGTTCCTTCGCCATCAGCCGGAGGTACCCTTTTTCGCTCAGTGTCTTGTGTAGCAAACTTTCTTACGAACTCCTCTTTTTTTGTGCCAATAACTGAGTCATAGTCACCACACATTCCAGCGTCAGTTTGAAAAGCTGTTCCATGTTCCATGATTGTTGCATCTGCAGTAGGAACGTGAGTATGAGTTCCAACAACTGCTGTTACTCTTCCGTCAAGATGGTGTCCCATAGCCATTTTTTCACTTGTAGCTTCAGCGTGAAAATCAACAAATATAAATGATAGATCTTCAGTTTTTAAATTTTTAAGAACTTCTTCAATTTTAAAAAATGCATTATCACACGATCTCATAAATAGATTCCCCATTAAATTTATTACCGCAATTTTTTGTCCATTCTCATGCATATAAGTATTTACACCTAAACCTGGGGAGCCTTCAGCAAAATTATAAGGCTTTAAAAGTTTATCATCTTTATCGATATAACTATTTATCTCTTTTTGATCCCACAAATGATTTCCAGTTGTGATTACATTAACTCCATAAGAATATAATTCGTTGCATATTGGCTCTGTAATACCAAAGCCACCAGCAGAATTTTCCCCATTAGCAATAACAAAATCTATATTATTATTTTTAATAGCATCTGGTAGATGATCTCTCAAAGCATGTCTTCCAGATCGACCCATTACATCGCCTAAAAATAGAATTCTCATTGAACTTTATATAAATGTTTTTCAGTTAAAATCCAATCAAGTCTTTCATCATGATCTTCGACAGGAATTTCTTCTACTTCTTGAAATGAAAATGCTATTCCTATTTTTTTTACATCACTAATACCATTCTTTGATAAATACTTATCATAATATCCACCCCCATACCCCAACCTAAAGCCACTTTTGGAATAACCTAATAATGGTATTAAAATAATCTTTGGAAAGATAACTTTATCTTTATTCTTAGGTTCTAAAATAGAAAATTTATTTTTTATTAGTTCAGTGTTTTTATGATACATGAAGAAATTAATTTCTTTAGTCTGAAAATCTATGACTGGTAAAGCTAAATTAAGTTCTCTTTCAAGTAAATATTGGTTTAATTTTTTTGTATCTAATTCATCTCTGAAACTTATATAAGTTCCAATATATTCATTTTCTATTTCTTCTATGAGGGGCTTAATGTTATTAAGTATATTGCTCTGAAAATCTATTGATGGACCAAGTTCTGAGCGTCGATTGATTAAAAACTTTCTTAATGTCTCTTTTTCTCTCAGTTGCAAACTTTTCGTCATGTATAAAATGAAATCTAATTTTTAAAATTAGTTTACAAGAGACAAGCGTGATAATAAATCTGTTAATCTATCGTTGCTAATGTCTATATATTCCTGACTCTCTTTTTTTTGGTCAGTCAATTCTTTATCTTTTGAACCAATGTTTGCTTCAAGGGCATTTATTTTTTCAATATTTGTTTCTAGTTTTTTATTTAGCTCATGTATTTCATCTGCTATTAAAAGTGAAGCCATTACCATTAATCTAGTTTCTCCAATTTTTCCAAATCTCTTAGTTAACTCTCTCACTTTATAGTCAATTTTTGAGCTTAAATGTTTAAGATGGTTTTCTTCACCCGGATCACAGACAATTGCGTAATCTTGATCATTAATATTTACAATTATTTCAGGCATTGCTTAAGAATCTAATATATCTTTTATGGTGTAAATGTTTTCATCGAGTTGAGAAGAAATATTGCCTGCAATATTTTTAAGTTCCATAAAATCTGACTTAAGAATCTTAATTTCATTCTCTAGATGAGAGTTATTTTCTTGTAATTTTTGATTTTGAGCTTCCAATTCTGTAGCTCTTTGAGCCTTTTTAGTTAATTTGTCGATTTCCTCACTAAGTTTATCAATTGCACCATTAAATTTAACTTTTGAATCTTGATAACTCGACATTAAAACCCCTTGAAACTTTAATCGAGTTTAACTGTCTTTTTTGTTCTCAGTCAACTTATAATATTGCAAATAGACAGATTATTTTTTTGTTAATAATTTGCTAAAATTTAAGACTCTTTATAGATAATTGCTTATATTAAGCTCAAAATCCAATTTATTGATAATATGCCTAACAAAAAAGATCAGTCTGCAGTTACTCATGATGATTTAGCTAACGCAATAAGGTTTCTTTCAATCGATGCGGTTGAAAAAGCAAAAAGTGGTCACCCAGGTTTACCAATGGGTATGGCAGATGTAGCAACTGTTCTTTTTACAAAGTTTTTAAAATACAATCCTAATGTTCCAAGGTGGCATGATAGAGATAGGTTCGTACTATCTGCTGGTCATGGATCAATGCTTTTATACTCACTACTCTATCTAACCGGTCATAAAGATATGACTATTCAAGAGATCAAGAAATTTAGACAGCTTGGTAGTAAATGTGCAGGTCATCCAGAGTATGGGCACGCTAAAGGAATAGAAACGACGACTGGCCCACTTGGACAAGGTATCGGCAATGCGGTTGGAATGGCGTTAGCAGAAGAAATACTAAGAAGTCAATTTGGCGAAAAAATTGTAAATCATTTCACTTACGTTATTGCAAGTGATGGAGATTTAATGGAGGGGATTTCTCATGAAGTCGCATCTTTTGCAGGACATCTAAAACTAAATAAATTAATTGTTTTTTTTGACGATAATGGAATTTCAATAGATGGGCCTGTTAAACTGGCAAACTCAGAAAATACGGCTGAAAGATTTAAAGCCTATGGATGGAATACAATTAAAATAAATGGTCACAAGCCTAAAGAAATAATACAGTCAATTAAGAAAGCTCAAAAATCTAAGAAACCTACATTAATTTCTTGTAAAACTAAAATTGGTTTTGGATCTCCAAACAAACAAGGAAAATCATCAGTTCATGGTTCACCGCTTGGTGAGAATGAAGTAAAACTTACTAGAACTAAACTGAATTGGCCACACAAACCATTTACAGTTCCAAAAAACATACTAGAGGAGTGGAAAAATCTTAGTAAAAAATCAATAGATGAATATAAGTCTTGGAAATTGAATTATGAGAAACTTCCAAAAAGCAAAAAGGCTAACTACATAAGAAGAATCGAAGGAAAGCTTCCATTAAAATTAATTCAAAACTTTAATCAGTTTAAGAAGAAATATATTAAGAAACCGCTCGATGTTGCTACACGACAAGCATCAGAAATGGTAATAAATACAATTTCATCATCACTACCTGAATTGGTTGGAGGCTCAGCAGACTTGACAGGCTCTAACAATACCAAAGGTAGTAAAATGGAAGTTATTAATTCTATAAATTATAATGGCAATTATATTTACTATGGAATACGAGAGCACGGTATGGCTTCCATCATGAATGGGTTGTCACTCCATAAAGGAATTATTCCATTTGGTGGAACCTTTTTAATCTTTTTAGATTATTGTAAACCATCTCTTCGTCTTGCAGCTTTAATGAAACAAAGAGCTATATATATATTAACACATGACTCAATCGGTCTTGGTGAAGATGGCCCAACGCATCAACCAATTGAACAGCTTGCATCATTAAGAGCAACGCCAAATGTAAAAGTCTTTAGACCTGCTGATTTAATTGAAACTGCGGAAGCATGGGAATTAGCGCTTTCAAATTCAAAGGGACCAAGTGTAATTGCGCTTACAAGGCAAAAACTTCCAATGATAAGAAAAAAGTATCATGCAAAAAATATTAGTGCTCAAGGAGCTTACGAATTAAAAAGTAATTCAAAAAAACCTAATATTTCTATTTTCGCGTCTGGCTCTGAAGTCGAAATTGCACTGCAATTAATGACTATGTTTGAAAGAAAGAAAAAGTTAGTGAGAGTCGTTTCAGTACCGTGCATGGAACAGTTTAAAATCCAAAGTAAAACGTATCAAAAAATAATTAGAGGAAACTCTGAAATTAATGTCTCGATTGAGGCGGGAACTAATTTTGGGTGGAGCCAAGTATGCCCTGAAAATACAATAAACATCGGCATGAAAGATTTTGGAGCAAGTGCTCCTTATCAAAAGCTCTACGATTTTTATGGGATCACGGCTAAAAAAATATTCAAATTAATAAGTAAGAAAATATAGGAGATACTAAATATGGCTGTAAATGTTGCAATAAGTGGATTTGGAAGAATTGGAAGGTTGGTTTTAAGATCAATCATTGAGAGCAAAAGAAAAGATATTAATGTCGTGGCTATAAATGATTTAGCCCCAATAGAAACAAACGCATTTTTACTTGCAAATGATACTGTTCACGGCCCTCTTAATGAAAAAGTATCGTTCAAACGCAATAAAATGATCGTTGGCAGAAAAAATATTACAGTATTGAATCAGAGAGATCCTCAAAAACTTCCTTGGAAAAGAATGAAAATTGACGTCGCTCTTGAATGCACTGGATTATTTACTTCAAAAGATAAGGCGGCAATGCATATTAAGGCCGGCGCAAAAAAGGTTTTAGTCTCAGCGCCATGTACAAATGCTGATAAAACCATTGTATATGGAGTGAATGAAGATGAGATAACAAAAGAAGACCTGGTTGTATCTAATGCGTCTTGCACAACAAATTGTTTAGCTCCTGTTGCAAAAGTTTTACATGATAAATTCAAAATTGTGCATGGATATATGACAACTATACATGCCTTTACTGGTGACCAAAGTGTTCTGGATACATTTCACTCAGACTTAAGAAGAGCTCGAGCTGCGTCATTGTCAATGATACCTACATCTACAGGAGCTGCAAAAGCAGTAGGACTCGTTATGCCTGAGCTTTCTGGTAAGTTAGACGGAACTGCGATTAGAGTACCAACACCTAATGTTTCATTAATCGACTTTAAATTTGTTTCTAAAAAAAGAATGACAGTCGATAGCATTAATAAGGCTATGTCGGCTGCAGCAAAATCAAATAAGCTAAATGGAGTCCTAGATGTAAATTCTAAACCATTGGTTTCATCTGATTTTAATCATAATCCTGCCTCATCAAATTTTGATTTAACTCAAACACAAGTAATTGATGGAAAGTTTGGAAGAGTTTTAAGTTGGTATGATAATGAATGGGGCTTTTCAAATCGAATGTGTGATACTGCAGTTGCGATGAAAAGATCTAGATAGAATGTTAAATGTTAAGGCTCTAAAAACATTTGATCAGAAAAATAAAACCGTACTTATTCGCTTTGACCTAAATATTCCACTCAATAAAGAAGTCTCTACAATAAGCGATCGGATTACGAGAATTAAAAATCCAATACAAAACCTTCTCAATAAGAATAATAAAGTTGTAATTCTGTCTCATCTAGGAAGACCAAAAGGAAAAAGAAATGATGAGCTTTCACTTAATCAAATAATCAGCTCATTAGAAAACGTATTGCAAAAAAAGATAATATTTCTTTCAAATTGTATAGGCGATGAGATTGAAAAAAAAATAAATTCTTTAAGCCAGGACTCAATTATTCTTCTTGAAAATTGCCGTTTTCATGAAGGCGAAGAGCAAAACGATAAATTTTTTGCATCCGAGCTGTCAAAATTAGCAGACGTTTATATTAATGATGCTTTTGCATGCTCTCATCGAGCTCACGCCTCAATTGAAGCAATCACAAACTTCATACCATCTTATTGTGGAGAATTATTACATGAAGAAATATTAAACTTAAATGATGTAGTTAATAACCCTAAAACTCCTGCATTAACTATCATTGGTGGCTCAAAAATCTCTACAAAAATTACAGTTATAAAAAATCTCTTGCAAAAAATGGACTCAATTGTCATTGCTGGTGGGATGGCTAATAATTTTCTTAAATATTTAGGAAATGATATAAAAAATTCGTTGATTGAAAATGATGTAGATCACCTCGTAAAAGAAATTATTAATTTTGCAAATGAGCAAAACTGTAAACTAATTTTACCTTTAGATGTCGTTACAGCTGAGAAAGTATCTGAAACTACAGAAACAAACGAATGTGCAGTTGATGCTGTAAAAGATAATCAAATGATTTTAGATATTGGGGAACAAACTATCGAGTTGATTAAGAATGAAATTTCAAATTGCGAAACAGTATTTTGGAATGGACCAGTGGGTGTCTTTGAAACTAAACCATTTCATAAAGGCACATTCGAGATCGCTAAATTCATTGCTGAGATTACTGATAAAAATAGTCTTCGATCTTTTGCTGGGGGTGGTGATACAATTTCCGCACTGGATATGGCGGCTGTTAAAGATAAATTTTCTTATGTTTCTACTGGCGGAGGGGCTCTACTTGAGCTAATAGAAGGTAAGAAATTGCCAGGTTTAGTTGCCTTAGGAGCTTTATAAAAAGGAGAAGAAAATGATACCAAAGACTTTAGAAGAGATAGCAAATTACATTGTTAGTGATGGCAAAGGAATCTTGGCAGCCGATGAAAGTTCAGGAACCATTGAGAAACGATTCAAATCAATTAATGTTGAGTCTACCGAAGACAATAGAAGAAAGTATAGAGAAATGTTGTTTAGATCTCCGGTCATGGCAGAGGCAATTGGCGGAGTGATACTTTTTGACGAAACTCTCAGACAAAAGTCTAGTGATGGAGACTATTTAAGAAATGTTATACTTGATCACGGCTCACTGCCGGGAATTAAAGTTGATCAAGGAGTAAAAGAGTTTGAAGGTTGCAGTGATGAAAAAATTACTACAGGATTAGACGGACTTCATGAACGCTGTCAAGAGTACGAGAAGCTTGGAGCGAAATTTACAAAATGGAGAGCCGTTATAAATGTAAGTGATGAAATACCATCAAACAATTGTATAAGCGAAAATATGAATGCATTAGCTGAATATGCGCTAATTGCTCAACAAAACAATATGGTACCGATTGTTGAGCCTGAGGTTATTATGGATGGGTCGCACTCTGTGGAAAGGTGTCATGAGGTTACGAATAATACACTATTAATATTATTTGAAATGCTTGATAAAAAAAACATCAATATTAAAGGAACTCTTCTTAAACCAAATATGGTTGTATCAGGAACAGAAAATAGCTACCAAGCCCCCATTGAAGAAGTTGCAGAAAAAACACTTCAATGTCTCAAATCATCTGTTCCAGATGAATTACCTGGAATTGTTTTTTTATCTGGTGGTCAGTCAGACCTAGATGCAACAGCTCATCTCGATGCAATGAATAAAATAGGTGGCTTCAAATGGAAGCTAAGTTTTTCTTATGGAAGGGCTTTGCAACAAGCGGCTCTCAAAACTTGGGCTGGCGAAGATGATAATCTTGAAGCGGCTCAAAAAGCTTTTAGCCATAGAGCTGTAATGAATATGAAGGCTGCACAAGGTCAGTGGGATAAATCTCTCGAAGGTTAAGAAAAAATGAAAATTAATGGAAACGCTGTTAAACCAGGAATGATAGTTGAACACAAGGGAGAATTGTGGGTTGTGAATAAATCACAGTCTGTAAAACCTGGTAAAGGTGGTGCATTTAATCAAGTTGAAATGAAAAATATTAAAACTAGTACGAAATTAAATGAACGTTTCAGAGCATCGGAAGAAGTAGAGAGGGTTAGAGTGGATGAAGAAAAATATCAGTATCTGTACAAGCAAGATAAAAAACTTTTCTTTATGAACAGTACTTCATATGAACAAATTGAAATTGATGAGGAAATAGTTGGAGAAAAGCTAGTTTTAATGAGTGAAAATGATGAGGTCATCTTAGAAATGTATAATGAAAAGCCAATAGGAATTCAACTACCTAAAACCTTATCTTTTATTGTCAATGAAACAGAGGCTGTTGTTAAAGGGCAAACAGCCGCTTCATCGAACAAGCCTGCCATTCTTGAAAATGGTATTAGAGTAATGGTTCCACCTTTTATAGAACAAGGTGAAAAGATAGAAATTAATACTGAGGACCTATCATATTCAAAAAGAGTTGACTAATGAGCTACTCAGACCCTTATATCAATGCGATTTTTTTAGCTTGTAGAAAAACTAGTAAAAGCCTTATTCGAGATTTTGGAGAAGTTGAAAAACTTCAAGTGTCTCTTAAGGGCGTCTCTGATTTTGTATCATTAGCAGATACAAAAGCTGAAAAAATGTTGATTAAAGAACTAACTTATTCATATCCTAAAATAAATATAATTGCCGAAGAAACAGGTGTCATAAAAAATTCTGATGAAAATATTAGATGGATTATTGATCCCCTTGATGGCACAAGCAACTTTGTTTTTAGCATTCCACACTTTGCTATATCAATTGCGCTTGAAAAGAATAACGAGGTAATTGTTGGAGGTGTATATCAACCGCTTACTGATGAATTCTTTTGGGCAGTTAAAGGGAGGGGCGCCTACTGTAATAATCTGAGACTCAGAGTGTCCTCAAAAGAAAACCTTGAAGACTGTATGATTGGTACAGGCATTCCTCATAAAGGTATGAAAGGTCATGAAGAATATGTTACTGGGTTAAAGCAAGTTATGGAAAAAGTATGCGGTATTAGAAGATTTGGCGCAGCATCACTCGACTTAGCTTATGTGGCTGCAGGAAAATTTGATGGATATTGGGAAAAAAATTTAAAATTGGTTGATATTGCAGCTGGCTCATTAATTGTAAAAGAGGCCGGAGGAAAAGTAACTGATTTTGATGGAAAAGAGGACTATCTCAAAAGTGGAAGAATATTAGCATCTAATTTTAGAATACATGAAAAGCTTAAAAAAATAATTGAATTATAATTTAAGTCCAAATCTACTTAAAAATTTTTTTTCAAATGACCAAAAATATTGAAATTGTCCAAATGGCAGTGCAACAAGTAGCAGTAATATTTGATAGATTACAAAAAGCAATATTATTCTAAGCGGCCAAAAAATTATTGGATTTAAATTCTCTTCCTGAAGACCAATAAATTGAAATAATTCGACAGTGATATAAAGCGACAATGACCCTGTAATTGCAAAAATAATCATGATTACGATAAATTGAGAGAAACTATGAATATTAAGCCGTCTCATCATTATTGAAATTATATTCATAAAATTTAACAATTAACTGTTGATCAATAATATTATATAGGATATCTACTCACAAAAAATAGAACATATATGAAAAAAGATAAACATCCTGATTACCATAAAATTACAGTCGTGATGACAGACGGCACAAAATTTGAGACTATGTCTACATGGGGAAAAGAAGGTGACACAATGTCTTTAGATATAGACCCCCTTTCCCACCCAGCTTGGACTGGTGGGCAGCAAAAAATTCAGGATAAAGGCCAAGTTAGTCGTTTCAAAAAAAGGTTCAGTAACCTCAAGACATAATTCAAATTTCTAGTATTGAAAATTTATCATTAGTCACAACATATAAGGTGCTGATGGCATTCTGCGTCAGCAAACAAAGCTTAGCTCTTAAAGAGTAAGCAAATTTTTAATCGCTTAAGGAGGATTAAATTATGACTACATTTGACTTATCACCATTACTACGCTCTAGTGTTGGTTTCGATGCATTTGATAATATTTTTGACTCGGTTTTTAATTTAAATGAGTCCAGTGGAACTTATCCACCATATAATATTGTTAAATCAAGCAATAATTACACTATAACAGTAGCTGTAGCTGGTTTTTCAAGATCAGATTTAGATATATCTGTAAAGGAAAATGAGTTGGTTATTAAGGGATCAACTAATGACTCTAATAAGGAAATTGAATTTTTGCACAGAGGTATAGCAGGTAGAAATTTTGAAAGAAAATTTAGATTAGCTGATACCATAAAAGTTACTGATGCAAATTACGAAAATGGGTTACTTCACATTTTTCTTGAAAGAGAAATACCAGAACATCAAAAACCTAGAAAAATTGAAATTAATTCAAAAATTAACTAAAAAGAATTAGGAGTCACTTTAAATGGTGGCTCCTAAGATTAAAATGAAAGCAATATTACACAAAGAATTTGGCGGACCAGAGGTTTTAGGAGTAACTAATGATGTTGAGATACCTCAAATAGAAAAACATGAGGTTTTGATTCAAGTTCACGCGGCAGGTATAAATCGACCAGACATTCTTCAACGATCTGGTGGTTACCCACCACCACCCGGTGCATCAGAAATTTTGGGCTTAGAAGTTTCGGGGGAAATTGTTGATGTTGGTGAAGATGTAAATAAAAATTTGCTCAACACAAAAGTCTGTGCACTTGTCCCTGGCGGAGGTTATGCAGAATTTGTAAAATGTCATACATCAACAATTCTTCCTATACCTAAAGGCATTTCAATTATTGACGCTTGTACAATTCCCGAAACATTTTTTACAGTTTGGACAAATCTATTTGATCAAGCAAAGCTAAAACAAGGTGAGACATTATTAATTCATGGTGGTGCTAGTGGTATAGGTTTGACTGCTATTTCTATTGCATTAGCTATGCAAATTAAATGCATAGCAACCGTAGGATCAGAGGAAAAATATGAATATTTGAAGGATTTGGGTTTAGAAAGAGTAATTAATTACAATCTTGAGGATTTTGAAAGCATAATTAAAAATGAATATAAAGGAGTTGATGTAATACTAGACATGGTAGGCGGGGATTATTTTCAAAAAAATATTAATGTCCTAAATAGACTTGGAAGGCTTCTAAATATCGCATACCTAAAGGGATCTAAGGTAGAAGTAAACTTACTGCCAATTATGTTGAAGCGATTAACAGTTTCTGGCTCAACGTTAAGAATAAGAAGTAATGATGAAAAGAAACTTATTGCCGATAATCTTAAGAAACATATTTGGCCATTAATTGAAAATGGCAATATTAAATTGCATATTGACCAAAAATTTGATTATGAGAATGTTCAAAAAGCACATCAATACATGGAAAATAATAAGAATATTGGCAAATTGCTGCTTAAATTTTAGGATATCCTTTGAAAAACTCTAAAATTAACTTATAAGAGGCACTCTATAATTATTATGAAAACAGCAAAATTACCATTAATGCCAAAAGCCACTGCAATATGGCTTGTTGATAATACCTCTTTGTCATTCAGGCAGATAGGTGATTTCTGTGGGATGCATGAATTAGAAATTAAAGGTATAGCAGATGGTGAAGTCGGTGTGGGAATTAAGGGATTAAATCCTATAACCAGTGGTCAATTAACAAAAGATGAAATCGATAGATGTGCAGATAATGAAGATGAGTCACTGAAGATTATTGAAAATGAAATCTCTGAAAAGACTGAGCAATCAAAAAAGAAAAAAAAATATACACCTCTGTCAAAAAGACAGGATAGGCCAGACGCAGTTTATTGGTTGATAAGAAATCACCCCGAACTAAAGGATTCACAGGTTGCAAGACTAGTTGGCAGTACAAAAAATACAATTGATGCTATTAGAAAAAGAACTCATTGGAACATGGCAAATATCCGTCCACAAGATCCAATTGGACTTGGAATTTGTAGGCAAGTTGAATTAGATGAGGCTTTAGCTAAAGCTGAAAGATCAATGAAAAGAGCTCAAAAGAAAAAAGAAAAAGAAGAGAGATTGAGACTGCAAGAAGCAGATGAAAAAGTTTCAGACATAAATGGGTCAGAAACTTCTGCTGTCGATGGATAATAAATATTAAAATGAAAAACCCTTCACTGGTAAGCATCATTATGGGCAGCCAATCTGATTGGCCCACAATGAAGCATGCTTCAAAAATTTTAAAGTTATTTAATATAAAGCACGAAGTAAAAATTATTTCTGCCCATAGAACGCCTAAAAGAATGTTTGAATATGCTGAAAGAGCAGAACAAAGAGGGATAGAAATAATAATTGCAGGCGCTGGTGGAGCAGCTCATTTGCCTGGAATGACAGCCTCTATTTCAAATATTCCTGTACTAGGTGTTCCAATTGAATCAAAAAAACTAAAAGGCTTAGATAGTTTGCTATCGATCGCTCAAATGCCAGCAGGCGTTCCAGTTGGAACACTTGCTGTTGGAGAAGCTGGAGCAAAAAATGCAGCATTACTTGCAGTATCAATTTTAAGCAGCAATAACACAAAACTGAAAAAGAAATACGCTTCATGGAGATCAAAACAAACTAAGTCAGTAAAAAATATACCTAAATAATGAAAACTGAAGTTTCCACTGTAGGCATAATCGGTGGGGGTCAACTTGGCATGTTTTTAGCTCAAGCTTGTCAAAAAATTGGTCTTATTACACATATCTACTCTGATACAGATGATGCCCCTGCAAAAAAATATGCTAATAAAATTATTTATGGTTCTTTTTATGATCATAAGAAGTTAAATGAATTTAGAAAAAATGTTGATTTGCTAACTTATGAATTTGAAAATGTTGCTATAAAAACATTAAAACAAATCAATAAACAAATAAAAATATACCCACCGATTTCGGCTTTAGAAATAAGCCAAGATAGAAAAAAAGAAAAATTATTTTTTTCTAAGAATAAAATTAAACATGCTGGACTTTTTTTTATTAATGAAAAAACAAAATTAAGCAAACTTAAAGATAAAATAAATTTTCCAGTTATATTAAAAACCTGCAGATTTGGTTATGACGGAAAAGGTCAATACAAAGTAAAAAATTTTTCTGACTTAAAAAATAAATGGAAAAAGCTTGATTATCAATCGTGCGTAATTGAGAAGGTAATAAAGTTTGATAGAGAACTATCTGTCATTTGCTCAAGAAACATAAAAAAAAATATATGTTTTTATCCACCATTTGAGAATATTCACAAAAACCATATTTTGTTTGAAACAATATCTCCATCACAAATAGATGAAAAAATAAATAAACAGCTAATAATAATATCAAAAAAGATTTTAAATAAACTTAATTATATTGGCTTACTCACAATAGAATTCTTTTTAGATGATGAAAATAATATCTATGTAAACGAAATTGCACCGAGAGTTCACAATTCAGGCCATATAACACTTGATAATGCGAATATGAGTCAATTCGAGTTGCATATTAAAGCAATCACAAAAGATAAATTTAAAACCCCAAAAATTATCAAAAAAGGTCTTATGAGAAATCTTATTGGCAATGAGATCAATAAAACTAAACAAATAAGTAAATTGAAAAGTTATAAGTTTTATAAAAAGAAGAAGGCATACGACTATGGTAAAAAAGCAATTAAACAAGGCCGTAAAATGGGCCATATTAATTTTGTAATGTAGATTAAATCTTTTTCTTTTATGTGGACAAGCGTGTATCCAAGTGCTAAAAACCCTCAAATTTTAACTTGCTCTTAAGGAGGGCAGAACAATAGTCGAAGTAAGTGTAAAAGATAATAATGTGGAGGGAGCCCTTCGTATTCTCAAAAAAAAGATGCAAAGAGAAGGCATTTTTAAAGAAATGAAGATGAGAACTTACTTTGAAAAACCTAGTCAAAAAAAATTAAGAGAGAAGGCTGAAAACATTCGTCGCTCACGTAAAATGGCTAGAAGAAAGATTTATAGCTAAATCTTTATAAAGCTTTAACAATACCTTCAACCATTTTTTTTGCATCCGAAAATAGCATCATAGTATTGTCACGATAGAATAGTTCATTATCAATACCTGCATAGCCGAGACCTCGTCCTCTTTTGACAAACAGAACTGTACTAGCTTTTTCTACATCAAGAATAGGCATTCCATAAATTGGTGATGCAGGATCTGTTTTTGCTATAGGATTCGTTACATCATTCGCTCCAATAACAAAAGCAACATCAGCTTGAGAGAATTCAGAATTAATATCCTCAAGTTCAAAAACCTCATCATAAGGAACATTTGCTTCAGCCAACAATACATTCATGTGTCCTGGCATTCTTCCAGCAACAGGGTGAATTGCAAATGTAACCTTTACACCATTTGATTTTAGCGCATCTGTCATTTCTTTAAGTGCATGCTGAGCTTGTGCTACCGCCATTCCATATCCAGGAACAATAATAACTGAACCAGCATTCTTCATGATAAATGCTGCATCATCAGCGCTACCTTCTTTGACAGGTCTTTGCTCCACATCTTTAGACACCGCAGCATCCTCTGCTCCAAATCCACCTAGAATAACACTGATAAAGGATCTATTCATAGCAGCACACATTATATAAGATAAAATTGCTCCAGATGATCCAACTAAGGCTCCAGTGATAATCAGTGCAGTGTTTCCAAGAGTAAAGCCTATTCCAGCTGCAGCCCATCCAGAGTAAGAGTTTAACATTGATACTACAACAGGCATATCAGCCCCGCCAATAGGAATAATTATTAAAAATCCAATCAGAAATGAGAGTGCGATAATTGCTAAATAAATATTTTGATTTTGATTAAAACAAAAATAAACAATACCTGCGATGATAATCAAACCGATTAATAAATTTACAAAGTGCTGACCCTTAAATACAATTGGTGAGCCTGACATGATGCCTTGCAATTTACCAAATGCAATTACTGAGCCAGAAAAAGTAATAGCACCAATCACTGCCCCTAGGGACATCTCTACCAAGCTTAATGTCTTAATCTTTCCAACAGTACCAATGTTAAAAGCCTCGGGTGCATAGAACGCAGCTAATGCAACAAATACTGCTGCAAGCCCTACCAAGCTATGAAAAGCGGCCACGAGTTGCGGCATTGCAGTCATTGCAATCTTTCTAGCAATCACTGATCCAATTAATCCACCAATAACTATTGCAATTAGTACTAAGGCTATAGTTTGAATATTGGATGTAAAAAAATTAACAGAGAACAATGTGGCAAGCACAGCAATTAGCATACCAAGCATACCAAAGATATTACCTCTACGAGAACTTTCTGGTGAAGATAGGCCTCTTAAAGCAATGATAAAGAATATTCCTGATATAACGTAAGCAACGGCTACAAGATTATGCATTATTTTTTATCCTGGTTTTTTGGTTTTTTTTTATACATTGCTAACATTCTTTGTGTTACTAAGAATCCACCAAATATATTTACCGCAGCTAGCAAGACCGCTATAAATCCAAAACTCTTAGACAAAATTCCCAGGAATGTTTGATCAGTACTTGAGACTAGAGCAAATAAACCACCAACAATGATTACTGATGAAATCGCATTAGTAACAGCCATTAAGGGAGTATGCAAGGCAGGTGTTACACTCCAAACTACATAGTAACCCACAAAAATTGATAACACAAAAATGGTAAGTCTAAATATATTTGGATCAATTGCTTCCATTAGCTAAGCTCCTTATGAACGATTTCATTATTTTTTGTTACGAGTATTCCTTTAATAATCTCATCTTCCCAATCAATATTTATAGAATTGGATTCGCTGTCGATTAATAATGTTAAAAAATTAAGTATATTCTTTGAAAATAGTGCAGAAGCATCCTCAGAAATTGTTGAAGTTATATCTTTAGAACCAACTACGTACACGCCTCCAACCTCTTTAGTTTCGCCAGCTACAGAGCACTCACAATTTCCACCACTCTCAGCAGCAAGATCAATTATTATTGATCCAGGTTTCATTGTTCTAACTTGTTCCTCTGTAATAAGTGTTGGAGCTTTCTTACCAGGAATAAGTGCTGTGCATATTGCGATGTCTTGGGTTGCTAAGGTATCTGAAATAAGCTTTGCCTGTTTAGCTTTGAATTCATCACTCATTTCTTTTGCATAACCGCCAGATGTTTCTGCATCTTGAGACTCATCATCTTCAACCATAACAAATTTACCGCCCAAACTCTCGACTTGTTCTTTTGCTGCCATTCTTACGTCAGTTGCAGAAACGATTGCTCCAAGTCGCTTTGCAGTAGCAATAGCTTGTAAACCTGCAACGCCAGCACCAAATACCATAACTTTTGCAGGAGCAATTGTACCGGCGGCAGTCATCATCATTGGCATCGCTTTATTAAATAAATAGGTTGCATCTATAACAGCCTTGTACCCAGCTAAGTTAGATTGGGAAGAGAGAATATCCATTGATTGGGCTCTTGTTATTCTCGGCATTAATTCCATTGCAAACGATGTTACACCCTTATTCTTTAGTTTATTTAGTGTCTCCTTACTGTTATATGGATCAAGAGATCCAATGAATAAAGAACCTTCTTTCATTGATGAAATTTCATCATCGGTTGGCTTATTAACTTTTATAATGATGTCTGCATTTGAAATTTCGGAAGTATTATTAAAAATCTCAGCCCCGTTTGCTTTATAACTTTCGTCAGAAAAGTTTGAATTTTGACCAGCAGTTGTTTGTATGTTCACAGAAATACCTAATTCAACCATTTTTTTTACACTTTCTGGTGAAGCCGATACACGTAATTCTGTGTCACTTTCTTTTAAAATGTAAGCGCGCATAAGTAATAAAGTTAGATTAAAAAAATAGCCATCAAAACCAAAACGACAACTACACCAACAGAACCCCATAAGATGAGCTTGCCAAAGAAACTATAAGTTTTTTTCTGTTCAGATATATCCATGGTAAGCAGATAATATATTTCTAAATATCGAATTTAACAGTGTTTTTTTTTAGTTAATATTGGATGAGAAGTGATTGATTTATATATAGTTTACAGTGCTTTAGATGGTTTTGAATGATCCCAATCAATAATTAATGATCTTAAAGCTGAAACAAGTGCTAATGGCTGATCTACCATAATATGATGATGGGCTTCTGGTATGTTAATTATCGGCGATTTCTTATCCATCAATTCATTCATATATTTTGCACTAAATCCTGGAAAGATAGATGATTTCTCACCCCTAAATACCGCAACTCTACATTTAAGACTCTTTAGTGTTTTTCTCAAAACTGCTTGCCTTTCCGCAAAATTTTCGCTCGTAAAAATATTCATATAACTTGGGTCAAATTTCCATGTCCATCCACCTCTGACTTTTTTAATAGATTTTTCTGCTATAAAATTCATCGCATATTCAAGAGCGTCACTCTGAGATGGAACTAATCTAAAACGTTCAATAATATCTGACATTTTTTTATAAACGTTGTTAGCTCTGACTTTTAAATCGAATTTAGGTGGATTATCAGTAGGAGGCATTATAGCTGTGTCTACAATGACTAAACCATACAATTTTTTTTTCATTAAAGAAGCAGCATACACACCGCACATGCCACCAAGGCTATGTCCTATAAAAATAGGTTTTTTTAATTTTTCTTTTTTACATACACCAACTATTTCTGCGCCCCAAGACTCAACTGAATATTTTTTCTTCCATTCACTATCACCCATCCCACCCAGATTCATAGCTATAACTCTATGTGTTTTTGAAAAGTAGGGAGCAATAAAACTCCACCACTCTGCATGTGCCATGCCACCATGAATAAAAATTAAGCCCGGTTTTGATTTGTCGCCCCAGGCATTATAGGAAATTTTTGTCCCTTTTATTTTCACGGACAGTGCATCAGGCTTATTAGCTATTGCTTTTTCAAACCACTTTGGAGCTACATTACTCATTTTGTCTTTAAATCCTATTAATTGAATTATTAATTACTTGCTTTAATAGTATCGATACTCTGTGTATCTTAGTTGAGGAAGAAAGTAAATCGTTTCTGACCTCAATTAAAGTATGATGTAAATTATTTTTAAGACCGTGTTTATACATCGTATCACCAATTAAATTTCCCTCATACGGCTCATTGTCACCGACTTTTAATTTCCTTTTTTTCATTTCTGTAATTATACAATCACTCAGTCTTCTATCTTGATTTGATAGAATGCCAAAATGAATATTTCGTTTTCGCTTTTTGAATATTGGATTAAATGAATGAAGAGAAATTAATGCCATTATATTATTATGTTTTACAGCTGTTTTAATTTTGTAATGATATTTATTGTAGATCTCTGAAATTCTCTTTTTCTTATCATGGTTACTTAGACACAAATTTTTCGTTATTATTTTTCTATCAACAATTTCTGGAATTAATGTTGGATCTGAAATATCTCTATTTAAATCAATAATAAGTCTTGAGTATTTACCTATAATATAATTAGAGTTAAGAAGCTTAGACAAATTAATGCATAATTCTTTTACACCTACATCATACGCAATATGTGAATTTAATTGGTTGTCTTTAAGGCCTAAATTTTTTAATGAACTTGGTATGTAATTTGATGCATGATCTGCAATTAAAAGAATTCTCTTATTTTTTTTGGATGACAAATATTTTTAGCCTTGACGAGCTTTCATTCGTGGATTTCTTTTATTAATAACGTATAGACGACCTTTTCTTTTTATAAGCTTATTATTACGGTCTCTTGTCTTAAGATTTTTAAGTGAACTTCTTACTTTCATTGTTGAGGCTCTGGTTGAGGTGCGTTTGCTTCTTCAATTTTTTTAAGTCTAACTTTTTCTTTACGAATGTTATTTTTTCTAGATCTCATCTTATTGAGTCTTGCTTCTCTGATTTTATTTGGCTTTTTCATAATACTGCGATCTTTTATCTAATTAAGTAATAAAAAACAACATATAATTCAGATTTATGGTGGGCACGGTTGGGATCGAACCAACAACCCCCACGATGTCAACGTGATGCTCTACCACTGAGCTACGTGCCCAAATCGTGTTATATATCAAGGATATATAGTTTTTTAATTTCTATCTGGCAAATCTTTTTAACCCTTCAGGTGTAAACATTTTTTCATCATGAGGCTCACTAAGCCTCCATTGAATTTTAGGTATATCCTTTGATCTGACATTGGTTAATTGATAACGTTTTGTAGCAAAGTCATACGTGGCACTATGAATTGATAAACACATAGGTTGATCATAAAAATTTATTATTGGAAACTCTCTGTATGCCATTATTTGATTTTCATCATCATAAGTTTCTTCTACAAGCATATTATGGCTATCTAAATCAAAATACATAGTTCTATGAGGAATAATGTGTCTCTTATCTGATTTAAGATCTGCTTGAACAATATTAACATTAACTAGTTCATATCTTAAAAACTCTTGATTTACATGATATGGAGTTAATGTTTCTTCTATATTTGTCTCGTGAAATTCATATGCATTGTACGGCATCAATTTTTTGGTCGTCCCCACAAACGACCAATTGTATCTATCTTTTGCACCATTAAAGCCGTCAAACTGGTCTGTAGTTGTTAAACCTTGATTTGCTGACGGCTTATAATCATAGGCTATATCAGGTGCTCTTCTTACTCTCCTTGTTCCAGGATTATATACCCAAGCCCGACGAGGAGTTTTAAAAGCATTTAAAGATTCAATTACAAGTAAAGAAGCATCTGCTAGTCTTGGCGGGTGAGTAACTTTTGACATAAGCATACCTTGCAAGCCTTTATCGTTTTCAACAAAAGGATTCCAATAGTTAATTGCAATGGCTTCGCCAGCACCAAATGTTCTAGAACTATCTGGATTGACTATATAAAAAGGTGAAGCGCCATATATGTTTACTCCTCTATATCTTAAAATATGATTCCATACATGGTGAAGTGCTTCACTTGGGTTTGGAAAAGGAATACTTCCTACAATACCCTCTAATCCCTCACCTTCATCTGTAAGTTTTGCATTTTCTTTTGTTAATTTCAAAACCTCAGAAGGCACTGCACAACTCCTTCTCGAGGGATACACGTGCATCTTAAAAGTTTCAGGATATGCCTCAAACATTTCAATTTGACCAGGCGTAAGAATATTTTCGACAAAATTTATATAATTATCTTTATCGATGGTTAAGATTATTTGGTCATCATTGAATGGGTTTGGATAAGAGTTTGACACAGGATCATATTCAGGAATTGGAATAGTTATTGGCTCTCTGTCACCAATATAAATGTCATTAATTTCACTATTTGCTGATAAAAATGAGGGCAAGAGGAGAAAAATGAATAAAAGGATATTTTTTATAGTCACAATTTTATGGTACAAAAGGTTACCTAACCATTCAATACATAATTTTTATATATAGTATGAAAAAAGATATAAAAAAATTTTTAAATTTCTCAAATATGTTGGCAGACGAAGCTCGTCTAATTTCTCTTAAATATTTTAAAAAAAAAATGAAATTGAAAAATAAAAAAAGATCTGGTTTTGATCCAGTAACAGTAGCAGACATCAAAATTCAAAAAAAATTAAATCTTTTTATATTAGAATATTTTCCAGATCATTCAATTATTGGAGAGGAAGAAACCCATTCTAAAAATAGTACTTATGAATGGTGTATTGATCCAATTGACGGAACAAAGTCGTTTATACAAGGTATACCGCTTTGGGGTACATTAATTTCGCTATCAGAAAATGGCAATATTATTTTAGGTATTGCGGATATTCCTGCGTTAGATGAGAGATACATTGGATATGGAAAAAAATCATATAAAATTATTAACGGTAAAAAAACTAATTTGAAGGTGAAGATCAATAAAGAAATTTCTGAGTCAATATTAAATACGACTTCTCCATATTTATTTGCAAATAAAAATGACCAATCATCATTTGAGAGGCTAAGTAAAAGAGTCAAATTAATTAGGCTTGGAGGAGATTGCTATAGTTATTGTTTACTCGCAGATGGGCATGTGGATATAGTGGTGGAAAGTGGACTTAATCCATGGGATATAAGAGCTTTAGAACCAATAATCACTAACGCAGGAGGAATATTAAAAACTTGGGATAATAAAAAGATATTAAATGGTGGAAGAATAATTGCTTGCTCAAACAATAAGATTTTTAATAAATGCAGGACAATTTTAAATAAAAAAAACCCATCTAAGAATGTGTCAAAGATGGGTTAATTTAGTTAATTTAAGATTTAAGCAAGTGCGTCCATTACAGATTGTAACTTCATTGCAATTGACATATCTCCAGATACTTTCAATTTACCTTGCATAAATGCTGAAGTTCCATCAACCTCACCTGATCTCATTTGTTCAAATGTCTCAAGAGACATAGATAAAGTGCAATCAGCATCTTTATCCTCGTCAGAAACAGTATTTGGGTTAGATTTTCCATCAAGAAAAATACACCCAGCTCCCTCAAAATCAAATTTAACTGTTGCTCCAAGACCGGTGTCTTTTCCTTCGATACCTTTTTGAAACTCAGCCAATAAACTAGCAACGTCTGCCATAATTTTTATCTCCATTTATTATTTAGAATGGCAAATAAAACAATTTACATTATATATGTCAATATTAAATTCTTTGTATCAGTATGAAAAAACCATTTTTTTGGGAAAAAGCAAAAAAAGTTCTAATGAATAAAGATAAAAAGTTAGGCAAAGTTATAACTAATTATCCCAAAGATTTCCTTTTCTCTAAATCTGATCCTTTTTATACTCTGGCGAGATCAATTATTGGACAACAAATCTCAGTGAAGGCCGCTCAAGCTGTATGGAACAGGTATGAGTCTAAAGTGAAGAATGTCACACCACATCGAACTTTAAAGATGCACTTTATGACACTTAAAGCTTGCGGACTTTCGCGTCAAAAAATTTCTTACCTTAAATCATTAGCAAAAGCCTTCATCAATAATGAAATCAATCCAAATAAATGGTCGAAATATTCAGATGAAGAAATCATAAGTGAATTAATCAAAATTAAGGGAGTTGGTAGATGGACTGCAGAGATGTTCCTCATTTTTAATTTGTGCAGACCTGACATCTTTCCCGTTGATGATTTAGGATTAATAAAGGGTATATGTAATTGTTATAACATGAAATATCCAATAACTAAAGATCGTGCTATAAAAATGTCTAAAAAATGGAAGCCTTATAGATCAGTCGCAACGTGGTATTTTTGGAGAAGTTTGGACCCAATTCCGGTAGAATACTAATATGAATAAAATTGATATATCCTATGCTTCAAAAACAGAACATAATTTTGCCCAACGTCTAATAATTAAGACAATAGAAACACTTACAGGCAAAAAAAAGTTGGAGAATTTATATAAACATTATTCTTTAGAAAAACAAAACCCATTGAATTTTTGGTCTGATATTTTGGATGAAATGAAAATTCAAGTTGTCAATAAATCAAAAAATAAACTATTTATTCCAAAAAATGGAAAATTATTAATTATAGCAAACCATCCTTTTGGAATAATTGATGGTTTAATATTATGTTCTCTAGTTTCAAAAGTACGAGATGATTTTAAAATAATGACACATGAAACATTAAAGTTTCTTCCAGAATTAGAACAATTTATATTACCTGTTGACTTTAGCAACAAAAAGCAAAGTTCAAAGAGAATTAACATTAAAACTGCACAGAAGGCTAAAGAACATCTAAATAATGAAGGTGTTTTAATTATTTTTCCGTCTGGAGGGGTATCAATCGCAAAAGATTTAAAGTCTAGTGCAGTTGATGATGAATGGAAATTATTTCCAGCAAAGTTGATACATCAAACTCAATCAAGTATATTGCCGATTTATTTTGATGGAAAGAATGGTTTTTTATTCCATATGTTTGCGTCAAAAATTAAAAATCAAACACTTAAATATTCATCATATATTCATGAAACTAGAAAGAAAATTGGGAAAGAAGTTCACATATATTGTGGAAATGTGATAAACTTTAATGAAATTGAAAGATATAGAGATAGATTAGATTTAACGAATTATCTAAAAGAATTAACCTATAAGCTAAAAGAATTTAGCTAAATTTTTTTAATTCATTCTGACACATCATGCTAATTAAATCATCAAAACTTGTTTTTGGTTTCCATTTAAGTATTTTATGAGCCTTAGATGAATTTCCATATAAGTAATCAACTTCAGTAGGCCTAAAGAATTGACTACTTATTTTCACAATTGTCTTTTTTGAATTTTTGTCTATTGCAATTTCATTTAATCCTTTGCCTTTCCATATCAGATCAAAATCATAATGTTTTGCTGCTTTATTAATAAATTCTTTAACAGAATAAGTCATGCCAGATGAAATTACAAAATCATCAGGTTTTTTTTGTTGCAACATTTTCCACATTGCCTCTACATAATCTAAAGAATATCCCCAATCTCTTTGAGAATAAATATTACCTAATTTGAGTGATGGAATAATATTATATTTTACTTTAGCAAGATCGGTAACAATTTTTTTTGTTACGAATTCCTTTCCTCTAAGGGGCGACTCATGATTAAATAAAATTCCTGAACAGCAAAAAATATTATATGCTTCTCGATAGATGTTTATCATCCAATGAGCATACAACTTTGATACAGCATATGGACTAACAGGATGAAAATCAGTTTCTTCACTTTGTTTTCCTTTATCAGAATTATTTCCAAACATCTCGGATGTTGAAGCTTGATAAACTTTAGTTTTTACAGAGAACTGTCGTACAGCTTCTAAAATACGAGTTACGCCCATCCCATTAATATTTGAAGTAAGGATAGGACTTTTATATGAACTGCCAACAAATGATTGCGCAGCAAGATTATAAATTTCATTGAACTTACCTGATTTAATTACATCATTTATATTACTATCTTCAAGTAACTCAAATGGAACAATTTTTACTTTATCTTCGATATCCAAATCTTTTAAACGCCAATTACTTCCACTAGCATTTTGTCTTTCTCCGCCAACAACTTCATAACCTTTATTTAATAAGAATTTTGCTAAATATGCACCATCTTGACCAGAGATACCTGTAATGAGGGCTTTTTTTTTACTCATAAAATTATAATTAAGTATTACAAAAATCTTTGTTGATAAAAAGACAGTATCCAAATATATCATAATACATAAGATGATCAATGTATTTTCATTAACTAATAATAATTTGACTAATGTCTGATGCTAAACAAAAAACTAAAATTATTGATTAAGTCAAGAAGCAAAAAAATAAAAAAAAATAATATTTTATGCATTGGTGACCTTATACTTGATAACTATCAACTAGGCAGAGTTAATAGAATTTCTCCAGAGGCGCCTGTTCCAATTTTATCATATCAAAATGAAAGAAAAGAAATAGGAGGTGCAGGAAACGTTGCAAAAAATATTGTTTCTTTGGGTGGTATTGTTACTTTAGTATCTATTCTAGGTATTGATAATGCTTCAAAAAGTATAGAAAATTTAATTAAAGCTGAAAAAAGTATAAAGTTTAAAGCAGTCAAGAATAAAAGATATATTACTCCCCTGAAGTCAAGATTCATTGATGGAGCTAAACAGCTCTTACGAGTTGATAAAGAAAAAGAAAATAATTTTTCAAGAAATGACCAAATCAAATTTCTAAATATTTGTGAGAAAGAAATAAATTTTGATTTATATAAAAAATATAAATCAGAATATGCCCCTGACAGTTTTCATCATGTTGCTTTTAAAACTCAAAATTATGATGCAATGGTTGAATTTTACGAAAAACTTTTCGGTTGTAAGCCCATGTATAAAAGTAATGATATTGCTTTTCTGGCTTTTGATGAAGAGCATCACCGTATTGCAATTGCAAACACTGAACCAGGAATAAAGAAATTAGGAATTATTTCGAAGATTATATTAGCATTTAGAAATTGGCTTAATAAAAATATTCCAACAACTATTGGGCTGGATCATATCTCTTATTCTCTTAACCCAATCGATAAATGGTTTGATTTTTATCATAAGGCAAAAGATAGAGGTCTAGAGCCTTACTGGACAATCAATCATGGATGGATAACGGGCATGTATTACAAAGATCCAGACGGTAATCTTGTAGAATTATTTTTTGAGCATTGGACAAATGATGAAGAATATAAAAATGAAATTTCTGCTAGAGGTTTTCCTGAAGAGCCAGTAGGTACGAATATGGATATCGATATACTCTATCAAATGTACAAAAACGGTGAATCACTAAAAAATTTAACAAAAAAAGGAAACACAGTTCCAGAGGGCAAGAAGCCAGTTGCGGGAATTCAGGCCGCTATCAATATGCGTAAAAAATTTAAATAACTATATGGATCTTTATGATCAAAATCTTATTCCAAGAATAATATTTACTGTCATATCAGTTGTATTAACTATAGGACCCACTATTGCTGATTTTAATAAATCGCACGCAACTCATCCTGATTGGACAGGGCACGCTCGCTTTCATGTGGTTTGGCAAGTCTTAGGTTTTTATCCGATAATGATATTAAATTTAATTGTTCTATGGATCAATATTTCAAACTTTTACTATCCATATCAATTATTCTTTTGGCTTTTCTGGTATGTTGGCTTTTTAGGATCTTTTTTGATCACATTATTGAGCATGCCATTATTTAAAGGCAAACTGTCTGACCCTGGAGGAAGAACTCCTTTTTTGTATACATTTGGTAAGAAATTTAAACTTTTACCAGGTAAGGATAAACATTTACCTTTCAAGATAAATGGAGAAGTGAAAACTTATAGAGTAGATGAAAATTTGCATAATTTAGTTTTACCTACAATAATTGTCATTGTAACTTCTATTTATTTCATAGTTCTATAAAAGAGCATATTCATGATTGAATATTTTTTTCCATTATTATTGCTGTGCGTCATTCAATCTGGCACTCCAGGCCCTAACAACATTATGCTTACAGCTTCAGGAAAAAACTTTGGCTATATAAAGACTATTCCTCATATGGCAGGTGTTGTCTTTGGGTTTTTAACTTTATTGATTGTGATGGGATTGGGATTAATATCTATTTTTACGAACTACCCAATAGCACAAACTATTTTGCAAATTTTAGGCTCACTATATTTACTGTACTTGTCTTATAGAATTTATTTTACTTATAGTTCTGATAATGACGATCGATCAAAGCCAATAACATTTATAGAGTCATCTCTTTTTCAATATGTAAATCCAAAAGGTGTTATGATGGCAATAACGACTATTTCTATTTATACAGATTTTAAAAATTTTGAGTTTATAGACAGTTTTCTTGAAGGAATGGTTTTTGTACTTTTAGGATTTACCATATCTAATACTTTTTCAGTTCTCACTTGGACATCGGTCGGGGTTTTTTTGAATAATTTCATAAAGTCGAAGGCTGCAATTAGAAATTTTAATGGCTTAATGGCAACTTTACTTGTTTTAACAGTTATATGGATTAATTATGAATTCTATGGATCTTAATAGAAAATTAATAACTTATTTAGTTTTAGGACATTGCTTTATCATCGCCATATCAAATTATTTAGTGCAGTTTCCAATAAATATATTTGGTTTGGATTATACAATTGGTACATTCACATTCCCAATTATTGTTTTGGCAACAGATTTAACTGTACGACTTTCAAATGCAAGAAATGCACGCAAAGTTATTGGCTTTGCTTTCGTGCCGGCTTTCATAATTTCATATATATTTGCTGACTTCAGAATAGCAATTGCGTCTGTTTTAGCTTATTCAATCGGACAGTTACTTGATGTATTTGTATTTTCGAAAATAAGGGACAGAGTAGGTGATGATGGGTTAAATTTGGGTTCTTATTGGTATCTTGCGCCTGTTGTAAGTACCTTTTTTGCTCAATTAATAGACACATATCTGTTTTATGGCGTAGCATTTTATAATTCTACAGATGACTTTATGCGTGAAAATTGGGATCTGATTGCATTTAATGATTTCATTCTTAAGCTAGCAGTTTGCTATCTAGCATTTTTACCAATTTATGTTTTAATTCTTAATAGAACTTTTAATTATATAAGAACACGCACTTAGAATAATGATATTTACTTCTATTACACCTGAAGCTTTTGATCATAAAAATATTCCAAATGACATTCATGAAATGAATGATCATATAAAAAACTTATTAGTCAACGCGCCTCCATCGCATGAAATTCCATTTGATGTCTTGCAGGAAATAAGAAGACAGGGCGGTGGATTGCTTGCGTTTCAGCCATACTCTGATCGTGCTGAAAATAGACAAGTGGGTGATGGTGACCAGAAAGTAACTATACGAATATTTAATCATGATAGTCCTGATTTTGTCTATATGCATATTCATGGTGGCGGTCATTGTATCGGTGCTGCAGATATGCAAGACCAATCTTTGGAAAAAGTATCAAAAGAGCTGAATTGTGTTGTTGTAAGTGTGGAATATCGTCTTGCACCAACCTATCCTTATCCAGCTGCTCCAGATGATTGTGAAACAGCCGCTACTTGGTTGATAGAAAATTCAAAAAAGGAATTTAATACCGAAAAGATTATAATTGGTGGCGAGTCGGCTGGTGCAAACTTATCAGCTGTCACATTGTTGAGATTGAAAAGTAAAGGGCTTCTAGAAACTATTAGAGGCGCAAACCTCATTTATGGATCTTATGACGCTCGTCTAACTCCAAGCGCAACCAGACAAGAAGGTTCAGATGAGATTTTCTTATTATCATATGCCATGATTAGAAAATTTAGGGACTCATATTTCCAGGGAGATGTAGACAAAAGTTTACCAGACGTTTCTCCAATACAAGGTGATTTAAGCGGAATGCCCCCAGCACTATTTACAGTTGGAACAAGAGATTTATTGCTTGATGACTCATTATTTATGTTTGGTCGATGGCTAAGCTATGGTTCTAATGCTGAGATTATAATTGTACCTGGAGCAGATCATGCATTTAATGCATTTCCATCAGAAACAACAACCTTGGTTGAAAATAAGATTAACGAGTTTTTGCAATCAGTTCTCTAAATTACTGAGATAGTCTTCAGCAACACGTTGCCCTAAATTGTAATCGGCTTTTAAGATATCAACATTTTTAGAATCTCTTTTAGATTTAAGTCTTGTTGGTGGACATAATTGGATTACTTCACAATCTGAAGGCGGGTTTTGTATGAAATCCAAGGCAGTATTGTAAGTTTTGTCATGCTTAAGCAGAGCTTTTCTAAGTTCGGGGTATTCTTTAGAAAAAAATGCTCCAATATAATTTTCAAGTTTTAATTTTCTCTTAAATTTTTCTTCATAAGTTCTAATAACTATGATGCGTTTGGCGCCGAGCTCATAAGCCTTTCTGACAGGTAGAGGATCGGCTACGCCACCATCAAATTTACGACGTCCGTCTATCATGCTGGGCGTTCTTACCAGTACAGGCAAAGTTCCAGATGCTATCATTTTAGGCATCCATTCATCTTCTCCAAATTCATGATATTCGGCTTCAGCGCTGAGAGCATCAGTCACAACCGCAATGTATTTTTTGCCTTGAACAGTTTTTCTAATTTTTTCCATATTAGGCCTAAACATTCTCTCACCGTCTTCGTACATCTTATGAAATTTTATTATGTCACCACCTGTGAAGATATTCTTATAATCTAAGTAATCTCCTCGCGCAGCATAAAGCATCTTTTCTAAATTATTGTCAGTTTCTCTAATGAGGTACCAGCAGAGAACAGCAACACCATTTGATACTCCAATATAAATATCGAATGGATCGTAATCCCTTTTTATAAATGTATCTGTGATTCCAAAAGAAAATACTCCTCTTTGTCCACCACCTTCAACAATTAGAGCTGTTTTTTTATTTTCCATGATACAATAAATTAATAAGGATATATAAGAAATCAAATGTGTTCGATAGTAATTTTAAAACAAAGTGACTCTGAGTGGCCCATTATAATTGGTGCCAATCGTGATGAAATGAGTAATCGAGACGCTTTGCCACCTGGTCGTCATTGGGACGACAGACCACATATTTTCGCAGGCAAGGACATGACGGCGGGCGGTACCTGGATAGGAATTAATGACTTTGGTGTCGTCGCTGCAATTATGAATAGAATGAACAGTCTTGGACCTATGGATAATAAAAGAACTAGGGGTGAATTGGTTCTCGATGCACTAGATCATGCAGATGCATCTGAGTCATTAAATGCAATAATTGAAATTGAGAAAGATTCATATAGAGGTTTTAATATGTTCATAGCGGATAATTTAAATGCATATTGGATTAAGTCAGATGAAAAAAATTCTGTGATTGAATACTTCAATATACCAGATGGCTTATCAATTATAACTGCATACGATCGAAATGATTTAAATTCTAAGCGTATAAAAACTTATTTATCAAAGTTTGCTTTATCGTCTGATCCAAAACCAGGCAGAGATGAATGGCAGGACTGGGAAATGTTATTGGGTAGCACATATTCTGATAACAATGATCCTTTGTCAGCTATGTGCGTGAAAACAGACATGGGATTTCAAACTGTATCTTCAACTCTCATCGCCCTTCCAAGTTTTCAGCCCAAGATGGGATCGGTAAAGCCTGTCTACAAATTTGCCAATGGCTCACCAGACTCAGCACGTTTTATGGAAATGGAAATTTGAGTTCTGTATTTGCCCTTTAAATTATTGATTTCTATATACTATTTTTCTTAGAAATTACCAAACAAGCTCATATTTAGTATTGTTAGATGATTATGAATTATTATAATCTTCAATCTTATTAATAATTGGAGCTTTTAAATGACTGATTGCTATATTTACGACACTGTAAGAACCCCTCGTGGTAAGGGCAAAAAAAATGGAACCCTTCATGAAGTAACTGCACTGGAACTTGCAACTCAAGTTTTGAATAATATTAAAGATAGAACAAAAATTGATACAGCAGATGTTGATGATGTTGTACTAGGATGTGTTGCGCCAGTTGGTGAACAGGGTGCCTGTATTGCAAGAACAGCAGTGTTAAATGCCGACTATGATCAATCAGTTTCAGGTGTTCAGATCAATAGATTTTGTGCATCTGGTTTAGAAGCTACTAATATGGCAGCTGCACAAGTAATGTCTGGACAGTCACAAATGTCTATCGGCGGTGGTGTTGAGTCTATGTCTAGAGTTCCAATGGGCTCGGATGGTGGCGCAATGGTTGCTGACCCTTCAGTTGCAATAAAAAATTACTTTGTTCCACAAGGTATAAGTGCAGACTTAATTGCTACTAAATATGGTTTCTCAAGAGATGATGTAGATAGTTATGCTGTTGAAAGTCAGAAGAGGGCAAAAAAAGCTTGGGATGAAAAAAGATTTTCAAAATCAATAACACCCGTGAAAGATATCAATGGCTTGACAGTGCTGGATCATGATGAACATATGAGACCTGATGCTACAATGCAATCACTTGGTTCTTTAGATCCATCTTTTGCAATGATGGGTGAAATGGCAGGTTTTGATGCTACTATTCAACAACGATATCCTGAAGTTGAAGCTGTTAATCATGTTCATACTGCTGGCAATTCGTCAGGAATAGTTGATGGAGCAGCTGGAATACTGCTTGGGAATAAAGAGATGGGTGACAAATATGGTTTGAAGGCTCGTGCTAAAATCAAAGGTTTTGCTTCAACAGGTTCTGAGCCAAGCATCATGCTTACTGGTCCTGGTTATGTTTCTGATAAACTACTAAAAAACTTAGGCATGAGCAAAAGTGACATTGACTTGTGGGAGCTTAACGAAGCATTTGCAGTTGTTGTGCTAAGATATATGGAACATATGGGGATTGACCACTCAGACATTAACGTGAATGGGGGCGCAATTGCTATGGGACATCCATTAGGTGCAACTGGGGCGATGATTTTAGGAACTGTACTTGATGAGTTAGAGAGAAGCAATAAGTCTACCGCTCTTGCCACACTTTGTGTTGGTGGTGGTATGGGAACTGCAACCGTAATCGAGCGCGTTTAATAACTTAAAATTTTAGGACAATAATCATGGCTGATGTAACTTATGAAATAGATAGCGACGGTGTTGCCGTTGTAACGTGGGATTTGGAAAATCGTTCAATGAACGTTTTAAATTTTCAATCTCTTGGTGAATATAGATCAATTATTGAGAAATTAATCTCAGATGAGTCTGTCAAGGGTATTGTTCTCAGAAGTGCAAAAGATGCATTCATAGCTGGCGCAGATTTAACTTCATCTGAAGTTTTTGGTTTTGATAGCGTTCAAGAAGATAAAGTTAAAGCTGCAGAAAAAATTTATAATGGCAACATGGACATGCAGCTATTGTTCAGAAGCATGGAAACATCTGGCAAGCCATTCGTAGCTGCGATAAACGGTCATGCTTTAGGTGGTGGGTTTGAAATATGTCTCGCCTGTCACTATCGTGTAGCGATAGATAATGATAAAATTCAGATTGGACAACCTGAAGCGAAAGTTGGTTTGATACCTGGTGCAGGTGGAACTCAAAGAGTTCCTAGACTTGCCGGAGTAACTCAAGAGATAATGGGCTTTCTACTAGCAGGTACTCCGTTTACTCCAAAAAAAGCTCTAAGTGTTGGCCTTATTAACGAAGTCACAGACGCAGATAACTTAATTAATGCAGCAAAAAAATATATTGTGGATGGCGGAAAATCGGTTCAACCATGGGACGAAAAAGGTTTTAGGTTTCCGGGGGGCCTTCCTTATACCCCAAAAGGCGCAATGATTTGGGCTGCGGCATCATCTTCATTGAGAAAAAATTCTTATAATAACTATCCTGCACAAACTGCAATCCTTTCTTCTGTTTATGAAGGCGTTCAGGTACCGATTGATGCAGCACTGAGAATTGAAGCGCGTTATTTTACAAAAGTTGTAATGGATCCTAGATCTCAAAATATGGTTCGAAGTCTTTTTGTAAATATGCAAGCTTTGAGCAAAGGCGCAAGAAGACCAAAAGATTTTGATAAATATGATGTTAAAAAGATTGGAATTCTTGGAGCAGGTTTGATGGGTGCAGGAATTGCATATGTTACTGCTAAAGCAGGCATTGAAGTTGTATTAATTGATATGGATCAAGCTGCAGCAGAAAAAGGAAAAGAATATTCTACAAAGATTTTAGATAAACAATTAAGTAAGAAAAAAACCACTGAAGAAAAAAAAGAGAAGCTATTAAGTCTCATTACACCTACAACTGATTACTCTCTTTTAAAGGGTGCAGATCTTATTGTTGAGGCAGTATTCGAAAATAGGGACATAAAAGCAGATGTAACCGCTAAAGCAGAAGCGCAAATATCAGAAACTGCTGTATTTGGTTCTAATACATCTACTTTGCCAATTACAGGTTTAGCTCAAAATTCTAGCCGACCTGCAAACTTCATAGGTATACATTATTTTTCACCAGTAGAGAGAATGCCTTTAGTTGAGATTATCATGGGAAAAGAAACTTCTCAGGAAACACTGGCAAAAACTATGGATTACGTTCAAAAAATTAGAAAAACCCCAATAGTTGTAAACGACAGTCGAGGTTTTTATACAAGTCGTGTATTTGGTACATACACCGGTGAGGGTGTTGCAATGTTAGCAGAGGGTATAAAGCCTGCTCTAATTGAAAATGCTGGTAAGATGACAGGCATGCCAATGGCTCCTCTGGCTCTTTCTGATGCTGTAGCGTTAGATTTAGCTTGGAAAGTTACAACTCAAACGAAAAAGGACTTTGAAGCTGAAGGCAAAGAATTTCCAATAACTCCAATGTATTCAATTATGGAAGAAATGGTTGAAAAGCAAGGTAGGTTTGGAAAGAAAAACAATAAAGGTTTTTACGAGTATCCTGAAAGTGGAAAAAAATACCTATGGCCTGAACTGTCTAACTTATGCAAAGAAAGTGACGATCAACCTGATGTTGAGGAATTAAAGAAAAGGTTTCTTTATATTCAAGCACTTGAAACAGCTAAATGCTATGAAGAAAACGTGCTAACTGATGTAAGAGATGCGGACATTGGGGCAATACTCGGTTGGGGAATGGCGCCATGGACTGGAGGTCCACTATCCTTCATAGATATGGTTGGTGTTAAAGAATTTGTGGCTGAAGCTGATAAACTTGCACAAAAATATGGAGAAAGATTTACTCCATGCAAAATGCTTCGTGATATGGCAGCTAAAAATGAGAGTTTCCACAAGAGCGGTAGCTCTAGTCAAGCGGCATAAATAAGACTACTATAATACTTATAACTTTTACTGATTTGAGAGGATCTATATGGCAAATACTACACCTACGACTAATTCTTTGGAAAACTATTTTTTACCTTTCACTGCAAATAAAGACTTTAAGAAGGACCCAAGATTATTAGATCGAGGTGAGGGAGTATACTACTGGAATCATAAAGGTGACCAGGTAATAGATGCTTCATCCGGTTTATTTTGTGTTCCATTGGGACATGGCAGAAAAGAAATAGCTGAAGCTGTTCATCAGCAATTGTTAAAATTAGATTACTCTCCCAGCTTCCAAGTTTCTCATTTACCTGCTTTTGCATTAGCTGAAAAAGTAGCAAATCTTCTACCGGGTGATTTAAACAATGTATTCTTCACAATTTGTGGATCTACCGCAATTGACTCTGCAATTAAAATAATTCAGGCATATCAGCACGCAATTGGCCAATCGCAACGTGTAAGATTTGTATCAAGAGAGCGTGCATACCATGGTGTAAATATCGGAGGAACCTCTTTAAGTGGCATGATTAAAAACCGTGAGATATTTACTGCAACAATGCCAGGAGTTATTCATTTAAGACACACTTGGTTAGAAGAAAATAAATATACAAAAGGTCAGCCGCAACATGGAGCTCATCTTGCAGAGGATCTTCAAAGGTTTGTAGAAATGTATGGTCCCGAGTCTATTGCTGGGTGTTTCGTTGAACCCATTGCTGGCTCAACAGGTACCATTGTTCCCCCTATCGGATATTTAGAAAGACTGAGAGAAATTTGTGATAAATACGGAATTGTTCTTGTTTTTGACGAAGTAATCACTGGTTTTGGCAGAACAGGAAAATCATTTGGGGCTGTAAAATACAATGTTCAACCTGATATGATTACTATGGCAAAGGCCATTACTAATGGAGCGCAGCCTATGGGGGCAGTTGGTGTTTCAGATAAAATTTACAATGCGATTGTTGATAATGGACCAGAGCACGGAGTAGAGTTTTTTCACGGATATACTTACTCAGGTCATCCAGCCTGTGTAGCAGCTTCTCTTGCTACTTTGGATGTATATGAGAAAGAAGATGTGTTTGCAAGAGCAGAAAAGATGTCACCGTACTTCATAGATGCAGTTTTTGACGCATTTCAGGATATACCAATTGTTACAGATGTAAGAGCTGATGGAATGATGGCTGCTTTTGATCTAGCAGTTGATAAAAATCCTGGTGTGAGAGGATATGATGCCCAAAAGAAAACATTTGCTAATGGTGTTCACATAAAATTTACCGGGGATGCTGGTATAGTTGCCCCTGCATTAATTGCTGAAGAAAAACATATAGATGAAATGCTTCAAAGAATTAAAGAGGTCTTAGTAAAATACTAGCATCTTGTATGTCAAAGCTTCCTTCACACACAGAGGTTGTTATTATTGGAGGGGGTATTGCTGGTACAAGCATTGCATATCACCTTGCTGAGAGAAATGTTCAGGTCACATTGGTTGAGAGAAAAAGCTTAACTTGTGGCACAACTTGGCATGCAGCTGGATTGGTTGGACAATTAAGGGCAACAAAAAATCTTACTAAAATGGCTAAGTATTCAACGGAGCTTTATCATAAGCTTAACCAGAAAGAAGATCTATCAGCTGGATTTTTGATAAATGGTTCAGTTTCTATTGCTGAAAATGAGGGACGTTATCAAGAAATGAGCAGAGGCGCGTCAATGGGTCGAAGTTATGGATTGGAAATAAATGAAATTTCAATTGATGAAGTAAAAGAGAAATACCCACTTCTCGATACAAAGCATGTAAAAGGAGCTTGGTTTTTGCCTCAGGACGGTCAAATTAACCCGGTAGACATTACAATGTGCCTTGCAAAAGAAGCAAGAAGAATGGGTGCAAACATTATTGAAAATAACAAAGTCATTTCAATCGAACAAGAAGGTGACAAGGTCACAAAAGTTATTACAGAACTAGGTGATATTACATGTGATAAGATTGTTATATCTGCTGGAATGTGGAGTAGGGAAGTAGGTAAAATGTGCGGGGTAAATATTCCTCTGCATGCATGTGAACATTTTTACGCTGTAACTGAATATTCAGAAGATATACCAAAAAATTTACCCATCTTAAGAAACCCAGATGCCTATATTTATGTGAAGGAAGACGCTGGAAAACTTTTAATAGGCGCCTTTGAAAAGAAAGCAAAACCTTGGGGCATGAACGGTATTCCTGAAGATTTCGAATTTGATAGTTTGCCAAACGATCTTGATCATTTCGGACCTATTTTAATGGAAGCAATGGATAGGCTTCCAATATTGAATGAGCTTGGCATTAAAACATATTTTAATGGACCTGAAAGCTTCACACCTGATGATAGGTATTATTTAGGCAAAGTTCCTTACAAAGAAAATATATTTGTTTCAACTGGCTTCAATTCAATAGGAATACAATCTGCTGGAGGAGTTGGCAAAGTTATGGCTGATTGGATCATAAATGACAAAAGTAAGATTGATTTGTGGGATGTAGATGTCGCTAGAATATTAGATTTTCAAGATGATGATGAATATCTAAGAGAAAGAAGCTCTGAAACGCTTGGGCTCTTGTACGCTGTACATTGGCCCTACTATCAATTTGAAACTTCTAGAAACAAAATTAAATCACCACTTTACGCCCAACTTGAAAAAGAAGGAGCTTGCTTTGGAGAAGCGGCTGGATGGGAAAGGCCAAATTGGTTTACTAATAATGGTCAAAGACCTCAATATCAATACTCGTATCATAAACAAAATTGGTTTGAAAATGTAAGGAGCGAATGTGTTGCTGTAAGAAATGATATTGGACTATTTGAACTTACATCTTTTTCTAAGTTTATTATTCGAGGAGATGATGTAGTTAATTTTTTAAATTATATGTGTGTAAGTGAGATGAATGTACCAGTTGGGCGAATTATATACACACAAATGTTAAATGACGAAGCTGGAACAGAAGGTGACATTACTTTTACGAGAATAAGTGAAAATGAATATATGTTTGTTACAGGTCCAACTGCACATAATAAAGACTATTACTGGTTATTATCTCATTCAAAAAAATTTAAAAATATAGAAATTATTGACGTTACGAAAAAATATGGCTGTCTTTCAATAATGGGACCCAACTCAAGGGAGCACCTTCAAAGAATATGTAATGAGGATATTTCAAATGAAACATTACCGTTTGGATTTTCTAAGAAAATAAATCTTGGCGGCACTGAATGTAGGCTTCATAGAATAACATATGTAGGCGAGCTGGGTTTTGAAATATACATTCCTTATAATAATTTGGAAAAAGTATTCGATGTTGTTTATGCAAAAAATGGAAAGAGCCCAGTAAAACTTGCAGGCTATCATGCACTAAATTCACTGAGAATGGAGAAAGGATATCTTCATTGGGGGCATGATATTGGAGTTGAGGAAAACCCTTTTGAAGCGGGTGTTGGATTTTGTGTAAATCTTAATAAAAAGAATCCTTTTTTAGGACAGGCAGCACTTGAAGAAAAGAAGAAATCTGGTCTCAGTAAAAGAAAAGTAAATTTTGCATTATCTAACAATGACTTATTAATTTATCACAATGAGCCAATCTATTTTGACGGTAAGATTGTTGGTGAAATTTCTTCAGGTATGTATGGTTTCTATTTAGACAAATCATTGGGCATGGGTTACATTTCAAACAATGACAGCTACTCTATTGAAGAAATGATGAGTCATCAAAAATTTGAAATTGAAGTTGCAGAAACTAAATATTCTGCAGAGGGGTCAATAAATTGTTTTTATGATCCAGGCAGAGAAAAAATATTAGTATAGAAAGTATTGTTATGACTAAAATGACCACAGAAGAAGCATTCGTTAAAGTTTTACAAAAACACGGAATACAGCACGCATTTGGAATAATTGGATCTGCATTCATGCCAATTTCCGATTTATTTCCAAAAGCAGGCATTACTTTCTGGGATGTAGCTCATGAAAATAATGGCGGTATAATCGCAGACGGCTATACAAGAGCGACAGGAAAAATGTCTATGTGCATTGCACAAAATGGCCCGGGCATTACGAACTTTGTTACGCCAATAAAAACTGCATACTGGAATCACACTCCAATGCTTCTGGTTACTCCACAAGCGGCTAATAAAACTATAGGACAAGGTGGCTTTCAAGAAGTAGAACAAATGGCATTGTTTAAAGATATGGTTTGCTACCAGGAGGAAGTGAGAGATCCTACTAGAGTTGCAGAAGTACTAAATCGAGTAATTTCAAAAGCATTCAAAGGTTCCGCGCCAGCACAAATAAATATTCCTCGCGACATGTGGACACAAGTTATAGATATCGAGTTGCCGCCAATAATAAAATTTGAGAGACCATCTGGAGGAAGCGAAGCAATAAAAGAAGCTGCAAAACTTTTATCTAATGCTGACTTTCCAGTAATATTATCAGGAGCTGGGGTGGTCTTAGCTGATGCAATCAATGACTGCAAAGCTTTAGCTGAAAAATTAGATTCACCTGTTGCTTCAGGCTATCAACACAATGATAGTTTTCCAGGCAGTCATCCACTTGCAGTGGGGCCTTTAGGTTATAACGGCTCAAAAGCTGCTATGGAGTTAATTTCTAAAGCAGACGTTGTTCTTGCATTAGGGACTAGACTTAACCCATTTTCAACATTACCTGGCTATGGAATAGATTATTGGCCAAAAGATGCAGCTATTATTCAGGTTGATATAAATTCTGATAGAATTGGATTAACAAAAAAAGTTTCAGTAGGTATATGCGGTGATGCAAAACAAGTTGCTCAGCAATTATTAAATAGTCTTTCTCCTGAAGCGGGAAACAAAAATAGAGATGAGAGAAAAGCTCTAATTCATCAAACCAAATCTGCTTGGTTACAAACACTGAGTAGTATGGACCATGAAGATGACGATCCTGGAACATCATGGAATGAGGAAGCTAGAGTCAGGGATGCAGATCGCATGTCTCCTCGCATGGCTTGGAGGGCAATACAGAATGGCTTGCCAAAAAATGCAATAATTTCATCCGACATAGGCAATAACTGTGCAATTGGAAATGCTTATCCAACATTTGAAGAAGGTAGAAAATATTTAGCTCCTGGTCTTTTTGGGCCTTGCGGTTATGGTTTCCCTTCAGTTTTAGGAGCTAAAATAGGCTGTCCAAATATTCCTGTTGTTGGTTTCGCTGGAGATGGAGCTTTTGGGATAAGCATGAATGAAATGACATCTTGCGCTAGGGAAGAATGGCCTGCAATTACAATGGTGATATTTAGAAACTATCAGTGGGGCGCCGAAAAAAGAAATTCGATATTATGGTATGACAATAATTTCGTTGGTACTGAACTAGATCCAGAATTAAGCTACGCAAAAGTTGCAGAAGGCTGTGGATTGAAGGGTGTTATAGTAAAAACCATGGATGAGTTGACAAATTCACTCAGAACTGCGTGTGAAGAACAGTCAAACGGAGTTACAACTTTTATTGAGGTTATTTTAAATCAAGAACTTGGAGAACCTTTCAGACGAGATGCAATGAAAAAACCAGTTGAAGTTGCAGGCATCAATCCTGATGACATGAGCCAAGAGCAACACGGTTAAACTCTTTGAAGAGTGTGCATTCGCGACCTTGCACTATCTTTGTGGTTAGGTAAAGCAATAAAAGGTTTTGATAATTTGATATAATTGTACTCATTCGATCTTTTTTCTAATTCACGCTGAAATCCAAGTTTTGAGAAAATTTTTTCTGAAATAGAGAGTATGAGATAACCCCCAGGCTTTGTTAATCTAATTAACTCCTTGATAGATGACGGTCCAACATGACCTGACGTCAAAACACCTGTGCATATAACTAAATCAAATTGATTTCCTTTTAAACTTGTTTTTTTGCTTAACGACTCGCAAACTAGTTTTTTATATATTTTTTTAGAGCGAGCTACTCTTAACATATCTTTTGAATAATCTATCCCTACGATATTATTGTAACGAAGAGCTTTCAAAACTTCAGCGACATAGCCAGTACCACACCCTGCATCAAGAATTTTTGAGCCTTTCTTTACAGTTATATACTTTTCTAGAATCTGTTTAACTTTACTTGGGTAAGCGTAGCCCCAGTCTTTTAAGTCACTGTCATAACCGTCAGCCCATTCCCTATAATGTTTTTTTAGGCGGGTTGAATTCTTTTCCTTATAAACAATGTTTAGCCATTTTTTACCCATAATGAGCGCTTTCCTCTTTTGAATATTTAATAAATAGTATAAAAATTAGTCATATATGTTGATCGGTGTTCCTAAAGAAATTAAGCCGCAAGAAAATAGAGTAGGCCTAACTCCTGAAAGTGTAAAGGAACTTATTGATGATGGTAATGAAGTAATCATTGAAAGAACAGCTGGTCAAGGTTCAGGTTTTGACGATCAAAATTATAAGGATGTTGGGGCAACAGTTTTTGAAAATGCGCAAGATATTTTCGATCGCGCTGAATTGATTATTAAAGTTAAAGAACCTCAAGATGATGAAATAAAAAAGTTGAAAGATGGCCAGCTGCTATTCACATATTTACACCTTGCTGCAAGTAAGGCATTGACAGAAGGATTAATGAATTCTGGCGCAACATGTATAGCTTACGAAACTATAACTGATAACAATGGAAGGCTTCCATTACTAGCTCCAATGAGTGAAGTAGCCGGTAGAATTTCAATTCAAGCAGGAGCCAGAGCTCTTGAAATGACAAACAAAGGAAGAGGCGTGTTATTATCTGGAGCAACAGGAGCACCGCCAGCTAAAGTTGTAATTATTGGATGTGGAGTGGTAGGGTTTAATGCCGCTCTTATTGCCCATGGAATGAAATCAGATGTAACGCTTATTGATCAATCTGAAGCAAGGCTCAATGAATTAAAAAATTATTTTAATGATGAAGTCAATACATCAATATCAACACCTGAAACTATAGCTGAAGAAGTTAAAAACTGTGACTTACTAATAGGAGGTGTGCTGATCCCAGGCTCTAGTGCCCCCAAATTAGTATCTGATGAACTAGTTTCTCAGATGAAAAAAGGGGCAGCTATCGTGGATGTCGCAATAGATCAAGGTGGGTGCATTGAAACCAGCAAGCCTACTACTCACGCAGACCCGGTTTATATTAAACATGATGTGGTACATTACTGTGTAACCAATATGCCTGGGTGCGTTCCCCGTACATCTACCATCTCTCTAAATCAAGCTACACTTCCATTCGTAAAAAAATTAGCGAGAGAAGGGTTAAAAAAAGCATTATCTGATGACAGGAATTTTATGAATGGACTAAATGTTATAAAAAATAAATGCACTCAAGCAGATGTAGCAAGAGATCTGAACATCACTTTTACAAACCCTGAAGATTTAGTTGCTTAAATACTTTTTGCGGCCTTTGACAGGTTTTTTAATTTAAGCATTGCCATATCTCTACTCAAATATCCAAGACCACAATCAGGAGCTGCTATAAGTCTCTCTTTATCAATATGGTTTAGACAGGAAAGCAATCTATCCCTTATCACATCAATTTCTTCTACTTCACTTGAGGCAACCTTTATTAGCCCAAATATGATTTTTTTTGATTTATACAACTCAAGTAGTTTTAAATCATTGTGTCTATGAGCATCTTCAATAGATATGGTATCAATCAGACTATTCTCTAGGGCATCTGCAATTTCAAAATAACTTATTAACGGCGCTTTAGGATAATCATCTGCATCAATTTTATCTGGATATCCACAACATATATGAGTAATCTTTTCACAGTCTGTAACTCCATGAAAACATCTTTCAAGATTATCTATTCCAAATTCGATTGCCTCTTTTGATTTTCTTGCAAATAAAGGTTCGTCTACTTGTATATATTTACAGCCAGAATTGACTAATGACTTTATTTCTTTATTTATTGCCTCTCCTAAATCTACTCCTAACATTTTATGATCATTATAAAATTCATCAGCAATCGTATCTGTGATAGTCAATGGTCCAGGTATTGTAACTTTAATAGGGTTTTTTGATATTGACTGATTCAATTCGTATTCTTTATTTAAAAACGATCCATTGAATTCAACTTTATTTGTGATTGTTGGAAGCCAACAATCATAATTGCCTGTTCTCGCTGTTTTCTTTGTTAGTTTTTGAAAATTGATCCCACTAAGATGCCTACAATGATAATGAATATAATTTTCTCGTCTCACTTCACCGTCTGTAATAATATCAATCCCGCACTCAATTTGATCTTTAATAATACTCTGTGAGGCAAGTTTTATTTGAAACTCATATTCTTCTCCAATTTTTTGTCTTGCCTGTTCCCACTTAGATGTTGGGTATTCAGCATCTGTTCCTTTTTCATCTTTGAACCAATCAGGTAAATCTAAGAAATCTGGTTTAGGATAAGCGCCAATTGTAGTTGTTAAAATCATACAAAAAGTCTATTTATAACAATAATTTAGCCAAGAAATAACTGAGCTAAAAAATAAAAATAATAATCATTTTTATCAATACTTTATAGGATAAATCTAAAGTATCTATTTATGGTTAATTTTTATGTATATTTATCATGTATTTAGATAAAGATTTATTTAAAGAAGTTTTATTAACTTATCAAATTTCTTTCACTTTATTCTTTACAGCTACCTCTATATGTATGAAAATTTTTATTAATTAAACAAATAAATTAAATGAGGAGTAGCCGTGAAGAAAATTAATAAAACTCTTAAGGCTGCAAAAGTTTCAAGAAGATCAGTCCTGAAAGGCGCAGCTGCAACTGGTGCAGCAGCAGCTATCGGACCTTGGTATATTCCAAATGCTTTTGCTGCTCCCGTTGTTAATGTTTTAATGTGGGGCGAATATTTGCCGGACTCAGTAGTTGCAGATTTCAAAGCAAAAACTGGAATTACTGTTAACCATACTAAAATAGGTGATAACGGTGAAATTATATCAAAAATGAAAGCTGGTGGTGGAGCCGGTTATGACCTTGCAAGTCCAACTAATATGAGAGCTTTGCAATGGGCTGACCTTGGCGTACTTGCCCCATTTGATATGAATCGAATAAACACAAGTGCTGTCAATCCAGGAATGCTAGCTGTCGGTGAGCGTGACTGGAATTTTGGTGGAAAAGGATCTCACTGGGTTCCACAACTTTGGGGTACTGAGTCAATATCTTGGAGAACTGACAAATGGCAACCCGATGGACTTCCAAGCTTTGGAGATATTTGGGAACCTAATCCTGGAATAGATGGCGCATTCATGATGGGTAGAACATACTCAATGATGACTGGATGTGGTATTTGGATGCATCATCAAGGCAAAATGGATTTCTGGTCTTCTTATAACGATGAAGACACAATGAGAAAGAATTGGGAAACAATTACTGAATATTGTATTTCCAAGAAAGGAAATCTTGTGAAATTCTGGTCTGGTGCCGATCCACAAAAACAAGGATTCACATCTGATGGTGTTGTCGTTGGACAAACTTGGGATGGCCCTATAGCAGCAATGATGAAAGCTGGAGAACCGGTTGCGTACCAAACTACCGATGAGGGCGCGTTGGCATGGATCGATGGCATAACAATGTCTGCAAAAGCTGAAAACATTGATGAAGCTTATGAGTTAATCAATTACAGTTTTACACCAGAAACAGGTGGTCAAACTGTGAATGAAATCGGTTATAACTCAGCTGTTAATGGAGCTTCAGACTTTTACTCAGATGAAACTAAAGCTTTAGCAAAAGCAATATACCCGGGGGATACTTCGACCAAGTTAAATCCTTGGCCACCAGAACCGCCATGGTATGCTGATGCAAGAGCTGAATACGCTAACAAATTTGAAACAGCGTAATTAGTTCTCTAGGATTAATTATTAAGAGCGCCCAAGGCATTGTCTTGGGCGTTTTTATTTAATCGTGTTTTTTAGTTAAATCATTATAATTTGTAACAATGAGCGCAGATGTAGAGTTAAGTGATGTTTCAGTAACATTTGGCAGTTTTTATGCTGCCAAGAATGTCAACGTAAAAGTAAATGGAGGTGAGTTCTTCAGCTTCTTAGGACCTTCAGGCTGTGGAAAGACTACTCTGTTAAGGGCTATATCTGGATTTCAAGAACCTTCTGAAGGTAAAGTGCTTATTGACAATAAAGATATGTCTGGAATTGGTCCAAATAAAAGACCAACCGCGTTAATATTTCAAAACTTAGCTCTGTTTCCTCTCATGAGTGTATCAGAAAATATTGCATTTTCCCTTGAAGTAAGGGGCGTATCAAAAGAAGAAAGAAAAAAAAGAGCGGATGAACTTTTGGAATTAATAGCCTTAGAGGGACAAGGAGATAAAAAAGTTCATCAACTCTCTGGAGGTCAAAAGCAAAGAGTAGCCATTGCAAGAGCTTTAGCTGTTGAGCCAAAAGTTCTTCTTTTAGATGAACCATTGTCTGCCTTGGATTTAAAACTTCGTCAAAGAATGAGAACCGAACTTAGAGAAATACAAAAAAGAGTAAATATTACATTCATTTATATTACGCACGATCAAGGAGAAGCCTTAACAATGTCTGATCGAATAGCGGTCATGAATGAAGGAGAGCTCGAGCAAATTGGAAAATGCGACGAAGTTTATAACAATCCATTAACACCATTTGTTGCAACATTCGTTGGTGAGAATAATCCTTTATATGGAAAAGTTACAGGTATTGAGGGAGATAAAGCTAAAATTGAAACTGCTGATGGGCAATATTTAGCAACGATGAATGAAAGCAAAAAGTTAAATATTGGAGATGAGTCAATTGCATTTGTTAGACCTGAGTCTTTGTTTATACCAAGAGATGGCGACAACTTTGATAATAAAATTGATGTGAATATTGAAAGCTTTGAATTTGAAGGTAATTTAAAAAATTTTTACGCAAGCCTTAAATCGGGAGCAAAAATCAAATTTTCAGTACCAAACGCCATAGATACATCCTCTATAACTTCAGGATCGTCAATCGTGCTAGGTTTTGAGTCTTCAAAATCAGTAATATTACCTAAAGCATCTCTAGCTATAGATTAAGTCATGAACAATTTTTTATTTACTCAACCATTTTTTAAGAAAAACGGTAAGGCAGTTGCGATATATTTTTTAGTAGCAATAATATTTTGGTTTGTTTTCTTAGTTATAATTCCACAATTTTATATGTTGGATTTATCATTTAGAACCAACGTCCCTCCTTTAGCAAGAGGTGGACCTGAAGACTATTATACTTTTGAACACTATAGCCACTTTATATTTGGATCTAAGACAGCTACTGATGCTTTTAACTTTGTTGATTTAGGTGTATTTGGAAGAACTATTTTTGTTTCAATGCTTGTTACAATTGCAAATCTATTATTTTGCTATCCTATAGCATTTTATATAGCGAAAATTGCAAACCCTAGTACCGCTAGACTTCTTATTGTTTCTCTGATTATTCCTTTCTGGATTAATGAATTGCTTAGATCATTCGCATTGAGGATTTTGTTTGCAAACGAAGGTGTAATTAACAATTTCTTGACTGGGGTTGGAATACTTGATCAAGGAATCCTATTTATTACTTATGATATCGGTTTATATACCGGCTTAATATACGCCTATATTTTGCTGATGATGTTCCCTCTCTATAATGCAATCGAAAGTTTGGACATTAATCAAATCGAGGCAGCAAAAGATTTAGGTTCCTCATCTTTTAGAACGCATTGGAGAATAGTTATTCCTCATGCTAAACCAGGCATTGTATCTGGCTGTACAATGGTTTTTATGTTAACTGTTGGAGCACTAGCAACGCCAGTTGTTTTAAGTAGCCCTAATACTTTATGGTTTCCTCAATTGATATATCAGTGGTTTAATATGAATGACAATTGGTCACGGGGATCAGCTTATTCAATCATTTTGTTAATTGTTTCTGTTATTTTCGTACTCACAATGATGCGAATATTTAAAGTTAGGATTGGAGAAATTATTAAGTGAGACCGAGCTATTTTATAAATTTCATGATGGGAATATATATTTTTATATTTTTTGCATACTTATTTGGGCCTTTAATCATCATGAGCATTACAGCATTCAACTCGGCAGAATTTCCTTCGATCACACCTTGGGAATGTTTTAGCTTTAGATGGTTTAATGAAGGTAAAATTGCTTACGATGGACAACATCTGGCAGGGCTTTTATCTGACTGGAGACTTCACGATGGTATTATTAGCAGTTTGATTATAGGAGCAGGAGTTGTAACTCTCTCCGTACCAATTGGAATGGCCGCAGCAATAGTATTAACTCAAGTGCGTTCGCAGTTGAGGGATATTTATTACTCAATTTCGATTATGCCCGTTTTATTTCCTGGTGTGATAATTGGTATTTCAACAGTCGTTTTATGGGACCGAATAGCAGGCTTAGGAGGAGAGGGGTTCATTGCAGATATTGGAAGAAACGGAATATTTCTAACAATTTTGGCTCAAACCTGTTTTATATCTACTTATTGTTTTTTAATATTTGTTGCAAGACTTCAAAGATTTGATCAGACTCAAGAAGAGGCAGCTTTAGACCTTGGAGCGTCGCAAACTCAAGTATTTTTTAAAATTTTAGTTCCTTACTTAAGCCCCGCAATAGCATCGGCTGCAGTAATTGCTTTTTTATTTTCATTTGAAAATTATAACACGACTGTATTTAGCATTTTATCGGATCAAACATTAACAACTGTAATTGCATCAAAAGTAAGGCTGGGAATAAGTCCTGCATTGAGCGCATTAGCTTTAACAATAATAGCGTTAACGATTATAGCTGCAGTTACCTATGAGGTTTTACGAAGAAGAGCAGAAAAACGATATGCAGAATCACAGGAAAAGTTTGTAAAAGAAAAAGCAGCAGACAATAGAATTAATAAAAAATATAAAGCTGGTTTTAAAATTCCAAAGGGAATTACCGCTATATTGTTAATAGTGGTCTTTGCTACCTATGGAGCTACCCAAATAGTGAAAAATGATCTATACGGACAATCATGTATTGATGCTGCTGATAAGGAGAAAAAATCCAAATTTCTTGAACAATTGCAAACTTTAGAGTCTAATGAACTTACTGATGAAGAGCTTTCTGGAGGGTCCTTAGGTGGCAATCAGGATTATGGAGATATATTTGGAGACCCGTCATTATTCCAAGATTTTGGAGGATTTGATTAATAGATTATGAGCGATAAAAAAGAACCAATTCAACCAGTAAGCGGAACAGTTGTTCCTAGGTATGCTGGCCCATCTACATTTGCACGTCTTCCCGAGCTGAGAGATGTTGAAGATTGTGATGTAGCAATTATAGGCGTACCATTTGATGCGGGTACGAGTTATCGTCCTGGGGCTAGATTTGGTCCTCAAAGTGTAAGACAAGCCTCTCGACAACTAAGAACGAATTATCATCCAAATTATGATGTTGAACCTTTCAAAGTTCAACAGGTAGCTGATGCTGGGGACATAGCCTGTAATCCCTTTGATATTGACGAAGCAATTAAGCAAATTGAAAAAGGATCTACTGAGCTGCTCCAAAAAGTTGGAAGTATTGTAACTATTGGCGGTGACCACACAATTGCATTGCCATTACTCAGATCAATTAATAAAAAGGTTGGAGGTCCGGTTGCCTTAGTCCACTTTGACGCTCACTTGGATACTTGGGACACGTACTTCGGAGCTCCTTTTACGCACGGTACACCATTTAGAAGAGCAAGAGAAGAAAAGTTATTTTTGGATGATGCATCAATGCATATTGGAATTCGTGGCCCTCTATACAGTACAAATGATTTAAAAAATGATCGTGAATTAGGTTTTAAAACAATTCACTGCGACGAATTCCAAACAAACACAATTGATCAAATTGTTAAAAGAATAAAAGATAGAATTGGCAATAATCCATTATATATATCCATAGATATTGATGTTTTAGATCCAGCTCATGCTCCTGGAACGGGAACTCCAGAAGTTGCGGGAATGACCACAAGAGAAATTTTAAATGTATTAAGAGGATTGGCAGGTTCGCAGCTTGTTTCAGCAGACGTTGTCGAAGTCGCTCCAGCCTATGATCACGCAGAACTAACATCAACCGCTGCAGCAACAATTGTTTATGAGCTAATAAATATTATTGCAAGAAACCCAAAGTAATCTATTTAATTTCAAACCAGATTGGAACATGATCAGAAGGTCTTTCAAGACCTCTAAATTGTTTTTCTATTTGACAGTCAGTTATTCGATCAACAGCACTTGGTGTTGCAAGAAAATGATCAATTCGAAGACCATTGTCTTTTTCCCATGACCCCCTTGAATAGTCCCAGTATGTGAACTCATAGGGTTTAGAATTATAAATTCTTAGCACATCAGACAGACCTAAATTTATGATTTCTCTGTAAATTTTTATAGAGTCTGGATGATGCAAAGCGTCATTTTTCCACTTATTAATATCAACCGCGTCATCAGAACCTGGTATAATATTGTAATCCCCTCCAAATATAACTGTTTCATGGTTTTCTATTTTATTTTGGGCATACTTTTTAAATCTCCTCATCCAATCTAATTTGTAAGGAAATTTGTCAGTATCAATAGGATTGCCATTAGGGAGATACAAAGAGACAATATTAAAAGGATTTTCGACTTGTACCTGTGCATCAATAAATCTTGCTTGAACATCTTCTTTGTTTCCCGGCAAAGTATCTGTAATTTTTTTTATTGGGGCTTTTGATAAAATCGCCACTCCATTATATGATTTTTGACCCTTTTTAATTATTTGGTACCCAAGTGAAGAAATTTCTTCTTCTGGAAAGTTTTCATCAGTTGATTTAGTTTCCTGAAGCATGACTATATCTGGTTTAACTGATCTATCTAATTCAATTAAATGAGGTAAACGAACCCTTATTGAATTTACATTCCAACTTACTATTTTTACCATCCGTATTCTTTTATTGTTATTTTAAGATTCTTAAAGTAATGAGTTTATTGTACAATAAAAATTTATGTTACCAATTCTATTTAGTGATGATTTCTGAAGATTTATCTTTTATTTCAACCAATCAAGAAACTTCGAAAGGTAGGCTGTATAAAGAGAATTACAGTCAAACTAGATCAGAGTTCCAACGGGATCGTGATCGAATTCTACATTCTGCTGCCTTCAGACGGCTTAAACACAAGACACAGGTATTTGTTTCAAATGAAGGAGATCATTACAGGACAAGATTAACACATTCGCTAGAAGTGTCACAAATTGCTAGGTCAATAAGTAAAATATTCAATCTCAATGAAGATCTAACTGAAACATTATCCTTAAGTCATGATATTGGTCATCCGCCATTTGGACATGCTGGAGAAGATGCTCTTTCGGAATGCATGGTTTCTCATGAGGGTTTTGACCATAATGATCAGGCAATTAGAATTGTGCATTTGCTAGAAAAAAAGTATTTTGATTTTGAAGGCTTAAACTTAACGTGGGAAACACTTGAAGGACTTGTAAAACATAATGGGCCGATGACAAAAGATGTTCCAAAAACCATAGAAGCCCTCGATAAAGAGTTTGACTTAAAGTTGAATGAGTTTTCATCAATTGAAGCGCAGATAGCTTCAATAGCGGATGACATTGCATACAATAATCATGATTTAGATGACGGACTTAGAGCAGGTTTTTTTTCTTATGATGATCTGGTTGAATTGCCAATGATTGGTGCAATTATTAAAAATTTTCCGAAAAATTATAACTCTTACGATATGCAGCGTATAAATAATGAAATAACAAGAAAATCAACCTCAATTATGATTACTGATGTAATTAATACAATCAGTGAGAAAGTTAAAAAATCAAAAGTAAGATGCAATGAAGATGTCAGGCTTAATAATGAAAAAATTGCTGACTTTTCAGATAAAACAAAAGAAGAAGTAAAGTATATTAGATCTTTCCTATCAATGAAAATGTATAATCATGATAAAGTAAAAGCAATGACCAGTAACGCCCATCAAATTATATCATCACTATTCAAACTATTTATTGAACAAGATGAAAAATTCATAAAAGAACATATGAAAAAAATTATTTCTGATGAGGATAAACCAAGAGCAGTATGCGACTTCATAGCTGGAATGACTGATAACTATGCTCAGAATTTTTATAATAAATTTAATTAGCTTATGAGAAACATAAATGGTTATTTAAAGAATATAATCGGAGAAGAATTTTCAAAAATATTCAATGTTTCGAATGAAACTGTAGAGAAGAGCTCATTCGTAGTTGAATACCCAAAAAACAAATCTGATGGTGAGCTAAGTACAAATATTTGTATGGTTCTTGCAAAAGAGATATCAGCAAATCCAGTAGAGGCAGCTAAAACTCTCATCAAATCATTAGAGAAAATTGAGGACTTTGAGATGTTGGAAGTTGCAGGTCCAGGCTTTTTAAATTTTAATATTTCTAAAGATACTTGGTTTAAATTTTTAAGTCAGTTGCTAGAAACAAACTTGCTCTTTAATGAGGAAGTTGGTTTAAATAAAAATATTAATGTCGAATATGTTTCTGCGAATCCTACAGGCCCCTTACATATTGGTCATTGTAGAGGAGCGGTTTTTGGTGACGTACTATCAAATCTACTTAAATTCACCGGTCATAATGTAACAAAAGAATATTACATTAATGATGCAGGTACTCAAATTGATACTCTTGCAAACTCTACAATTATTAGAATAAAAGAAATCATCAATAGCAAAAGCGAAGAAAATTATCCAGATGAATTTTATCCTGGTGAATATCTAATCGATGTTGCTAAAAAAATAATAGATAAACACGGTACATCTATTCTTAAAAACGACAATTACTTTTCAACAATAAAAGGTGAGTGTGTAAATTTACTATTAGAAAACATAAAAGAAGACTTAAGTAAACTATCTATTAATCAGGATATTTTTGTTTCAGAAAAAGAATTAATAACCCAAGGTAAAATCGACAAAACCATAGATGAACTCAAAAATATGAATTTAATCTATGAGGGCATTTTAGATAAGCCCAAAGGTAAACAAATTGAAGATTGGGAACCAAGAAAGCAATTATTATTTAAATCATCTGAATATGGAGATGAAATCGATAGACCATTACAAAAATCAGATGGTGAGTGGACTTACTTTGCAAACGATATTGCCTATCATTATGATAAATACTTAAGAGGATCAACACATTTAATCGACATATTAGGCGCTGATCATGGCGGATATATTAAGAGAATGAGCGCTTCGATACAGGCCCTAACTAATAACAAAGCAAGATTTACAGCAAAGTTATGTCAAATGGTAAAACTTATCAGTGATGGCAAGGAATTAAAAATGTCAAAAAGATCTGGTGACTTCATTACCTTAAGTGATTTAGTGAAAGAAGTTGGTAGTGATAGTATAAGATTTATGATGATGTACAGAAAAAATGAAGCACCCTTAGAGTTTGATTTTAAAAAAGTAACTGAACAGTCTAAAGAAAATCCAGTTTTTTATGTACAGTATGCTCATGCAAGAATTTCTTCCGTATTAAACAATCTTCATTCTCAAAATATTAAATTAAATTTAGAGAATTTTAGTGAATGTAATTTTTCTGAACTTAATGATCTTTCTGAAATATCTCTTTTAAAAAAAATCCTGGATTATAGTAATATCATTAATACGTCAGTTTCTCTATTTGAGCCACATCGAATTGCATATTACCTGTATGAATTAGCATCAGAATTTCACTCCTTATGGAGTCAGGGAAAAGTAGATAACAGTAAGAAATTTATAGATGTAGATAATATACCAAGGACTTATGCTCGAATGGCACTACTGATTGCTACTCAGAGAACAATAAAATCTGGACTTGATATTCTTGGAGTTTCCTCGCCAGATGAAATGAAATAAAAAATGAGGTTCATAATTTTCTCTTTAATTTTAGCAATTTTTATTACTGCCATTTATTTTTACACTAAAAAAGAAGAAGAAGAGATTATCGAAATAAAAACCAATTTAAATGATTATAGAATAATACCAAAAGACAAGGGAGGCGTTGATACTCCTGACTTAAATATATACGATCTTGGAGATTAATTTAATAAAATGAAAAAATACCTACCTTTAATTTGTGGTATTTCTGGCGAAAAATTAACAACAGAAGAAATAAAATTTTTTAGAGATTACAAACCTTGGGGAATAATTTTATTTGAAAGAAACTGTATTAATAAAGACAATTTAAAAAATTTAATTAAAGAACTTAAAGAAATTAATCATCAAAATATTCCAATATTGATAGACCAGGAAGGTGGAAGAGTTTCAAGACTAAATTTTAAGGGTGTTAATAAATTTAAATCAAATCTTTTTTTTGGGCAAATTATTGAGAAGGATGCAGACTTAGGGTTTGAATTATTAAGACTTAATACTGAAATTTTAGCTCATACTTTAAAAGATTTGGGCATTAACACAAACACAGTGCCAGTTTTAGATTTACCAGCAGCAAATGAAAGTGGTGTAATTGGAGATCGAGCTTTTTCGATAAATGAAAGGACTGTCTCTAAAGCAGGCAAGATAGTAATTGAAACAATTAATAAATGCGGCATAGCTTCTGTGATTAAACATTTACCTGGGCACGGACGAGCGAGAGTTGACAGTCATTTTGAAATGCCTGAAGTAGATGAAATTGAAGATGAACTTTTGAGTACTGATTTTAAGCCTTTTCAGAACAACTCCGACGCATTATTAGGTATGACAGCACATATTTTATTTAAGTCTTTAGACGATCAAAATATTGTTACTTTTTCAAAAAAAATTATTGAAACAATAATAAGAAATAAAATTGGCTTTAGAGGGCTACTGATGACTGATGATATTTCAATGAAAGCTATTTCAGATGATGTTGATATTGCTGCTTTAAAATCACTTAATGCCGGCTGTGACCTCGTTCTTCATTGTAATGGAAACATCAATGAAATTAATAAGATAGCTGAAAGAATTAAGAATGAAGCTGAGCCTATTTTAATACCTGACGATCTTATCAATATCTATGAGACAAAATCTGATTTCCCACATGAAGAAAACTTAAAAGCCTACGAATATCTAACAAAGCAGCTTTGATGTATTTTATCGTATATAAACATCATCTGTTATATAATAAAAGAATCAAAAAATTGAAAAATGGAAGATATTTCAAGTACTTATACTGAACAGGAAGCATCTAATCAAACTAGCCCAGATGATTTGATTGTAAACTTGGGAGAATTTGAAGGTCCCCTAGATCTGCTATTAACATTAGCTAAATCTCAAAAAGTAGATTTAATGAAAATTTCCATTCTCCAGCTCACAGAGCAATACTTGGAGTTTATAGAAAAAGTTCGTAATCGCAATTTAGAGTTGGCGGCTGACTATCTTGTTATGGCAGCTTGGATGGCTTACTTAAAATCCAATTTGTTAATACCAAGAGAAGAGTCAGGTGAAGAATTGAGTGCTGAAGAAATGGCAGAAAGATTGAAATTTCAACTCAAGAAACTTGAAGCGATCCGACAAGTTTCTCAAAAATTAATGAATTTACCAAAACTTGGTACTGATTTTTTTAATAGAGGGATGCCTGAAGGCATAAGGTTGATACGAACGCCTGAATATTATCTGGATTTATACGATCTTTTAAAATCATATGCAGATCAAAGGTACAGAACTGCCTACTCATCGATGACTATTGAAAGACCACCTGTTTTTGCAATGGAAGACGCGCTTGTTAGACTTCAAAGAATGATAGGTGATGTACCAGAATGGACTCGGCTTGAGAAATTTTTACCACATGAATTTTCAATTGGTAAAAGCGCTAGATCAGGTGTTGCAGGAACCCTGGCTGCAGCAATGGAACTTGTAAGAGAAGGGGTACTTGAAGTGCAGCAGCTGGTTCCTTTTGGACCAGTATTTTTAAAAAATAAAAAGGACGATGAATTCATTAATTAAATAAATTATGTCTGATGAAGTAGAAAAAAATAATGTCATGAATTTTCCATCTGAGGATATGGACAATCTTAGAATTCTCGAGGCTCTTCTATTTGCAGCAAATGAACCCCTTGATGCAGAGAGTTTAAAGGCAAGATTGCCAAAGGGCACAAATTTAAACAAATTACTAAATTTAATTGAAGCTCAATATAAAAATAGGGGAGTTAATCTGGTCAAAACTGCCAATAAATGGAGCTTTAAAACTGCCACCGATCTTGCACCAATGATGAAAAAAGAAAAAATAGTTCAAAGAAAACTATCAAAGGCTGCTACTGAGACTTTGGCAATAATCGCCTATCATCAACCTGTTACAAGAGCTGAAGTTGAAGACATAAGAGGAGTTCATTTTAGTCCTGGAACTCTTGATGTTCTTATGGAGTTAAACTGGGTGAGGCCAATCGGTAGAAAAAAGGTACCAGGAAGGCCCATTATTTATGGTACAACTGAGAGGTTCTTAGAGTACTTCCAGTTAGAACAAGTCACAGATTTACCTGGACTTGAAGAATTAAAAGCAGCTGGACTTTTAGAAAGCCGCCTGCCTCCAAATTTAGACATTAGAGAACCAAAAGAAATTGATCACAGCCAGATAGAACCATTCGGAGATGATGAAAATATAGATGATCTGATTCAAAGTGGACATGAGGCAGAATAGAAATTAGCCTTAAATTGTGAAACGTCTATTTAAAGCAATCCTGTTTGCAAACATTTTTTTTTATATTTGCACTTCAATATCTTCTGACCCGTTACTGCCAGGTGGCAAAACCTCAAATGAGGTTGAAAATAAAAATAGTTTTTCACTGGTTGCAAGAAATTTAGGAGATAATTTAAAAATCAATTTTCTTGTAGGAAATGCTTTATTTGAGAGAATTTGGGAAGATACAAAATTCTCAGAAAATATTGCAAGAGATGGTTTAGGGCCTTTTTTCAGTGCTCGTTCGTGCGAAGCATGTCATATTTCTGACGGACGAGGACATTTGCCTATAGATGAATCTGATGACGCTGTATCTGTTGTTATTCAAATTTCAAAAAATCAGGACTCAATTTCAGATGGTATTAAAAATCTACCAGATCCCATTTACGGAAATCAAATTAGTGAATTCTCAGTTGAGAGTATTCCAAGAGAAGCGGACATTGTTATTAATTATGAATATGTTCCAATATCTTACAATGATGGTCGTATAGTCGAATTAAGAAAGCCTGTAATTAAAATTAGAAATTTTAATTACGGAGATATCAATCAAGATACAAACTTTTCAGCAAGAATCGCACAACCAATGATTGGTCTAGGTTTAATTGAAAACATTAGTGAAACGGATATTTTAATAAATGCAGATGTGAATGACATAAACGGTGATGGAATATCTGGGAAAGCAAATATTGTTTGGCATAATGAAAAAAATGATTATTCCCTTGGTCGGTTTGGTTGGAAAGCATCACAACCTACGGTTTACCAACAAACTGCTGATGCCTTTTTTCATGACATGGGTTTATCAAATAAACTTTTTGAAAACCCATTTAACTGTACTGATGTGCAATTAAGCTGTCAAAATGCAGTCAGTGGAAATAGCGAAAGCTATGATGGCTATGAAGTTTCTAATGATCAATTGGATCTAGTGGTTTTTTATTCTTCGCAACTTGGTGTGCCAGTAAGAAGAAACGCGAAAGATATTAACGTGGTTAAAGGTAAAGAAATATTTTTTAAAATTGGTTGCAATTCTTGTCATACTGAGAGATTTGTTACAAAAAATGAAAGTACGCATCAAAATTTAGCCAATCAAATCATATACCCTTATTCAGATTTTTTGTTGCATGATATGGGTGAGCAGTTGTCTGATGGTGTTTATGAATTCAATGCCAGTGGCTCTGAGTGGAGAACGCCGCCTTTGTGGGGAATAGGGTTGACATCTGTGGTATCTGCAGAATATGGATTTTTACATGATGGCAGAGCTCGAACAATTGAGGAGGCTATATTATGGCATGGCGGGGAAGCCTCTAAAGTGTTAGAAGAGTTCAAATCTTTAAATAAAAATCAAGTAAATCAATTAATTAGCTTTGTAAATTCCTTATAAACTCAAATCAGTAAAGTGCGTCATATTTGCTATTGATAATCATTCTCATTAAGATATATAGAATGAAACTTAGTATCATTCTAAAGAAGGAAAAAATTTATGAATTCAGTATTAAGATTCTTAGCAATAGCTGTAATTAGTTTTGTAACAGTTGGCAGTTCATTCGCTAAAGAAGTCAATTTGTATACGTCAAGGCACTATGATTCAGACGATGCATTATATCAAAATTTTACGGACGCTACTGGCATTAAAGTAAACGTTATTTCAGGTAAAGGAAAAGCATTAATGGAAAGACTTGCTTCAGAAGGAGCAAATTCTCCTGCTGATGTCTTTATTACTGTAGATGCTGGCAATCTATGGAAAGTTCAAAAAGATGGAATGTTTCAAAGTATTGACTCAAGTACTATCGATTCAATTGTACCTGAAAATTTAAGAGGCCCAAACAATGAGTGGGTGGGAATAGCTAAACGCTCTAGAGTAATTTATTATAATCCAGTAAAAGTTTCTGCAGAAGATATGGAAGGGCTTACGTATGAAGATCTTTCAGATCCAAAATGGAAAGGTAGAGTTGCAATAAGAAGTTCTGGAAACATGTACAATCAGTCTTTAGTTGCCTCATTGATTGCCAATAATGGTGTTGATGCTACTGAAAAGTGGGCTCATAGATTTGTAGGCAACTTTGCAAGAAAACCTGAAGGTAATGACAGAGCACAAATTATGGCAGTTGCAAATGGCGAAGCAGATATTGCTGTAGCAAATAGTTATTACATTGGCTTAATGTTATCTGGTAAAAAAGGTGAAGAACAACAAGCTGCAGCAAGAAAAGTTGAACTTCATTTTCCTGGCCAAGATGGACGAGGAGCTCATATTAATGTAAGTGGAGCTGGTCTTATGAAAAATGCTCCAAATGCAGATAATGCTATTAAGTTCATTGAGTTTCTGCTTAGTGAAGAAGCTCAAAGCCACATAGTGAATAACACTTATGAATTCCCAATGCTTAAAGGTGTTGCACCTAGTGATTTAATAGCTCAATTTGGTTCTGGTTTTAAAGAAGATCAGACTTCAGTTGCAAGCTATGGCGAATTCAATCCTGAAGCTGTTAAGTTGATGGATAGAGTTGGTTGGCAATAATTTAATGTCAACCAGATTGAGGTAATTTGGTCACCGTCTTTTCTTCTCATTAGTATCCAAGGTCAAATTGCCTCAACTAAAATTAAGGTTATATTAGAGTTTATTGGATAAATAGTATAGGAAACAGCAATTATTTATGAAGTTAGATTTTTGGCAAATAACACCAGTTGCAACATTTGCAATTTTTATTGCTCCAGTATTTATTGTGCTATTCAGTCTTGCTGGTGATTACTCTGATAACTGGACACACTTGTACAATTACGTACTGATTGGTTATATAGAAAATTCATTTTATTTAGTTATTGGCGTCTCAATTATGGTTGCCATAATTGGTGTCGGCACTGCCTGGTTGGTAACCAACTATAATTTTACAGGAAAAAATATTTTTGAATGGGCGTTAATTTTACCACTTGCTGTACCTCCATATATACTTGCCTACACTTTCACTGGTTTATTCGATACCTTTGGTACTGCGAATAATTTAATAAGGGATCTTTTTGGACTCGGTGCAGATTTTATTTTTTTTCCTAAAGTAAGAAATGTTCCTGGAGCGATTGTAGTATTTTCCTTCACTCTATATCCATATGTATATCTTGTGAGCAGAATGGCTTTTATAAATCAATCTAGATCAATTCTTGAAGCGGGTAGAACTCTTGGACTTGGTAAACTAGAAGTATTCTATAAATTAGCTGTTCCAATGATTAGACCAGCAATTATTGGGGGCCTCATGCTCGTAATCATGGAAACTTTATCTGATTTCGGAGCAGTTGATCACTTTGCCATTTCAACTTTTACAACTGGAATATTTAGAACATGGTACGGCATGTATGATATTGAAACCGCAAAGCAGTTAGCTTCATTGTTACTCATATTTGCAATTCTATTAATTATATCTGAACGTTACTCTCGAAAAAATGCTAGATATTCAAATGCTAGCTCAGTCTTTAAGCCGCTTTATTTAACTAGGCTGAAAGGTAGTTCAAATATTTTAGCAATGTTAATTTGTTTCGTTCCAATCTTTGTTGGTTTTTTATTGCCTGTGATGGAACTTGGGTACTGGGCATTTAATTACAAGTTAGATTTTTTTAATGATAAGTTTCTTACGACTGCATGGAATACATTTTACTTAGCAATAATAGCAGCCTTCTTATGCAGTTTATTAGCTGTTCTTATAAATTTCTCAATTAGATATAAAAAAAATAATTATCTGAAGTTTATGAGTTCCTTTTTGACTGTTGGTTATGCCGTGCCAGGTTTGATACTTGCAATTGGCGTTATGCAGCTACTCACATTTTTAGACAGAAACATGGGAGATAATTATTTTGATTTTGTGCTTACAGGTAGTCTAGTTGGATTAGTTTTAGCTTATATAATAAAATCCTATGCGCTCTCAAGTTCTACGATTGAAGCTGGATATCAGCGTATAAATATGAGAATTGATGATGTAGCAAAAACACTTAAAACATCAGGCTGGTCTCTTTTATCATCAGTTCATTTGCCATTATTAAAAACTAGTTTTCTAACAAGCATGTTATTGGTAGTTTCAGAAGTCATAAAAGAACTTCCCGCAACGCTTATTTTGAGGCCATTTAATTTTGATACATTAGCTGTATATACTTATATATATGCAGCAGAAGAAAGAATGTACGATGCTGCTGCACCTTCTATTGCAATAGTTATGGTAGGGCTTATTCCAATAATAATATTGACTAGAATGATCAGAAGTTCTAGACCTGCATCAAGAGACTAATAATGGATATAATTCTTGAACTAAAAAATATAAAACATAGCTTCACAAGAGATAATGAAGTTTTAAAAGATATTTCTCTACAAGTAAATCGAGGCGAGATAATTACAATCTTAGGGCCATCTGGATGTGGCAAAACTACATTACTAAGAATCATTGCAGGTCTAGAAGAACAATCAGCAGGAACAGTATCGATAGATAATGAACTTGTTTCTGGGCATTTAAATCATGTAAATACCGAGGAACGAAATATTGGATTGGTTGTTCAGGAAAGAGCATTGTTCCCACACCTCTCGATTGTGAATAATGTAAAATTTGGAATAAAAGGTACGAATAAAAATAATACCGAGAGAGCTATGAGTTTATTAAAGTTATTTAGTGTTGAGAGATATGCAAAAAACTATCCACACGAAATATCAAGTGGTGAACAACAAAGGGTTGCATTGGCAAGAGCTATGGCGCCAAATCCAAAAATTTTGTTAATGGATGAACCTTTTGGAGCTTTGGATAAGGAATTAAAAGTAAGATTGAGATCTGAAACAAATAAAATTCTTCGTGATAACCTCACTACAACTATCATTGTTTCTCACGATACTGAGGACGCGCTAGCAATGTCTGATAGAGTTTTAATCATGAAAGATGGTAATTTTATTCAAAACGGCAAACCTGAAGATGTCATCTCTATAAGTTCAACCACATCTCAAAAAAACCTTATTTAATTACCTTTTATTTGATGGTAATTTTTAACTTTTACTAATAAGGTATTAATATATATATATTATTAGAAATAATTGAGGAACAAATGGGTATTAGTTTTTGGCAAATATTAATCGTTGTAGCGCTTCTTGTTATACTTTTCGGTAGAGGAAAAATATCTGAATTAATGGGTGACGTAGCTAAAGGTGTAAAAAGTTTTAAAAAAGGCATCAACGACGATGATGAACCAAAGTCAATAAATAAATCAGACGAAGACTCCAAAGATTAACCTTAAGTAATTGTTATGTTACCTGGTATCGGAGGAGTAGAGTATCTTGTCATTGCAGCATTAATTATCATTTTTGTTGGACCGAAAGATTTGCCGGCAGTATTAAGAACTTTTGGCAGGTGGTGGGGTAAAATTAGAAACTTCTCAAGAGAATTTAGATCTAGTATCAATGAAATAGCAAAAGAAACAGGTGTAGATGATATTAAGTCTAAAGTTGAAAATACAAATCCCAAAAACTTTACAGACGAGATGCGTGACTCAATAAATAAAAATATCATTCAGTCAGAAAATCAGAAAAAAGAAAATGAGTGATACAAATGAAACACTTGATGAAGGAAAGCAACCTTTAATTCAACATCTTGTAGAACTAAGAAGCAGACTTATTAAATCACTAATTTTGATTACTGTTATGTTTGTTGTTGCATATATCTTTGCAGACACAATTTATAACTTTTTAGTTCAACCATATGCCGATGCTGTACAGGGTGAATCTGGCAGAAGGCTTATATTTACTGCTTTACACGAAACCTTTTTTACTTATTTAAAAGTAGCACTATTTGCCTCTATTTTTGTTTCTCTTCCATTTATACTGATACAAATTTGGATTTTTGTTGCACCTGGTCTTTATCGCAATGAGAAAACTGTTGTTATTCCATATTTAATTGCAACGCCAATATTATTCTTGCTAGGAGCGGCATTGGTTTATTATTTTATTATGCCACTTGCCATCAAATTCTTTCTATCTTTCGAATCGATTGGTGGCCAAGGTACATTACCAATCCAATTAGAAGCTAAGGTAAATGAGTATTTAAGCTTAATTATGCGTCTAATATTTGCATTCGGTATCAGTTTTCAACTACCAGTTCTTTTGACATTATTAGCAAGAGTAGGTTTTGTTAGTTCTGAAGGATTAAGAAAAAATAGAAAGTATGTGATTGTAGGAGTTTTTGCAGTAGCAGCTATTTTAACACCACCTGACCCGATCTCCCAAATAGGGCTTGGAATACCAATATTATTGCTGTATGAAATTTCAATATTTGCTGTAAAATTTATCGAAGGAAAAAAACCTAAATCCGAGTAAAACATGCATGACATTAAGAAAATAAGGGAGAATCCCTCAGATTTAGATAAGTTATTAGCCAAAAGAAAACATCCGCCAGTTTCAAATCAGATAATTGAATTAGATGAAAAGAACAGAGAAATTATTGGTGAGCTTCAAGTTATTCAAGAAGAGAGAAACGCCAAGTCAAAGCTCATAGGAGAATATGCGGCTAAAGAAAAAAATGATGAAGCCGCTAAGTTAAAGGCCGAAGTTACAAGTTTAAAAGATAAAATGCAGGAGTTAGAGAATAGTCAAAGAGAAAAACAAGAAGAACTCAATACTGTTTTATCTTCTTTACCTAATAATCCAGCAGATGATGTGCCAGTTGGAGATGAAAGTTTAAATAAAGAAATTAAGCTGGAAGGCAACAAAAAAGAATTTACTTTTACTCCAAAAGAACACGATGAATTAGGCGAAAACTTAAATATGATGAGTTTTGAACAAGCCACAAAAATCTCTGGAGCGAGGTTTGTTGTACAAAGTGGCTTGATTGCTAGAATGGAAAGAGCAATATCTAATTTTATGTTAGATCTTCATACAAATGAATTTGGATACACAGAGATGAATGTTCCTATACTTGTTAAAGACCAATCAGTTTATGGTGTGGGACAGCTTCCTAAGTTTAAAGATGATTTATTTAAAACAACCGATGACTATTGGCTTATACCAACGGCCGAGGTTCCTCTTAGTAATATGACTAGAGAGTCAATTATTGATATTTTAGATTTACCTAAACGATATGTATCTCATACGCCATGTTTCAGATCTGAAGCTGGCGCAGCAGGGAAAGATACAAGAGGTATTATGAGACAACATCAATTTTATAAAGTTGAGCTTGTTAGTTTAACATCAGAAAGTCAATCTAAGGATGAACATGAAAGAATGTTAAGTTGTGCAGAGGAAGTTTTAAAAAGATTAAATCTTCATTATAGAGTTGTCATATTGTCTTCTGAGGATATGGGTTTTGCTGCACAAAAAACATATGATATTGAAGTATGGTTGCCTGGTCAAAAAGCATACAGAGAAATATCTAGTTGCTCTAATTGTGGAGATTTTCAAGCAAGAAGAATGAACTCTCGTTACAAAGAAGGTAAAGAAACTAAATTTTTGCATACATTAAATGGATCAGGTTTAGCCGTAGGACGAACCTTAATATCTATTCTTGAAAATTATCAAAACGAAGATGGGACTATTCAGGTGCCAGATGCTCTTATTCCATACATGGGTGGAATAAATCAAATTTCAAATTAATTCATCTATATGTCAATTATTAATCTTAATGAAGCGAGGATATTGATTACAAATGATGATGGAATATCTGCAGAGGGTATTAAAATACTAAGAGCTATTGCTAATGAATTTTCAAATGATGTCTGGGTCGTTGCACCTGAACATGAAAAAAGTGGTGCATCACATGCTTTGTCTTTTCAAAACGAATTGACACTTAAAAAGTACGAAGAGAAGACATTTTCAGTTAATGGTACTCCTAGCGATTGTGTTGCAATTGGTATAAGCAATGTTTTAAAAGATAAAAGACCAGATTTAATTTTGTCAGGTATCAATAGTGGCTGCAATGTTGGAGAGGATGTTACATATTCAGGTACAATTGCTGCAGCAATGGAAGGCTTAATTAGACGAATTCCATCAATTGCAATCAGTCAAAATTATGAAGCTGGCAAAAAAAATCAAATATCTTGGGATTCTTCAAAAACTTATTTGAAAGATTTACTTGTTGATTTAACAAAAAATGGATGGGGCAAGAATGTTTTTATGAATATAAATTTCCCCTATTGTTCAGCAGATCTGGTAGAAAGCATTCAAATCACGACACAAGGTAACAGAGAATCGGATGATTTGATTATTAGAGAGGTTGAGAAGTCAAAGTTTAGGTTTGGCTTAAGAAGGAGGCTTGAAGACAATGCCAAACTAACTATTGCTCCAATAAATGAAGTTATTGAAGGATACATGAGTGATGTTGAGGCTATAGCCAATAAGCACATTTCAGTCACACCCCTTCATCTTGATTTAACCCACCACAAGAGCCTTGAAGTCTTAAAAAAAGGTTTAAAATTAAACCTAAACTAATTATTTAGTTCAAAATCGTTGGCTAAATATGTATATTGCCGTTGAAATTTAAAAAGGAGCGAACCATGGAACAAATGCTGATACAATTAATGCCATTATTTTTAATTTTTGCAATCTTCTATTTTTTGCTAATAAGACCTCAGCAAAGAAGAGCAAAGGAGCATAAAGAAATGGTTGCAGCTGTTCAGCGCGGAGATAAAATTGTCACTTCTGGTGGTATCCGCGGAAAGATAAATAAAGTCATTGGCGATACTGATGTAGAGGTAGAAATATCCTCTGGAGTAAATGTTGTTATAATTAAATCAACTATTGCTGAAGTAGAGAAAGTTAGTAATACATAGTAAAATAACTAATGCTCTATTTCTCAAATCTCAAAACTTTTTCTGTTCTTTCTGTAATTATAATTACGCTATTTTTTGCTGTACCAAATTTTTTCTCAAAAGATCAAATAAATAGCTTTCCAAATTTTATCCCAAAGCAACAAGTTAATCTTGGTTTGGATCTTCAAGGAGGTTCACATTTATTATTAGAGGTTGATACCGAAGAAATTATAAAAGAGAGAGTAGAAAACCTTAATGCAGACGTTCGAAGAGTCTTAAAGAAAAACAATCTTAATTATAGTAATTTCAAGGTTTCAAATGAATCCCTAAAATTTGTTGTGGAAGGTTTTAATAGCGAAATTCAAAAAGAAATTTCTGAGTTATCCATGAGTAACTCTCAAAATATTCTTGCAATGGGAGATCAAACTAATTTAATTATTACTCAAGAAGAAAATACAATTCAGATTAATTTTACTGAAGAATTTATAAAACAATCTGTTTCGAATGCGGTCGCCCAATCGTTAGAAATTGTTCGAAGGAGAATAGATGAACTGGGCACAAGAGAACCATCAATACAAAGACAAGGGTCATCCAGGATAATAATTCAATTACCAGGTATTGATGACCCAGATCGTATAAAGTCCTTGCTGGGTCAAACAGCCAAACTTACTTTTCAATTAGTCGATACCTCAGTGAATTTTGACCCATTTAATCCCTCAAAAGCACCAATTGGTTCAGAAATTTTGGCATCTGATGCAGATGAAGAATTTAAATATATTGTAAAGAAGCGAATTATGGTTGGAGGAGAAAATCTTGTTGATGCGCAACCTGGTTTTGATCCTCAAACAAATGAACCTATAGTATCTTTTAGATTTGATCGTATAGGTGCAACAAAGTTTGGAAGGGTTACACAGCAAAATGTAGGCAAACCTTTTGCGATTGTGCTTGATAATAAAGTAATTAGTGCGCCAGTAATAAGAGAAGCTATTTTGGGAGGTTCTGGTCAGATTTCTGGCGGTTTTGACTCAGAAGAAGCAAATGATCTTGCTATTCTTTTGAGAGCTGGCGCGTTACCGGCCCCACTTATTATTTTAGAAGAAAGGTCGGTTGGACCTGATCTTGGTGCCGACTCAATTGAAGCGGGTCAATTTGCAGCAATAATTGGTTTTATTGCTGTGATTATTTTTATGATATTTGTCTATAGATATTTTGGCCTGCTTGCAGATATAGCATTAATTATAAATTTATTTATGGTTCTTGGTGTTTTGTCTTTGTTTCAAGCAACTCTAACACTACCCGGTATCGCTGGAATAATATTAACAATTGGAATGGCCGTAGATGCAAATGTTCTGATTTTTGAGAGAGTTAGAGAAGAAATTAGAAATGGATCAAATATGATGAACGCTGTTGAAAACGGTTATAAAAGAGCTTTATCAACTATATTAGATGCAAATATCACAACATTGATTGCTGCAATAATATTATTTTTTATGGCTTCAGGACCAGTGAGAGGATTTTCTATTACGTTAGCCATTGGAATTTTTACATCAGTTTTCACTGCATTTACTTTCACAAGGTTACTAATTTCATTAAACGCGAAAAGATTAAAGCCAAATTTTGTAGGTCTAAGTAAAAATGCTTAATATTTCTGGAACACAAATTAATTTTTTAAAAGTAAGGGTAATTACCTTTATTCTTTCTGCAATATTGATATGTCTTTCAATAGGTGCTTTTTTTGTAAATGGATTAAATTTTGGAATTGATTTTAAGGGCGGCACACTTATTGAAATCGAAACATCTCAAGAAATAGAAATTTCTGGCTTGAGGGATAACTTAAATACTCTTGAACTAGGGGATGTCCAAGTTCAAGAATTTGGATCTAGTAAAAATTTACTAATAAGAGTGGAGCAACAATTAGGTGGAGATCAAGTTCAACAAGATGTTGTTCAAATTGTAAAAGAAAGCTTAGAATCTTATCTTTCAACAGATATTAATTTTAGAAGAACTGAGGTTGTAGGACCTAAAGTTAGTGGAGAATTAATACAATCTGGTGCCATAGCAATTTTTGTCGCAGTATTTGCAATGCTTGTTTACATATGGTTTAGGTTTGAATGGCAATTTTCGCTTGGTGCAGTTCTAGCGCTTGTTCATGACGTCATATTAACGATTGGAGTTTTTTGTATTACTCAACTAGAGTTCAATCTACCTATCATTGCTGCAATACTTACTATTGTTGGATACTCTATGAATGATACAGTAGTTGTGTACGATAGGGTCAGAGAAAACTTACGCAAGTACCGTTCAAAGGAAATTACAGATTTGTTAAATTTGTCGATCAACGATACTTTATCAAGAACAATCGTAACATCCGTTACCACGCTTTTAGCTTTATTATCATTATTTATTTTTGGAGGTGAAGTGATTAAAGGGTTTACGTTCGCAATGATTTGGGGGGTAGTAGTCGGAACATATTCATCTATCTTTGTAGCAGCACCATTACTTAGATACCTTGATGTTAAACGTGAGTGGAATACAACTTCAGCAGTAGACTCTACGAGATAAATTAGTAGAGATTTTGTGCAACTACCATTGATAGCAACATAGGAATGGAAAGTACTGTGTTCGTTCTTGAGAACAGCATAGCTGTTCTAGCTGATTTTGCTTTTGTATCTGCATCAACTTCAACAATTCCCAATGCTTTCTTTTGATTTGGCCAAATAACCATCCATACATTATAAGCCATTATAATAGCAAGCCACATACCAATACCTATTGTAAGTTCTTTACCATTAAATCCATAAGCCAATGTAAATGTAAGAGCGTTGACTGATCCTTCATGTCCATAATAAAGAGCAAGAGTTGTAAGTCCTGTGATTAATGTTGCTAAAGCAGCCCATCTGAACCAGAAAAGTGCCGCAGGGGCAATAACTTTTCCTATTGCTGGTTTTTGCTCATCAGGAATATTTGGCATATTAGGAATCTGCACAAAGTTAAAGTAATAGAGAAGCCCAATCCACATCACTCCAGATATGACGTGAAGAAATCTCGAGAGTGAGGCCCAATATAGTTGGTCAAAACCGCCATAGTGGCCTGTAACCATAATGAGCAATAGAATTGCCAACAGAGTTCCAAGAATAACTGTTCTCTGTAATGATTGTAAAATTGATGCCATTAACTATTCATAGCATGTTTTATGCGTGTATGTAAAATATTTATGTAACTATTTTAGGATTTTATTTAAATATTGTCCTGTATAACTTTTTTTGACTTTTGCAATTTCTTCTGGTGAACCGCTTCCTATTATTTCACCGCCACCGTCACCCCCTTCCGGGCCCAAGTCAATGATCCAATCAGCTGTTTTTATTACATCTAAATTATGCTCTATCACAACAACAGTGTTGCCCTGATCAACTAAAATTTGAAGTACCTCGAGAAGTTTCTTAATGTCATGCACATGAAGTCCCGTAGTTGGCTCATCAAGTATATACAAGGTTTTACCTGTGGCTCTTTTTGAAAGTTCTTTTGAAAGTTTAATTCGTTGCGCTTCACCACCCGATAAAGTAGTAGCTTGCTGACCAATTTTTATATACCCAAGTCCTACATTTTGAAGTGTGTCGAGTTTCTTTTTAATCATTGGAATTGCTTCAAAAAAAGAACATCCTTCTTCAACTGTCATATCTAAAATATCTGCAATACTTTTATCTTTGTACTTAATTTCAAGCGTTTCTCTATTGTATCTTTTGCCCTCACATTCATCACAGGTGACATATACATCAGGAAGAAAGTGCATCTCTATCTTAATTACACCATCACCTTCACAAGCTTCACATCTACCACCCTTAACATTAAATGAAAATCTTCCAGCTTTATAACCCCTGGCTTTTGACTCCGGCAAACCAGTAAACCAATCCCTTATAAAAGTGAAGGCTCCGGTATACGTTGCAGGATTTGATCTTGGGGTTCTTCCAATTGGAGATTGGTCAATATCTATGACTTTATCAAGCTCTTGAAGCCCCTTTATTTCCTTATGTTTTGCAGGTGTATACCTTGACCCGTTCAATGTTTGGGCGACTGACTTAAAAAGCGTATTAATTGTTAAAGTTGATTTACCACTACCAGAAACTCCGGTAATACAAGTAAGTGTTCCAAGAGGAATTTCGCAATTGACATTTTTAAGATTATTACCCTCAGCTTTTATAATTTCGATATATTTATTATTTAGTGCTTTTCTTCTATTACTAGGTATTTCAATTTTTAGTTTACCAGATAAGTATTGACCAGTAATGCTATTTTGATTTTTTTTAATTTTAGCAACATTACCTTCAGCAACTACTCTTCCACCATTGACGCCAGCAGCTGGTCCCAAGTCAACTACATGATCAGCAGTTGTGATTGCCTCTTCATCATGCTCAACGACAATAACTGTATTTCCAAGATCTCTTAATCTTTTAAGTGTTTTTAACAATCTTTCATTATCACGCTGATGCAAGCCAATCGAAGGTTCGTCAAGCACATATAGAACTCCTGTTAAACCTGATCCAATTTGTGATGCCAGACGAATTCGTTGTGATTCACCGCCTGATAAACTACCCGAACCTCTTGAAAGAGTTAGATATTCAAGCCCTACATTATTTAAAAAAAGTATTCTTTCATTGAGTTCTTTAAGAATTCTAAATGCAATTTCTTTTTCTTTTTTAGTTAATTTTTTTTCAAGTTTCTGAAACCAGATAACAAGTTCTTTAATAGATTTGTCGCATACTTCACCTATGTGCAGTTTGTCTATCTTTACAGCCAATGCAGTCTCTTTAAGCCTAAAACCATTGCATGCATGACATCTTACTTCACTTTGATATCTCTCAATTCTTCCACGCATCCAATCACTTTCTGTCTCTAGATATCTGCGCTCAAGATTATTAATTACTCCTTCGAAAGGCCTTTCATATTCATAACCGTCATCATAAGTAAACTTTAATTCTGTTTCGCCAGAGCCATAAAGAACTATGTTTTGAATTTTTTTTCCTAGTGATTTCCAGGGTGTATCAAGTGAAAATTTATATTTTCTAGCTACAACCTTTAAAATATTTCTAAAATACCCGTATCTCGAGACTGGCCAAGGAGCAAGTGCATCCTCATTTATTGACAGATTTTTATTTGGAACAACTAGATTAGGATCAATTGATAAATCGGTTCCAATTCCATCACACTCCTCACATGCTCCATAAGGATTATTAAAAGAAAATAACCTGGGTTCAATTTCGTCAATTGTGAAACCGGATACTGGACAAGCAAATTTTGATGAAAATAGTTCATTATCTACTTTACCATTTTTGTTTTCGAAGTTTTCAACGATCACCAATCCATCACTTAAATTGAGAGCAGTTTCGACACTATCCGCCAACCTGTTGCCTATCTCATCATTTAGTAGGATACGGTCTACTACAACCTCGATATCATGTTTCTTCTTTTTATCAATTTCAGGTAAGGAATCGAATTCGTATAATTCTCCATCAATCTTCACTCTTTGAAAACCTTTTTTGTGCAATTCTTGTAATTCTTTTTTATACTCACCTTTTCTTCCTCTGATAATTGGAGACAATATTAGAAACTTTGAACCGATTTCTCTTTCTTTTATTCGATCAACTATTTGAGTCACTGTCTGACTTTTAATAGGTAATCCGGTTGCAGGAGAATAGGGTATTCCAATCCTCGCAAAAAGAAGACGAAGATAATCATACACCTCAGTAACAGTACCAACTGTTGACCTAGGATTTTTTGATGTTGTTTTTTGTTCGATGGAAATTGCGGGACTTAACCCTTCTATTAAATCGACATTTGGTTTTTGCATCATTTGCAAAAACTGTCTTGCATAAGCTGATAAGCTCTCAACGTATCTTCTTTGGCCTTCAGCATAAATAGTGTCAAATGCAAGGGAAGATTTGCCTGAGCCAGACAAACCAGTTATTATTGTTAGCTTCTCACGGGGTATTTTGACGTTTACATTTTTTAAATTATGTTCACGGGCTCCTTGTACTGAAATTGTCTTACTCATAAGAATTAATTAATCTTAACACTCCTGATTTAAAGATAACCTGTGCATAAACAGCAAAATAGGGATTTTTGTATATACAGTGCATCAATATCTGGATAAATTACAGTATATGGCTGCTAGTTTAAATAAAGTAATGCTAATAGGTAATCTTGGAGCAGACCCTGTAATTCGTCAGACTCAAGATGGGAAAAGGCTTGCCCAACTTAGCTTAGCCACATCGGAGTCATGGAAAGATAAGGCTACAGGAGAGAAAAAAGAAAAAACTAGTTGGCACAGAATAGTCATATTTAACGATGGTTTAGCTGGTGTTGTTGAGAGTTACCTTAAGAAAGGTTCAAAAATTTACATTGAAGGCCAACTACAAACTAGGAAATTTACAGATCAGAGCGGAGTTGAAAAATATACGACGGAAATAGTTCTTGGAAACTATAATGGCACACTTACCATGCTTGACTCAAGAAACTCAGGAGGCGGCGATTCAATTCCAGATATGGGTTCAGATATAAATCAAAACATGGGAGACAGTGCTCCACCTGACCTTGATATAGACGACGAAATACCCTTTTAAGTCTACTTTTTTCAATCGAAAACTGGGCAATTTTCTGATATAATATTCATAATTTTTATAACAAAATCGTGCTTATTTTTCCTATTTTTTAGGGATTTTTAGCGCTTCAATAGGAAATAGAATTGACTGATTCCAAGGATCAAAACGAAGATCTTAAAACAGGTAAAGAGCAATCTGTAATCCCCATATTAATCGATACAGAAATGCAAAATTCTTACCTCGATTACGCTATGAGCGTTATCGTTAGCAGGGCATTACCCGATGTTAGAGACGGACTAAAACCAGTTCATAGACGGATTTTATATGCAATGCATGAGTCAGGCTATGAGTGGAACAAGCAACATAGAAAGAGTGCTCGAGTTGTCGGCGATGTAATTGGTAAATACCATCCGCATGGAGATCAAGCTGTTTATGATGCGTTGGTAAGACTTGCCCAAGACTTCTCAATGAGCGTACCCCTATTAGATGGTCAAGGTAATTTTGGATCAATGGACGGTGATAGGGCTGCTGCGATGAGATATACGGAAGTTAGAATGGCAAAAATTGCTAGTTTCCTTCTTGAAGATATAGAAAAAGAAACGGTCGACTTTAGACCTAATTATGATGAAACTGAAAGTGAGCCATCTGTTCTTCCTGCAAAATATCCAAACCTACTTGTCAACGGTGCGGGTGGTATAGCTGTTGGTATGGCGACTAACATTTTACCTCATAATTTAGGAGAGGTCATTGACGCTAGTATTGCTTACCTTAAAAATACCAATGTAACATTTGAGGAAATAAATCAAATTATAAAAGGTCCTGATTTTCCCACTGGTGGAACAATTATTGGCATAAAAGGCATAAAAGACTCTCAGTCATCAGGAAGAGGCTCAATCATTGTTCAGGCAAAATCAAACATAGAAGAATTTAAAACAGATCGAGAGGCAATCGTTTTTACCGAAGTACCCTACCAAGTTAACAAATCATCTTTGCTTGAAAAAATAGCTGAACTTGTCAGAGATAAAAAAATTGATGGCATAAGTGATTTAAGAGATGAGTCTGACCGTCAAGGAGTGAGAGTTGTTGTTGAATTAAAAAAAGGGGTAATATCACAAGTTGTATTAAATAAATTATATAAATTTACTGCACTACAAAGTTCTTACGGAGTTAATTCATTAGCGTTGGTAAACGGAAAACCAAAATTAATGAATATAAAAGAATTCATTCACCATTTTATAGAATTTAGAAAAGAAATTATCAGAAACAGGACTCGACATGATCTAGGCAAAGCAAGAGATAGGGCCCATGTATTGATTGGCCTAGCAGTTGCTGTAGCTAATGTTGATGAAATAATAGGGATAATTAAAAGCTCGAAAGATCCTAATGAGGCAAGAACCTTGCTTCTTAAAACTAAGTGGCTAAGCAAGGACATTGATGATTTGTTGAAGTTAGTTGATGACCCAAGGCAAATTAAAAATGAAAAAGAAATTTATTTAACAGACGAGCAGGCCAAAGCGATATTAGAGTTAAGATTGCAACGTTTGACCGCTCTAGGTAAAGATGAGATCAAGTCAGAATTGTCAGATCTTTCCAGTCAAATAAACAAATTCCTCGCAATATTAAGAGATACGGAGGTATTGAATGATGTAATAAATGTTGAGCTAAATGAAATTAAAAAGCAATTTGCAACACCAAGAAGAACCGAAATCAATGAGGGCGAGGCTACAGATATTGATCAAGAAGACCTAGTTCAAAGAAGTGATATGGTCGTGAGTGTAACAAACTCAGGTTATATAAAAAGGGTTCCTTTAAATATGTACAGAGCACAGAAAAGAGGAGGCAAAGGAAGAGCGGGAATGAAAACTAATGAAGAAGATTTTGTAACTCAAGTTTTTACATCAAGTACTCATGACAATATGTTGTTTTTCTCATCTGGAGGAATAGCCTACAAACTTAAGACATGGAAGATCCCTGAGTCATCACCCCAGGCTAAGGGCAAAGCAATAATCAATCTCTTAAATCTTAAAGACACTGAAAGTCTATCAAGTATCCTTGTGTTGCCAGAAAATAAACAATCAAATGGGAATGAGTATTTAATATTTGCTACTTCGGACGGCAGCATCAGAAAAAATAGTTTAGAAGATTTCAAAAGAATTCAAGCAAATGGTAAAATTGCAATGAAATTAGATAATAATAATGCAATCGTAGGTGTAAAACTTTGTAGTGATGAAGACGATATTTTACTGTCAACAAAAAATGGAAAGTGTATTCGAACTCCAGTTTCAAAATTGAGAACAACTAAAAGTAGAAGTTCGGTAGGTGTAAGGGGCATCAGGCTAACAAAAGATGATAAAATTATTTCAATTTCAGTCATTTCTCATACTGATGTATCGTCAGCAGAAGCAAAAGCTTACTTAAAAATGATTTCAAAGGAAAAAGGAATGCAAGAGGAAACTGAGAGTGACGATAATGATATTGATAACTCTGTTTCTGATATTGAAATATCTAAGGATCGATATGATGAATTAAAAGCGAGAGAACAATTCATTTTAACCGTTACTGAAAATGGCTTTGGCAAAAGATCTTCTTCTTACCAGTTTAGAGTTTCTAATCGCGGAGGATCAGGCATTATGTGTATTGCGACTTCAGATAGAAATGGTGATGTTCTGGCTTCTTTTCCAGTCAATAATGATGATGATATAATGCTGATAACTAAAACAGGTCAATTAATTCGCTGCCCGGTAAAGGATGTTCGCGTAGCTGGTAGAAATACCCAGGGAGTAAGTATATTTAAAACAACAAAAGAGGAAAAAGTTGTTTCCGCAAGTAGAGTTGAGCTAGATAGTTAATAAATTACTAGAGGTCTTTAAATAATCATTATATATTCCAAACATGAGTAGAACTGGCATATATCCTGGAAGCTTCGATCCCATTCATAAAGGGCATATTGATATTATCAATAGGGCTACAAAACTTGTTGATAAATTATACATTGCGGTTGCTGACAGCCCGCATAAATCCCCTTTATTTGATTTAGATGAAAGAAAAGAAATGATAGAAAATGAGTTTTCATCGAATGATAAAATTGAAGTAATTGCATTTGATAATTTATTGATTGATTTAGCTAATTCGCTGGATGCAAAGATACTCATAAGAGGTCTTCGCGTTGTTTCTGATTTTGAATATGAGTTTCAGATGTTGGGTATGAATAGACAATTAGATAATAATATTGAAACAGTATTCTTAATGGCAGACGCTCAACGGCAATCAATTTCTTCTAATTTTGTAAAAGAAATTGCACGTTTGGGAGGAAATATAAGTAATTTTACAAATAAGTTTGTTGAGCAAAAATTAAAAGATAAATTCAAATAAATTAAAATGAAATTAATAAGAACTTTAATCTTTGTATTTTCATTTTTTATAGCGTTAATCGCAGAAGGAGTTGTCATGGCAAATGATCCAGAAAATTCAATCCAAATAGAGCTGAAAGATGGTAATGTAATAATAGAATTACTACCTGACATTGCTCCAAATCACGTGAATAGAATTAAAGAACTTGCAAGAGAGGGCTTTTATGATGGAGTACCCTTTCACCGTGTTATTGAAGGCTTTATGGCTCAAACTGGTGATGGTGAAAATAGAAATGGAACAGGCGGTTCAACCAAACCTGATTTGAAAAATGAATTTGGTGATACGCCTCATCTTCGTGGAACAGTATCAATGGCAAGAACAGCCGACCCGGATTCAGCTAATAGTCAATTTTTTATTTGTTTTGCCGAGGCTCCACATCTAGACGGCCAGTATACTGTTTTTGGTCAAGTTGTAGAAGGGATGGAGTTTGTTGACAAGATTAAACGTGGAGAGCCAGGCTCTGGAAGTGTAGATGACCCTGATGAAATGATAACTGTGAGGGTCATTGCAGATCTATAATTTTCATGAAATTAAGTCAATTTGACTTTGAACTACCTGATAATCTGATCGCTGAAAGACCATGTGAGCCTCGAGAAGAATCGAGGATGTTGGTTTATAAAAATGAGATATCTGATACGAACTTCAGTAAATTTATTGATTATGTTGGCCATAATGACTTGGTTGTGATTAATAACACAAAAGTTATCCCTATTTTTCTTGAGGGATTTCAATCAAAACGAAATATTAAAGTTACGCTTCATAAAAAACTATCAAGCAATAAATGGCTTGCATTTTTGAAACCTGCAAAGAAAGTAAATGAAAACAGTATAATCAGTTTCAATAATGAGATCTCTTGTATAGTTAGAAAAAAATCAGATTATGGTGAGGTTGAATTAGAATTTAATTGTAGTGAGGAAGAATTTGATAATTATTTGAGTCAATTTGGACTTATGCCACTGCCGCCATATATTCAAAAAAAAAGGAAAAGTGACAAAAAAGATTTTACTGATTATCAGACTGTATATGCAAAGGAAAAAGGTTCTGTAGCAGCTCCTACAGCAGGTTTACATTTTAATAACACAATAATAAATAAACTGGTTGAGAGTAATCAATTAGTGGAAATTACTTTACATGTTGGGGCCGGTACATTTTTACCTATAAGAAACGAGGATGTCGATAATCATGTAATGCATTCTGAGTACGGAATAATTGATGAAAAAACTGCACTGAAAATTAATCAATGTAAGAAAAAAGGTGGAAAAATTATTGCTGTTGGAACAACGACACTAAGACTTTTAGAAAGTGCTGCAAAAAATAATGTAGTGGAGAAATTTAATAGAGAAACTAATATATTTATAAAACCAGGATATAAGTTTCAAATTGTTGATATGCTATTGACTAACTTTCATTTGCCAAAATCTACTTTATTACTATTAGTTTCTGCATTTGCGGGCACAAAAGAAATATTTAAAATTTATAAACATGCCGTAACAAATAAATATCGTTTTTTTTCATATGGTGATGTTAGTTTATTATTTAAGAAATGAGCGATTTTAAAATACTTAAAACGGATGGAAATGCCAGAAGAGGTAAATTAATAACCTCTCATGGGGAGATAAATACGCCTGCTTTTATGCCAGTTGGTACAGCTGCAACTGTCAAAGGTGTCTTCACAAAGGACCTAATTGAAACAGGCTCGGAAATACTTTTAGGCAATACTTATCATCTAATGCTCAGACCAGGATCCGAACTAATAAAAGAATTCGGTGGACTCCATAATTTTATGAATTGGGACAAACCTATACTCACAGACTCTGGTGGATACCAAGTACTTTCTCTATCTAAACTAAGAAAGATTAGTGAGGAAGGTGTTAAGTTTTCATCACATATCGATGGAAAAGAAGTAATGCTTACTCCAGAAAGTTCAATGGAAATACAAACTAACTTAAACTCAGATATCGTAATGGCGTTTGATGAATGCACAGCTTTTCCTTGTACCCATGATCAAGCAAAAAACTCAATGGAATTATCTATGAGATGGGCAAAAAGATGTAAAGATTATTTCATAGAAAGAAATAACAACAAATTATTTGGTATCGTTCAGGGAAGCGTGTATGAGGATTTAAGAAAAGAATCAGTAAAAGCTCTAGAAGCACTGAATTTTGATGGTTACGCAGTAGGAGGTCTTGCAGTAGGTGAAAGCCAAGCTCAAATGTTTGAGGTCCTTGAATTTACTTCACCTCATTTGCCTGAAGACAGACCACACTATTTAATGGGAGTGGGAAAGCCCGATGATATTCTTGGTAGTGTTGCTAGAGGAATTGATATGTTTGATTGCGTATTGCCAACTAGAAGTGGTAGGAATGGACAAGCCTTTACTTGTCATGGACCAATAAATATTAGAAATGCAAAATACAAAAATTTAGATGATCCAATTGATAAAAACTCAGATAATCCTGTATGTAAAAATTACTCTGCTGGTTATATACATCATTTATTTAATGCAAAGGAGATGCTAGGGGGCATGTTGCTTTCTTTGCACAATATATATTTTTATCAGAAACTTATGGCAGATATTAGAAAATCTATAGAGGAGGATAGCTTTATATCTTTTTCAAAAAAATTTCTTCAAAGTTACAAATCTTAGTTACTTACCTTTGAATTCAGCTTTTTTCTTTTGAATGAACGACATTACTCCAATTTTACTATCCTCAGTTTTGCCAGCAATTGTTTGTGCTGAGCTTTCGGCAGCAAGTTGACCTTCAAAGTTGTTCGAAAAACTATCCCAATATAATTGCTTAATTAATTTCAAAGCTACAGTTGGTCCTGAAGCTAATGTTCTTGCCGTATTCATTACTTCTTCCATTAGTTTGTCATCTTCAACAACATGATTTACAAGACCCCATTCAAGAGCTTTATCAGCTAAAATTTTTTCACCAATCATTGAAAATTCCATTGCCCTAGCCATACCTATTTTTCGAGGAATTACATATGTAGAGCTTGCATCTGGTACAAGTCCTATAAATTTAAACGCTTGATAAAAGTATGCTGATTTAGAGGCATAAACTAAATCTCCAAATACGCCCAATGAACAACCTGCGCCAGCAGCCACTCCATTTACAGCCGTAATCAATGGAACATTTAGATTTTTTAAATCTACTAAAAAGGGATGGTAAACTTTTTCTAAGGTTTCTCCCGGATCTATATTATCGCCCAAGCTTGCACCCTCAACAAGGTTTGCACCTGCACAAAAACCTCTTCCAGCTCCTGTTAAGACGGCACATCGAACTTTTAATTCTCCACTATTTATAGCTTTTACTTGCATGTGAAGTTCTGAAATCATATCCATAGACAGTGCATTAAGCTTATCAGGATCATTTAATGTCAAAACCGCTATATCATCAACAATTTCTGTTTTTAAAAAATTAGTCATTAACTAGTTTTTATACTGATAATTTGAAACAAAAAAAAGTATATTTTTTTTTATTTTTAGACTAACTTTATGTAATTCTAAATTTAAAAATTATGGGATTAGGGAATATATCAATATCTGAGAATTATCCGGAAGTTAGCAAAGATGAGATGCTTGCTAAGCTTGATGTTTTAAAAGAACCTTTTTTAAATAATTTTAATCCTGACATTAAAGAAAGAATTGACAGAATAAAAAGGGTTCAGGCTTTAGTCGAAGAAAATTTCGACGAATTTCATTCTGCTTTAAGAAGTGATTTTGGCTCAAGGCACGAACAAATGAGTCTTGTTTCTGATACTATGCCTGTAGTTAACAATGCAAAGTATGTTCTAAAAAATATCAAAAAGTGGATGAAACCTGAAAAAAGGAAACCAAATTTTCCCTTAGGTTTACTAGGTGCTAAAACATTTGTTCAGTTTCAACCATACGGTGTGATAGGAATTATCTCTCCATGGAATTTTCCTCTTAATTTAAGCATTGCGCCATTAATTGAGGTTTTCGCAGCAGGAAATAATGCCATGATGAAACTTTCTGAATTTGTTCCCGCTACTTCTGAACTTACGGAGAAACTTATAAATAAATATTTTTCCGAAAAGGAAGTTGTTGTAATTAATGGTGGCCCAAAAACATCACAAGATTTTGCAGGACTTCCTTTTGATCATCTCCTTTTTACAGGATCAACAAACGTTGCAAAAAAAGTAGCATCAGAAGCAGCGGCAAATTTAGTGCCTCTTACGCTTGAACTAGGTGGTAAGTCACCTGTAATAGTTGGGCCGAATGCAAAAATGAAAAAAAGTGTCGATAAAATAATGATGGGTAAACTTTTAAATAGTGGTCAAATTTGCGTTTCCCCCGATTATGTTTTTGTTCCAGAAAATAAGACTAATGAATTTATAGAACACGCTAAGTCGCACGTACAAGAAAATTATCCAACCATAAAAAATAATCCAGATTATACGTCAATTATTCATCTTAATCATTATGATAGACTTCGTGAGTTAATAAAGGACGCAGAAGCAAAAGGTGCGACTGTCGTAGAAATCAATCCTGCAAATGAAGACCTATCACAACAAGAGCATCATAAAATTTTACCTACTTTAATTTTAAACCCTACTGACGACATGCAAGTAATGAAAGAAGAGATCTTTGGTCCTTTAATGCCAATTAAAACATATTCTGATTTTGATGAGACGATAAAATATATTAACAAGAATCCAAAAGCTCTTGCAATTTACTATTTTGGTGATGACAAAAATGAAATCAATAATGTTTTAGAAAATACTTCCTCAGGGCAAGCAGTGATTAATGATGTTATTTTTCAATTTGCCATGCATGACTTGCCATTTGGAGGTGTGGGACCTAGTGGAATGGGTTCTTATCATGGATATGATGGCTTTAAGAACTTTAGTCACAAAAGATCTGTCTTAAAAGGTCAGAATGTTTTAGATGCAGGAAAAATGGTAACAGCTCCATTTAATGAATCTACAGAAAAAAATATAAAAAGATTATCTTAGAGAATACTCTCAGCAGCAATTTTTTTAGAGTTTTCGACAATAAACTTAAATCTCAACTCTGGTTTTTTGCCCATTAGAGAGTCTACAGATTTATGAGTTTTCTTTTTGTCTTTTGATGCAATTTGAACTTTTAATAAGGTTCTATTTTCCTGTGACATAGTTGTCTCTTTCAATTGAGCAGGCATCATCTCACCTAATCCCTTGAATCTATTAATTGTTACGTCTGAATTCTTAAATTCTTTTTTTATTATTTCATCTTTGTGCTTATCATTTACTGCGTAATACGTTTTTGCTCCTTTAGATATTTTGTATAAAGGAGGCACAGATAAGTACAAATGTCCTTCATCAATTAGTTTTGGAAATTCTTTATAGAAGAATGCCATCAATAAGGTGGATATATGGGCCCCGTCAACATCAGCATCTGTCATAATTATAATTTTTTCGTATCTAATATCTTTGCTATTAAATTTGTCTCCTCGCTTACATCCAATAGCTTGCATTAAATCTGTGATTTCTTGGTTGGCATTAATTTTATCTCTTCCAGCACTGATCACGTTTAAAATCTTACCCCTTAAAGGCAATATGGCCTGTGTTTGGCGATCTCTAGCTTGTTTTGCTGATCCACCAGCTGAGTCTCCTTCAACAAGAAAAATTTCAGTTCCTTTATTTCCATCAATTGAACAATCTGCAAGTTTACCTGGTAAGGTGGTTTTTTTTCTTTTTATATTTTTTTCTATGATTTGATTTGATTTACTTTGCAGTCTTAACTGTGATCGATTATATGCGTATTGAAATAATTCTTCTGCAGACTTAGTTTTTTTTGCAAGCCAATGTTCAAATAGTTGTCGTGTTTTCATTTCAATTTTACGACCAGGTTCTAAACTTGATAACTTTTCTTTTGTCTGACCCTGAAACTCAGGGTTTTCTATAAAAGCAGACAAGATTGATCCGGATGAACCAAAGAGATCTTCTTGATTAATTTGAGATGATTTCTTTTCGTATTTAATTTTTGAAAAATCTTTAAATGCCTTAAAAATTCCTGACTTGAAACCACTTTCATGAGTACCCCCCAATGGGGTTTTAATAGTATTACAATAAGATTCATTTATAGGTTCCATCACATCAAACCAATTTATAATTCCCTCAATTTTACCACTATCAACATCTATCTCGGTGTTGAAATAAAATGGATCTTCAAAAATAGGGTCATTGGGCGTGCAAAGATTATTTAAATAATCTTTAATTCCATCGGAGTAATGTAGTTTATCTGATAATGGAATATTTTTTTTGGCGGTTGCCTTACTGCATGACCAATGAATTTCAACATCTGGTATAAGATAGGCTTTAGCTTTTGCCATATTATATATAATTGAAGCATCAAATTCTATTTCTTTGCCAAAAATTTCTGGGTCTGGTGAAAATACTATTTTTGTACCCTTTTTAAGAGGACCTTTTGCCGATGCTTTTAATTTATTTTTAGGAGTACCTTGACTATAAGTTTGTATAAAATATTTTTTATCTCTTGCAATTTCAAGAGTAAGTTTTTTAGATAGCGCGTTTACAACAGAAATTCCAACGCCATGCAAACCGCCAGAAGTTTTGTAATTATTTTTTGAAAACTTGCCCCCAGAATGTAGTGTTGTCATAATGACTTCAACTGCAGGTATTTTAAATTTTGGATGCTTATCAACAGGAATGCCTCGCCCATTATCAGAGATTTCAATCGTGTCCTGGGAAACAAGCTTAATTTCTACCTTATTTGCAAAACCAGCAACAACTTCATCCATTGAATTATCAAGTACCTCGCTTACCAGGTGATGCATTGCCATTATATCTGTTCCCCCAATGTACATTCCGGGTCGCTTTCTAACCGGTTCTAAACCTTCAAGGACTTCAATATCTTTTGCGGTGTAAGATGCGTTTGAATTTTTTATTGTATTTTTGGATGAACTCTTCTTTTTAATTGATTTATTTTTCTTTGATTTCTTTCTCATAACAAACAATACAACTAATAATAGATTCTTTACATTGTGTAATATTTATTTACTCTAACAGCATGAATTTATTAGGATTTTAGCATGCCGGTTATTGAATCAAAAATAATGATTAATTCAGAGTCCTTCAAAAAAAATCAGGAGGACCATCAAAAGCTTATTGATGAAATTAGAACTTTAGAACAAAAAATAGCAGATAATTCCGCTAGGTCTAAGGCTAAGTTTGATAAAAGAGGACAGTTGCTGCCTCGTGAAAGATTAAAAAGACTTTTAGATCCAGGTAGTTTTTGGCTTCCATTATCCACCCTTGCTGGTTACAAGATTGGCGATGATGATGGCGATAAAAATATTGGATGGGGAAACTCTATTAGCGGTATTGGTTATGTTGCAGGCGTTCGTTGTATGATTGGTGTTTCAGATGCGGGTATTAAAGGGGGAAGTGCATCTGCGATGGGCACTGAAAAGGCGATAAGAGGCGCTCAAATAATTTTTGAAAATAAATTACCTTTTATTCAGTTAATAGAGAGTGCTGGTGCAAATCTACTGAGACAGACCGATATGTTTATTAAAGGCGGTAGAAGTTTTGCCAATCTTTCTAAAATGTCAGCAATGGGAATTCCGACAATTGGTGTAGTTCACGGTTCATCAACTGCAGGTGGCGCTTACCAGACAGGCTTATCAGACTATATAATTGTAGTTAAAGAAAGATCAAAAATATTTTTAGCTGGTCCTCCTTTATTAAGAGCTTCGCTTGGCGAGATTGCTACTGACGAAGAAATTGGTGGAGCAGATTTACATTTTGCAGTTTCCGGACTTGCTGAATATATGGCAAACGATGATGCACATGCAATCGAGATTGCAAGAGATGTCATGAAGAATATTGGATGGAATAATGATTTTATTTCTACTCAAAAGTCTGAGTATGTTGAGCCCGTTTATTCACCTGATGAGTTAACAGGGGTTGTTCCTGTTGATTATAAAACCCCGTATGATTGTCGGGAAGTGATTGCAAGAATTGTTGATGGTTCTGATTTTTTAGAGTTTAAAGAAGGCTGGGGTAAAACCCTCATAACAGGACATGCAACTATTCAAGGTTATAAAGTTGGAATTTTAGGGAACAATGGACCGATATTTTCTGAGAGTGCAAACAAAGCTACTCAATTTATACAAATTTGTTCTCAATCAAATACGCCGCTAATTTTTCTTCAAAATATAACTGGTTTTATGGTGGGAACTAAAGAGGAAGCAAAAGGAATGATAAGACACGGATCAAAGATGATACAGGCGGTTACTAATTGCACCGTTCCTAAAATAACACTTAGGATTGGAGCCTCTTTTGGTGCGGGAGAATATGGAATGGCGGGAAGATCTTATGATCCTCGATTTTTGTTCTCATGGCCAAATGCAAAAATGAGTGTAATGGGAGGGGAACAGGCTGCTAGAACAATGGCTCAAGTAGCTCTTGAAGGTGCCGAACGAAAAGGTCAAGACCCCAAAAAAATTTACGGAGAGAACCTTGAAATGCTTGAAGGCATGAAGCAGAAAATAATTGATCAGTACCGTGAGGAAGGTGAGGCAATATTTTGCTCAGCAAGATTATGGGATGATGGAATAATTGATCCAAAAGATACAAGAAAGATTTTAGGTGAATGCTTAAACATCATCAGTGATGGCGATAAAAGAGAATTAAAGCCAAATACTTTCGGCGTTGCAAGAATGTAACTAATTTTTTCCTGGAAGAATGTCGAGATATTTTGAAATAATACCTAGCATTACTTCATCTGATCCACCGCCAATCGAACCTAAACGTCCATCTCTATATGCTCTTGAAATAGGCGACTCATTCATATAGCCCATTCCACCCCAATATTGTAAGCACTCATCATTAACTTTTCTAGAAAGTCGTGTCGCCTTTAGCTTTGACATTGAAGCTAGCTTTGTACAATCACCACCATTTACATGTATCTCAATTCCTTTCCATGTAAGAGCCTTTAGAGCTTCAACTTCCGTCATAAGCTCAGAGAGTTTATAATGAACAATCTGATTATCTAGAATTGGCTTTCCAAATGTTTTTCTTTGTCTTGTATAATTAATAGTTTCATTAATAGCTAATTCACAGCCAGTATAGCCAGCAATAGCTGCATAAAGTCTTTCCTCTTGAAATTGCATCATTTGATAAATAAAGCCTTTACCTTCTTCTCCGACTAAATTTTTTTGTGGCACTCTTACATCATCAAAAAATATTTCAGCAGTATCAGAAGAATGCATGCCCATTTTTTTTAATTTACGATTGATCGTGACACCTTTTGCTCTTTTGCCGTCTTCCTTAAGGGGTACACATATAAGAGATTTGTTTAAATGTTTATTCTTATGGTCTGTTTCCGTGTTTGCAAGCATACACATCCAGTCTGCTTGAGTGCCATTTGTAATCCACATCTTTGATCCATTGATTACGTAATCATCGCCATCCTTAACTGCATGAGTCTTAATAGCAGCCACATCAGAACCAGCACTTGGTTCAGAAACACCAAGGCAAGAAACAAGATCTCCAGTAATAGACGGTTTTAAAAATTCATTGCATATCTCTTCACTGCCGAAGCGCGCCAATGCCGGAGTTGACATATCTGTTTGTACACCAATAGCCATTGGAACACCGCCACATTTAATATGTGCCAATGCCTCATTAAGAACTGCTCCGTATGAATAGTCTAATCCAGATCCACCGTACTTTTCAGGTTTAGTTACTCCAAGAAATCCTTGATCACCTAATTTTTTGAATAGCTCATGAGCTGGAAAAATTTCATTTTCTTCCCACTCGTCAACATAAGGGTTAATTTCATCTTCAACGAATTTAAGAGCTGATCTCTTTAATTCTTCGTGTTCTGTTGTTAATTCCATTTAAATATATATAGCATTTTATTTGCAAAGGTCACCCTTTAGAATTCAACTATTTGTCAAACACTAAAATAGTTTTTGTATTCAATAGGATGAGGAGAATGTTCTAGATCATATACATCTTCCATTTTTAGGTCTATATATGCATCAATTTGGTCATCAGTAAAAACTCCACCTTCAGTTAAAAAAGCTCTATCTTCGTCAACCGCCTCAAGTGCCTCTCTAAGAGAGCCACAAACAGTTGGCAATTTTTTAACCTCCGCCTCTGGTAATTCATAAAGATCTTCATCAGCAGCATTCCCTGGATCAATTTTATTTTTTATACCGTCCATCCCCGCCATTAGCATTGCTGAAAATGCCAAATAAGGATTTGCTGAGGGATCTGGAAACCTTACTTCAACTCTTTTTCCTTTCGGATTATCTGAAACAGGTATACGACACGAGGCAGATCTGTTTCTTGCTGAGTATACAAGTATTACTGGGGCCTCAAACCCTGGTATCAGTCTCTTATAACTGTTTGTGCTAGCATTCGTAAACGCGTTAAGTGCCCTTCCATGTTTCATGATCCCACCAATGTAATGCAATGCCATCTCGGATAAGCCTGCATATTTATCTCCTGCAAATAGAGGTTTGCCATTTTTCCATATGGATTGGTGTGTATGCATTCCAGTTCCATTATCACCTTTAACGGGTTTAGGCATGAATGTAGCAGTTTTACCAAATGCATTAGCGACCATGTGTACACCATACTTATAAAGCTGCATAGCATCGCCCTGTTTAAGTAAAGTATCAAACTTCAGTCCCAATTCATGTTGACTTGGAGCAACTTCATGATGATGTTTTTCCATCTTCAGTCCTAAATTTTTTAATTCTTCAAGAAATTCTGTTCTTATATCTTGTGCGCTATCAACAGGCGGTACAGGAAAATATCCTCCTTTAACACCTGGTCTGTGTGCCAAATTGCCACTTTCATAAGAGCGTCCAGAATTATATGGACCTTCAGTACTATCAATCTCAAACATTGACTTGTTCATATCAACTTGAAATTTTACATCATCAAATATAAAAAACTCTGCCTCCGGGCCCATATATATAGTATCGCCAATTCCACTTGCTTTGACATACTCTTCTGCTTTTCTTGCAGTTCCTCTTGGATCTCTTTCATATGGCTCTTTTGAAACCGCATCGAGAACATCGCAAAAAACAATTAAAGTTGGTTGAGCAGTAAAAGGATCCATCACTGTTGTGGACAGATCAGGCTTAAGTACCATGTCGGACTCATTAATAGCCTTCCAGCCCGAAATAGAGGATCCATCAAAGAACACCCCGCTGTTTAGGAGATCATCGTCTACTGCTGTACCATCCATTGTCAAATGTTGAAGCTTACCTTTTGGATCGGTAAATCTCATATCGAGATACTTGACTTCACCATTTTTAAATTTCTTTAATACTTCGTTCGCAGTACCCATATGATCCCCTAATTATGGAATTTATTTTGTCAAAGTCCCAACTATATGCGATACAATTTTGTATGGATCAGCATTTGATGCTGGCCTTCTATCTTCAAGGTACCCATTCCAATTATGTTCAACAGTATAAACTGGAATACGTATACTAGCGCCTCTATCACTCACACCATAAGAAAATTTGTCGATACTTTGTGTTTCGTGAAGGCCGGTAAGCCTCATATTATTGTCCGACCCATAAGCTGCAATACCGTCTTCATGAACTTTTCCAAGCTTATCGCACATTGATGTGAACAATTCTTCTGATCCAGAAGATCTCATTTGTTCGTTAGAAAAATTAGTATGCATGCCAGATCCGTTCCAATCACCAGTTTTTGGTTTTGGGTGGAAGTTCACTCCGACGCCGTGTTCCTCAGCAGTTTTCATGAGTAAATATCGACTAACCCATAGGTCGTCAGCAGCCTTTATTCCTTTTCCAAAACATTGATATTCCCATTGTCCAAGAGCAACTTCAGCATTAGTTCCAGTAAGTGTAATCCCAAGATCAATACAAGCTTTTAGATGTGCATCTGATATTGCTCTACCAACAACATTACCAGCTCCAACACCACAATAAAATTCACCTTGCTCTCTTGGCGTACCGTCTTCCCAGCCAAGTGGCTCGCCTGTTTTAGCGTCAGTTAAAAAAAATTCTTGTTCAAAACCAAACCACCATTCATCAGTAACAACTTCCGCTGCTGCCGCTCTAAAGTTTGATGGATGAGTTGTATGGTCTGCAGCCTGTACCTGAGTCATTACTATATCGTGTCCATTTGGATTAGAATAAGTTTGAACAGGTAGAAGAAGACAGTCTGAGCTTCCTCCTTCTGCTTGTTGAGTAGAAGAACCATCAAATGACCAGTCCGGTGCTGATTTTTCTTCTGTTGCTTTTACTTTACTTCGCATAAATGGCTCTGGTGTATAACCATCAAGCCATATGTATTCGTAAGTTTTCATATCTGACATTAATTTCTCCCTGAATTAAGTTTATAATGCGTCCGAACCAGTCTCGCCTGTACGAATTCTCATAACTGTTTCAACGTTCGAAACAAATATTTTACCGTCACCTATACGATTTGTGTTTGCCGAAGCCCTTATTGCTTCGACTGCCGTATCGACAAGATCATCTTGTAAGATTATTTCTAATCTAATTTTCGGAAGAAAATCACCATATTCAACACCAGTGTTAACTTCAGTAAAACCTCTTTGCCTTCCTAAGCCTTTGGCTTCAGATATGGTGATCCCACGCACCCCAACTTTTTCAAGCGCTTCTTTTACATCATCTATCTTAAATGGCTTTATAACAGCTTCGATTTTTTTCATTATGAATTAACTATAGAGTTTTATACATTAATTTTCTGAAAGAAGTTAAAATTAATGATAGAATGTATATATAATGTTTTTATGCCAAATTGACATATAGATTTAAATATAAATGGATGTAGAATTTACATATCCTTATTTAAAACATGCACTTAGAGGCGAATTCTAATAAATGACTCAATTCATTCTTAGCAATAAAGAAATGGCAAAGGCCGACCTTTTAACTATTGAGTCTGGTATTTCTAGTTTGGATCTAATGTTTAACGCGGGTAAGAAGGTTTTCAATAATCTTCCTATTAAAAAAGGTAAAAGGGCGCTCTTTATTTGTGGCCCGGGAAATAATGGTGGTGACGGCTATGTCGCTGCGGACCTTCTTTCAAAGAAAGGTATGGAAATTGATATTTACTGCCCTATTAGTAAAGCCAGGGAAAGCAATGACAATTTATATTATAAACAAAAACTTAATAACTCATTATTTGTTTCCAAAATTAAAAATATAACAAATTATTGTTATGTAGTTGACGCTTTGTTTGGTACAGGACTATCAAGGACAATGTCTGGTGATTTAATATCTTTAATTAATAATATTAATAATTCTAAATTAGATGTTTACTCCGTAGATATTCCGTCTGGCATTAATGGCGATACATCTACTGTTCTTGGTGATGCTTTCAAAGCCTTAAAAACAATTACTTTTTTTAATAAAAAAAAATGTCATTATTTATACCCTGGAAAAAAATATTGTGGAGAAATAGTAGTTGAGGATATTGGAATCAAAAAAAATGTATTTGATAAAATCATGCCGAATATAAAAAAAAATGATCCATCATTATGGATTAAAAATTTTCCATTTCCAGTACCAAGCGATCACAAATATTCAAGAGGAATGCTTATAATTAATACTGGTCCTCAATTTCAAACCGGAGCAGCTCGATTAGCTGGTCGATCAGCTATGCGCGTTGGGTCAGGAGCAGTAACAATGATATGCGATGAAGAAACAGCAAAAATATTAGAACCCCAAATCTCTGTTGAATTGCTATCAGTGATAAAAGAAAAAAACGATTTTCAAAAACTTTTAAAAGACAAAAGAGTTTCAAGCGTGCTCATAGGCCCTGGTAATGGAGTAAACGATGAAACAAAATCAAGAACTTTAATGGCACTAGCTTTTGTGGATCATTGTGTAATTGATGCAGACGCAATTACATGTTTTGAGAGTAATCCAGAAGAATTATTCATAGATACTTATCCGCATACAATACTCACACCTCATGAAGGTGAATTTAAAAGACTATTTGGCGACAGTATCGCATTAATGGACGACAAAGTGCTCAAGTGTGTTGAGGCAGCCAAGTTAGCAGGAAGTATAGTTTTACTCAAAGGTGCTGATACAGTTATTGCTGACCCTAAAGGTAATGTTGTAATAAATTCAAGCGAAGCTCCATATCTAGCAACAGCAGGATCAGGCGATGTTCTTGCTGGAATCATCGCTTCACTTGTTGGAGATAATAAGATGAATGCTTTTGATGCGGCTTGCGCTGGAGCATATATTCACTCAAAACTTGGAGAAATGATAGGTCCAGGACTTATAGCTGAGGATCTTATTGACAACATTCCTCTGATGATTAAAAAACTGCATTCGTATGTCAAAGATATTAAATAAAACAATTGTAGCCTTAGTTTTTCTAATGCTTCTGCTAGTAAACACACTTTATGCAGAAGAGTCTTACATTTTTAAAACAAATAAAACTGAATTTATTGGTTCTATAGCAAAAGAAAAGGGAGACAAAAAGACAATTTCCTTTGTTGGGATTCCCTTTGCAAAGCCTCCAGTAGGTGGCCTGAGATGGAAAGCTCCCAGGGAATTAGATAGCTATCCTGATACATTTAAAGCAACCACTCTACCGAATAGGTGTATGCAAGTTAGTAACTTTTATGATTCAATGGATGGCATTGAGGGTGAGTCAATCATAGGTTCAGAAGATTGTTTGTACTTAAATATATATCTCTCTGAAAAAGCATATAAGAGCAAAGAAAAGCTACCAGTTGTATTTTGGATTCATGGTGGCGGCAATACTTGGGGATATTCAGCTTCAAATATATTTACATCAGGCGATTTTATTTTAGATCACGATGTAATATTAGTTACAACAAACTACAGGCTAGGACCTTTTGGATGGTTTGCTTACAGCGGGTTAAATCAAGACTCAGAAAACCCTTTAGATAGTACTGCTAATTTTGGAACATTAGATATTATAAAATCCCTTGAATGGGTGAATAAATATATTTCCTTTTTTAATGGTGATCCAGAAAACATAACAATTTTTGGCGAGTCTGCCGGAGCTCGAAATGTGATTTCTCTTATGTCTTCACCATTAAGCAAAGATTTGTTTCAAAGGGGTATTTCGCAAAGTGGCTATCTTGGATCAGACTCACTTGAATACTCTGAAAACAATGAAAGGGCTGGTTCTTTGAGTTTACTAAAACACCTTATTAAATCTGAAAATCCAAATATTGCTGATGAAGAAATTTCTAATTTTATGGGCAATAAATTTCTATCCAAAGAATTTTTAAGATCAGCAAATGCAAACGATATAATTTCTTATTATCGGGTGAGAAATGATACTGGTGGATTAATAGATGTTCCAAATGTAATCCCAGACGGCGTTGTTATACCAATGAAAGGTATATACGGGGTATATCGTGATGGCGAAATGCACGATAAACCCATGATATTTGGCTCTACAAGAGATGAAGACAAACTTTTTATGTTCGCTAATGATGCTTTCGTTGAAAGACCTCTTGCTTTTCTTAGACCTGTTTCAGAATATTTTGATTTATACGTAAAGCCAAAAGATCCTAAATTCTATGATGTATATGCAAGATACATGGCAGAGTCATGGAAATACGGCGCAGTAGATCTCCCGTCTGACTTCACATCTTTAAATAAGAGTTCGAATGTATACGCATATAGATTTGATTGGGATGAGCAAAACAGTGACTTAGGTTTAGATCAGATAATTGGTTTTAATATTCCAGGTGTGAATATAAATCTTGATTTGCCGAGGTTATTAGGTGCTGGTCACGCAATGGAATTAGCTTTTATTTTTAAGTCTGGCGGTTTATTAGGTGAGAGCTTTGATGCAATTAATGACATAATGTATGACGAAGATAACAGAGAGACAGATTTAGATTTGGCAACAAAAATGGGAAAGTACTGGGTAAATTTTGCATATGATGGAAATCCAAATTCTATACCTTATGATGTAGATACAGAATGGATGCCTTGGGATGCTCAGAAAGGAAATGAGAGGTTCATAGTTTTTGACTCAGTAAATGATAAAGGAATTACAATGTTTAATAACACTTTATCGGCTAATTCAATTCTTCAAGGAATATCTAGTGAGAGCATAACTGTTGATCAAAAGTGCTATATAATTGATAAAATGTTTAATAGAACAACTCTTACTGACGAGGAAGTGAATGAAATATATAGAACCTTTATGAGCGGTAAGTGCACTAGGGCCTAAATTTTATTTAGTTCAACTTTATAGTCATCTACGATAGTTATTTCCTGTATACCATCGATGTGCATCTTAAATTTCTTATATTCTTCTTTTTCTTTCACTTTTTCTCGAGCTTCTTTTTCATCTTTCGCACAGACAAAGATATTTGTGTGACCTTCGTAAAAGCCATCTGAAATATTAGGATCATAAAAACCTGTATGGACTTGAAACAATTTCATATTATTTAATAATTAGATCATGAAAAAAGAAAACTTGCCATCTAAAATATGCCCAGTTTGTAATCGCCCTTTCAACTGGAGAAAAAAATGGAGGTTGAATTGGGACAGAGTAATATACTGTTCAAAAAAGTGCGCTGGAATAAAAAAGGCTTAAACGATATTTCTTTTTTTGCCTTTATAAAAAGAATTTATATTTTTTACTAATTGATTGATTGCTTCTTGCAAGGTTTCATTTGACGCCCATGCGGTATGGGGTGTCCAAATGAAATTTGCTTCATTTAACATGCTATAATAAGGGTGAGACTTTTTTGGAGGTTCACTAGTTGTGACATCAATTCCAGATCCTGCAATGATTTTTTGTTTTAATGCTTTTGCTAGATCATTTTCATTAACTATGCCACCCCTGGCAGTATTAATTAAGATCATATTTTTTTTCATTATTTTTAATTCTTTAATTGTTATCAGGTTTTTTGTTTTCTCATTCAAGGGGCAATGAATAGATAAATAATCAAGAGATGATAAGAATTTTAAGAATTGAGTTTTTTTATAATTTCTTACTGAAAAATAATTAATATTCATTCCAAATGCTTTAGCTATTCTGCCAACTTTCATGCCGATTGAACCTTTTCCAATTACGCCCAATGTTTTGTTATGTAGGTCATTTATTTCTCTGCTAAGTAATGCAAATACTTTTCTTTTTTGCCAAAGTTTCTTGTCTATATCTTTCTCGAGACCTTTAATATTTTTAGAAAGCGCAAGCATGAGAGTTAAAACGTGTTCAGCAACCGAAATAGAAGCATAGTCTCTTAGATTGCATATGGAGATGTTATGTTTTCTGCAGTACTCTAAGTCTATTATATTCGTTCCCGTAGCAGTTATCGCAATTAGCTCTAAATTTTTTGCACCAGACAAATTATTTCTATTAAGCTCAATTTTGTTGGTAACAATTATATGTGCTTTCTCAATCCTTTTTTTGACTTCTTTTACCTTCGTAAAATTATGGTTTTTCCACTTGTGACTAAAATCAAGTTTTGGAAATAAAATATTAGATGGAAAGGTGGACCTATCTAAAAATACAATATTTTTTCTCATAATTAATGGTCAAAACTATAGCATCAAATTTAAATATTTTACTGTAATCATCCAAAAAATAGTCTATTTTGCATTTTCTATTAATCGCGGATATGGTGGAATTGGTAGACACGCTGGTTTTAGGTACCAGTGAGGCAACTCATGGGGGTTCGAGTCCCTCTATCCGCACCAATTTGTTAGTAAGAAGATAATATGAATTATAAAGAAGTATTGAATAAGGGTTTGAAAAGAGCTTATGAGTTTACAATTGCATCTGTAGATTTTAACGCAAAGATAGAGTCAAAGATTGAGGAAGTAAAAAAATCAGTAAAAATTGATGGCTTTAGACCAGGTAAAGTTCCTAATAATATTATTATGCAAAAACATGGTGATGCGATTAACAATGAAGTTTTAAATGCTGTAATAAATGAAAATGTCTCAAAAATAATTCAAGAAGGAAAGCATCGTCCTGTATCTCAGCCGAAAGTTGATTACAAAGATAAAGAACAAGAAAAAAAAGATGTTGATAAAACCTTTAAAATTGAGTTTGAAGTTTTTCCAGAAATAAAGTTAGCCGATTTAAGTAAAATCGAAATTGAATCAACGTCGGTAAAGCTTGATAAAAAAGAAATTGATAAACGAATAGACTTAATTGCTAAATCTCAAAGAACATATAAAGAGCAAGGCAGTGATTATAAAGCCAAGAAAGAGGACTCCGTCTTATTAGATTATGAAGGAACCATTGATGGTAAGAATTTTGACGGAGGTAAAGCAGAAAGCCAGACAATTGTAATTGGCTCTGGACGATACATAAAGGATTTAGAAGATGGCCTCGTGGGCCTAAAGAGTGGAGATAGTAAAAAGATAAACGTCAAATTTCCTGCAGATTATTCAGCAAAAGAATTACAAAATGCTGATGCTGTGTTTGATTGCAGCATTAAAAAAATTAGTTCTCCCGTTGAGTCAAAGGTAGATGATGAATTGGCAAAATCAATGGGCGCGACTGATTTAAAGGATCTAAAAAGTAAGGTCGAAAATCAAATGCAAAGTGAGTACTCAGATCTAACAAAAAATCTCGATAAAAAAGTACTCTTTGAAAAGCTCCAGTCAGCGCACAAATTTGAGTTACCTGAAGATCTTATAAATGTTGAATTTCAGAACTTATCTACAAATTATTTAAATTCACAAAGTCCATCATCGATAGACCATCAAAAGGAAATTAAAGATAAAAAATTAACTCCCGATAACGAGACTAAATTTAAGGAAGATGCAAAAAATAGAATTGAATTGGGCTTAATTCTTCAAGAGATTGGGAAAGTAAATGAAATCTCAGTAACGCCAGAAGAGATGAATAAAGCCCTTTTTGAATATGCAAGCAATTTTAAAGGACAAGAACAAAAAGTGATTGATTATTATAGAAATAATCAGGATGCGGCGGTGCAACTTCAAGCTCCTTTATATGAAAATAAAATTGTAGACTTTATACTGTCGAAGGTTAAATTGAAAAAAAAGGACGTTGATGTTGATTCGTTTATCAAAATGTATAATAGCGTCAATTCAGTTGAAAAGACTGAAGTGAAGAAAAAAACGGCAAAGAAAAAGACAGTTAAGAAAAAAACTAAGAAGTAATAATGATTGATAATAAAATTTTTGATCAATTGGTTCCAATGGTCGTTGAACAAACGGGAAGAGGTGAACGTGCTTTTGATATTTATTCAAGATTATTAAAGGAAAGAATAATATTTTTAGTCGGGCCAGTTAACGATCACATGGCCTCTTTAGTTTCAGCTCAACTTTTGTTTCTTGAATCAGAAAATCCCGAAAAAGAGATATCATTATATATAAATTCACCTGGAGGAGTTGTAAGTGATGGATTGGCAATTTACGACACAATGCAATTCATAAAGTCTCCAGTCTCAACTCTTTGTTTTGGACAGGCTGCTTCAATGGGCTCATTCTTACTTGCAGCAGGTGAAAAAGGAAAAAGATATGCCTTACCTAATAGCCGCATAATGGTGCACCAGCCATCTGCTGGCTTTCAAGGTCAAGCAACTGATATAGAAATTCATGCGAAAGAGGTCTTGGCAATGAAAGCAAATTTAAACAAAATATATGCAAAACATACAGGCCAACCAGTTGAAGCAATCGAAGAGGCGCTTGAAAGAGATAACTTTATGTCACCGGAAGAGGCTCAGAAATTTGGCATAATTGATAGCATTCAGGAAAAAAGAGTTGAGCCAAAAACTGAGAAATAGCCTCAAATAGTCAATTTAATCCACTGTTTATAAACACTTTTTTTTAAAATTAATTGTTTTTTTTCTACATAAATGTTTTTCTTAATAAATATTGATTCGCAGATTAATAAAAAATTGAATTATGAGTGAAAATAATAACGATAGTAAAAGTAAGAACACGCTCTACTGCTCTTTTTGCGGTAAGAGTCAACACGAAGTAAAGAAGTTAATTGCAGGACCAACTGTATTCATATGTGACGAGTGCGTTGAGTTATGTAACGATATCATTCAAGAAGAAAATAAGGAGACTAAGGCAAAATCATCAAGCAGAATTCCAACTCCGAGAGAAATCTGTGCAACTTTAGATGACTTCGTAATAGGGCAAAAAGATGCCAAGTACAATTTGTCTGTAGCTGTGCATAATCATTATAAAAGAATTGAGCATTCCAATTTTAAGTCTGATGTGGAATTATCTAAATCAAACATTCTCTTAATTGGACCTACTGGTTGTGGTAAAACTCTATTGGCCCAAACTCTAGCACGAATCTTAGATGTGCCATTTACAATGGCAGATGCCACAACTCTCACTGAGGCAGGATATGTTGGAGAAGATGTTGAGAATATTATTTTAAAATTATTACAGGCATCTGACTATAATGTTGAAAGGGCGCAGAGAGGTATAGTTTATATTGATGAAATTGATAAAGTTAGCAGAAAATCTGAAAACCCATCAATTACAAGAGATGTTTCAGGTGAGGGTGTTCAACAAGCATTACTTAAAATAATGGAAGGAACAGTTGCTAGTGTACCACCACAAGGCGGAAGAAAACATCCGCAGCAAGAGTTTTTACAAGTAGATACAACAAATATTTTATTTATATGTGGTGGGGCTTTTTCTGGGTTAGATAAAATAATTAACAAAAGATCAAAAGGCTCAGGTATTGGATTTCAAGCAAATGTGAAAAGCTATGAGGAGAAATCTGGTGGTAATAGTTTAAAACATTTAGAGCCTGAAGATTTGTTAAGTTATGGGCTAATACCAGAATTTGTAGGAAGACTACCTATTGTTACAACTCTCACAGACTTAGACGAAGAGTCACTAGTAAAAATTCTTCAAGAGCCTAAAAATGCACTGGTTAAACAATATCAAACATTATTTAACATGGAAGATGTTAAGTTAATACTTTCAAATGAAGCTCTCAGCGTTATCGCAAAAAAAGCAATTGAGAGAAAAACTGGCGCAAGAGGACTTAGGTCTATACTAGAGAGTATCTTGCTCGATACTATGTTTGAATTACCATCCCTTGAAGGCGTTGAAGAGGTTGTGATTAATGCTGAAGTCGCAGAGGGCCGTGCTCGTCCACTCTACACTTACACAGACGGCAAAAAAGCTTCAGAAACAAGCGCTTAGCCCGCAAATCTTTTATTCCTTGAAAATTAGGAATTTATACACATTTAAAGAGTAGTAAGAAAATAAATAACTTTACTAGTTTTAGTATTGGTCATTTTATTAATAAAAGGATTATCGAGTCGAATATGGTTGAAAATAACATTCCAGTATTACCATTAAGAGACATAGTTGTGTTTCCTCACATGGTGGTTCCATTGTTTGTTGGGAGAGACAAGTCAGTCAAGGCGCTGGAAAAAGTCATGACTGGTGATAAACGCATCATGCTCATCACTCAAAAAAGCGCTTCAGTGGATGACCCAAAAAAAGATGACCTTTTTGACTTCGGAACAATTGCAAATGTATTACAGTTATTAAAATTACCAGACGGTACAGTCAAAGTACTTGTCGAGGGTCTTCAAAGAGCTTCGATCAACATGTTTACTGATAATGAGGATTATCTAGTATCCAACATTGATCTTATTGATGAGAACAATGATAGCTCAGATAAAAAATTAAGAGCAATATCTAAATCAATAACGGATCTTTTTGATAAATATGTAAATTTAAATAAAAAAATTCCTCCTGAAGTACTTGGAACAATAAATGAAATTGATGATTTAGCTAAGTTGAGTGACACAATTGCATCACACTTATCAATCAAGTTGTCAGATAAACAAGAGATATTAGAAGCAATCGACCTTACCGAGAGATTTGAAAAGATAATGAATTTTATTCAAGCAGAACTCGACGTTATGCAAGTTGAAAAAAAGATTAGAGGTCGTGTAAAAAATCAAATGGAGAAAACTCAAAGGGAATATTATCTAAATGAGCAAATGAAAGCCATCCAAAAGGAGCTTGGAGAAGGCGATGATGGTAAAGACGACATCCAGGAATATGAGGAGAAAATCGAGAACACTAAGCTCTCAAAAGAAGCAAAAGAAAAATGCTATTCAGAAATTAAAAAGTTGAAATCAATGAGCCCAATGTCCGCTGAGTCCAGCGTTATAAGAAATTATTTAGATTGGATATTAACAATACCATGGGGTAAAAAGACAAAAGTCAAAAAAGATATCAAATTCGCTGAGAGTGTTCTCAATGAAGATCACTATGGCCTTGAAAAAGTTAAAGAGAGAATATTAGAATATTTGGCTGTTCAGCAAAGAATAAAGAAAATGAAAGGTCCAATTTTATGTTTAGTTGGAGCTCCAGGCGTAGGTAAAACTTCATTGGGTAAATCGATTGCTAGAGCTACGGGAAGAAAGTTTGTTAGAATGTCTCTAGGGGGAGTAAGAGATGAGGCAGAGATTAGAGGGCACAGAAGAACTTATATAGGATCTTTACCAGGAAAGGTTCTGCAAATGATGAAGAAAGCTGGTTCATCTAATCCATTATTTCTATTAGACGAAATTGATAAGTTAGGAGCTGATTATAGAGGAGATCCATCATCAGCCCTATTGGAAGTACTTGATCCAGAGCAAAATAACTCATTTAACGATCACTATTTGGAAGTTGATTACGACTTGTCAGATACAATGTTTATTACAACCGCTAATACACTAAGAATGCCTCCAGCACTATTAGACAGAATGGAAATTATTAGAATTGCGGGCTACACAGAAGATGAAAAAGTAGAAATTGTAAAACAACACTTAGCTCCACAGATGCTTGAAAAGCATGGTTTAAAAAGCGGTGAGCTTATACTGGATGATAGTGCGATAACTGGATTAATAAGGTACTACACTAGGGAAGCAGGTGTGAGGAGTTTAGAAAGAGAACTTGCTAACCTCGCTCGTAAAACAGTTAAAAAAATTGTAGCAGGTGATATTGGATCACTAACAATAAACGAGGATAACCTGCATGAGTTTGCAGGTGTTAGAAAGTTTAAATATGGAGAGATTGATAATGACGACCAGGTTGGAATAGTTACAGGTCTTGCTTGGACAGAAGTTGGCGGCGATATATTGCCAATAGAGTCGGTTATAATGCCTGGAAAAGGTCGTATGACTATTACTGGAAAATTAGGCGATGTAATGAAAGAGTCTATTCAAGCCGCAAAATCTTATGTTCGCTCAAGATGCATTGAGTTTGGAATAAAACCAACTATTTTTCCGATACGCGATATCCATATACATGTTCCAGAAGGTGCAATTCCAAAAGATGGTCCATCTGCTGGCCTAGGAATGGTTACTTCCATAGTTTCAGTACTGACAGGTATACCTGTTAGAAAAGATATTGCTATGACAGGTGAAGTAACACTTCGTGGAAAGGCACTTGGAATTGGCGGTTTGAAAGAAAAACTATTAGCCGCTCTCAGAGCTGGTACAAAAACTGTTATAATTCCTAAAGAAAATGAAAAGGATATGGCCGAAATTCCTGATAATGTAAAAGATGGACTGGAACTAATATTTGTTGATAATGTTGATGAGGTTTTAAAAATAGCGTTGACGAAGCCTCTTCTGCCCATTGAGTGGGATGAGGAAGATTCACCTAAATCTTCTAACGATATATCCGAAGATGATGCTGAACAAGATGTGGATAATCCTATAACTCACTGATTACATTATATTTTCTTTAATTAATATACTTAAATTTTAATTTTTAGCAGTTTTCTCGGGCTTTTTCTTGACTATATATAGTAGTTCAGGTCTCATAGTTATATTACGAATCAAAAACTCCTAAAAAAGGGGGGGGTTATGAACAAACAAGACTTAATAGCAAAAGTAGCTGATGTTACAGGTATGCAAAAATCTGATTCAGAAAAGGCAGTGAATGCAGTTTTTGACCAAATTACTGATGTTCTTAAAGCAAGAGGAGAAGTAAGATTGGTAGGCTTTGGCACATTCAAAACATCAATTAGAAAAGCATCTCAAGGTCGAAATCCACGTACCAATGAGGTCATTCAAATCCCTCAGTCAACAAGACCTAAGTTTACTGCAGGAAAAGGTTTGAAAGAAGCTGTTAATAATGCCGGCGATGGAGGAATGTAGTTCCTTAACTGCTGACTAAATTATTTAAAATCCGATCACTCTCATACAAAGCGTGGTCGGATTTTTTTTATTAATATCTGTGAATATTCGTTAAAATAGATATATAACATTCTTTCCGGGCGATTAGCTCAGCTGGAAGAGCGTCACGTTTACACCGTGAATGTCGGGAGTTCGAACCTCTCATCGCCCACCATTTCTTCCCACGAGATGGAAAATTTAACTGTGGGGGTGTAGCTCAGTCTGGTTAGAGCGCCTGCCTGTCACGCAGGAGGTCGCGGGTTCGAGTCCCGTCACTCCCGCCATTGATTTTTTTAAAAGAATCCCACAGTATTAACTTATGATTGAAAATTTTGAACATTTATATTTACTCATACTTCATATTTTAATGACAGCGTTATTTGGCATTTATACTTTCAGAGCACTTTTTAAGCCTGAGGGGATGGTTAAGGAGTTTAATATGGATCAGAGTAGTGTGTATATAGTTAGGGTACTTGGAACATTTTTTCGACCGAATGGGCCAGAGGGGGCATGGGTTTACTATAACTTAATCTTTATAAACTTTGTAATTCTCTCTGTTTATGACGCAGCCGTTTTTCTCAAAAAAGTTGATAATGATAAAGGTACCAAAAATTCAGTAACTGACTTGGCGGTCAATACATTTACACTTATATCGTCAATTATCTTAATTCTTGGATTGTCAAATAAAATTTATATTTGATTACCTAAAATTTGACTTCTAAGTTGAATTGATCCTTCAAGTATTCTTGTAGTAGGACGGCTAAAATAGGAATCAGCATCAAATGAATACACTCTGTTTTCTTTAAATGGATCCAGGTGATTTAATCGATCGTCATGAAATAATTGTGATGAAAAAGTCAAATTTTGCTCAAGATTATAGCCACAGCAAATTAAGGCAATCGCATATGGATCTGAATCGACTATTTCATCAGCAGACAAAATTCTTGATTGGTCACCTGTTTGTCCAATTGCTGAGTTAAAGCCAGCTAATTCAATTTGTTCTGGAACCCAATGACCAGCAGAAAAATAAGGGTCTATCCATTCTAAACAAAGAATTCGGTGATCATACTTTGTTTGACGTTTAAGTATTTCTCTTTTTTCTCGAGCTTTATCTATGTGATTTTTTGCTGAAATTATTGAATTAAGTTTATTTCCTAGCATTATTATATCGTCACAGATGCCATCAAACGTTCTTCCAATTAAAGAAATTATTTTTGTCGATGAAGGTAAGGTGCATAAAGTTCCTTTTAATTCAACTTCGATTTGACTACTGGATATGGAGCAGACATCGCATATACCCTGGGTAACAATGAAGTCAGGCTTTAAATCATTTAAACGTTCAGTATTTATTTGATATAGGGAATCGTAAGTTTGAAGTGTTTCACGCACTTGAAAGTCAATATCGCTCTGAGATCCATGAGGGTTAATTGATGAACTCGATAATTTTTCTAGTTTATTGACTTCAGTTGGAAAATTACATTCATGACTAACGCCGACCAAACTAGAACCTAGACCCAGTTCGAATATTATTTCACTAGCACTTGGAGTTAGGCTTACAATCCTCATTAGTTAAATTACTCGTGCTCACCGTCTTTGCCTCTGAAAAATTTTAAGTCATAAATTTGAGGTTTTTTTTCAGCTGTGAAAAATACGAACATTGTTATAAAAAGTGCAGCAATTAATAAAGCGTGGGCAATTGCGGTAAAACCAAACACAAAAACACTGTCAACGATATAAAGTGAAAATACACCACTCCACATAAATGCTAGAATTTGCATGACCATATGACGAATTTTAAGATTTGTTATATTTTTTAATGGATTCACATTTGAGTCCATTATGGGTGACCAAAAACTTTTAAATATGTCTATTATCTTCTTCATTCAATTCCTATTGAAATAGAGTCGCCGTATCTTTCACATCCTTTAGAAATTTTTTTCTAACTTTGTCAGCAACAAAGGGTACTGCAAAGTATCTTTTGTAAAGAATGCTTTTTATACCACATATGTGAAAAACACCCCTTTTCAAGCGTCTAATTGGCAAATTGAGAAAGAATGTAGTTATTGCCAATCGAGGGGAGCCATATGTGCAAAATATTATTGCTTTTTTGTTACCTAGATTACCTTGAGGGTAACCATAGTTGCCAACCAGCTGTTTAAAAGTAAATGCCCATGGAGGAGCTAAAACTTTATCGATCCAACCCTCCAGGATTGCGGGCATTCTAAAATTCCATATTGGAGCAATTAATACAATTGTATCGCTTTGTTCTATCCTTCTTCGATGATCCAAAACATCTGGTCCAGGATTACCTCCAGCAAATACAGGATCAAATTTTTCTTTATATAAGTCAACCATATCCACTGAATGTCCAGCTTTCTTTGCGCTTTCAATAAATGTATCTCTTATTGCGGCATTAAAAGAGTTATCGTCGTAATGACCGTATACGATAAAAAATTTTTTAAACTGTTTTTCTCTCATTTTGTATATTCCTCACTTTTATTATGGTCTGATTCTCTAGCATTTTATTGTAGAAACTTTGTATTTTTGGGTAATTTTCAAGAAAATGATCCTCCTCTAACCAGAATAGTAATGTGAACAAGTAAAAATCAGCTGCAGACAATACATTTCCAATTACAAATTCTCCTATTTTATCTTCAATAAAATTTAAATATCGATGCAAAATATTCTGCGATTTAGTTATTAAATCCTCTGAGTTTTTATCTGAAACGTAATGATCTGGATGATAAAAAAGTAGAATAATTGGGTAAAACGATGAAGACATAAAAGCCATGATTTGATGAAACTCATTCATTTCAGTTTCTGTACTAGGTAGCAGGTGATTTTCCCTTTTAAGCAAGTGATATACAATAGCTAAGCTCTCAATTAAAAATTTTCCATCTGGTAGTTTCACCATTGGAACTCTTCCGAGGGGATTGATTTTTAATATTTTTTCATCGCTTTTAACATTTTTTTCATCAACCTCAATAAACTCATAATCAATTGAAAGCTCATGAAAAAGATACTCAATTATATCAGAACCCGTTTCTGATCTGCCATAAATTTGGTATTTCACTAGGGTGATCCGGCTTTGGCGTGATTGACACTAATAGAATAAATTTTCCCTGATTTTATTGCTTTGGCTGCATCCGGCTCTGAAGCGTCTGCAGTACATACAAACAAAGTGTTGCCGTTTGATCCGCCCAACATGCATGCATATGCTCTATTTGGAGTAGCAATCCTATCTGTTATTTTTCCACCTTCTTCATACCTAACCACTTCTGAGGTAGTTGGAGAAGCTATCCATATACCCATCTTTTCATCCAAACAAATACCATCTGGGACAGGGTAAGGTATTCCTTTACCTTCTTTTGGAGTAATTTTTAAAAAACGCATAGTTTTTGTGTAGTAATAAAATAGATTAGGCATCATATAAGCCCATACTCTCCGATTAGAAAGATCACCATCTTTATCTATATCAAATGCAGTAAGTCTTCCCGCATAGGTTTCGCCAATAATAAGTTTTTTACCGTCAGGTGTAATTACAGTTCCATTTGGAAAGTCTAAATTTGAAGCAGCAATTGAGGCGTTTCCATCAGGATCGACCTTTATAAGAATAGTTGGCTTTATATCTTTTCCGTGATGTATTGATCCAAAATTACCGACATAGGCATTACCGTTTTTGTCGACCACCATGTCATTGCACCTAAAAGGTGTAAGTTTTGACATATCTGAATGCTCAGTAAGATTGCCATCTTTAAACTTTAGTAGCTTTCTATCGAGCATAGAGACAATAATGAGATCACCATTTGGCAACCACCCCAGGCCAGACGGTTGATTAGGTACATCGACTATTTTTTCGACATTTCCCACCTCATCTGCGGTCATCACAGCATGATGGTAAAAATCTGAGAACCAAAGTTTGCCATCTTTCCATCTTGGACCTTCAGAAAAGTGAAGGTTATCTGCGATTAATTTGAAATTATTATTCATATTTCCTAATTTTATTGATTATACTAATTCAAAACTATTATATGGCTATTTACCAGCAAATTAAGTGTATACAGATACTCACTAAATTTTTTGAGAGTTTAATTGATGTTAAAAGTCACTGATCAAAGGTCAAATACTGTTGAAAAATTAGGAAATTTTACATTTTTTTGTATATTTTCGAATATGTTAATTTAATTTTACTCTGTTCTTTTATAAATTTAGGTAAATTTCCTTAAAAATTAATCGCTAACGGTCGGAAACACAATTTTTCCCATATTTTCTATTGTTTTCGAATGATTTGAATATATATTTTCGATGATACTAATACGATTCTAAAATATGGACATAGCGATAGCTGATTATTTGCCAATACTAATTTTTATGTTTGTCGCGTTAGCGATTAGCTGTCTATTTGTTTTGGCAAATTTCTTAGTTGCAGTAAACAACCCTGATCCTGAAAAGAATTCTGCCTATGAGTGCGGATTTGAGCAATTTGGAGACTCTAGAATGAAGTTTGATGTTCGTTTCTATTTAGTCACATTACTTTTTATTATTTTTGACCTAGAAGTCGCGTTTCTATTTCCTTGGGCTGTTACATTTGGAACCTTGGGCTTATTTGGCTTTGTTTCAATGATGGTTTTCCTAGCTATACTAACAATTGGTTTCATATACGAGTGGAAAAAAGGAGCATTGGAGTGGCAATAAATACAAACATTGAAGAGACAAGTCCAGAACTAGAAAGACTAAAGAAGTTGTATGCTGATAAGGGGTTTGTTGTCACCAGTATCAATAACCTTATTAACTGGGCTCGAACAGGCTCTCTGCATTGGATGACATTTGGATTAGCTTGTTGTGCTGTCGAAATGATGCATGTAGGAACACCGCGCTACGACGTTGAGCGTTTTGGCGCAGCTCCAAGAGCATCACCAAGACATGCAGACGTTCTTATAGTGGCAGGTACGTTGACAAATAAAATGGCAGCGGCATTAAGAAAAGCTTACGATCAGATGCCAGAACCTCGATATGTTATTTCCATGGGAAGTTGTGCGAATGGTGGAGGGTATTATCACTACTCATATTCTGTTGTTAGAGGTTGTGATCGAATAATACCTGTCGATGTTTACGTGCCAGGGTGTCCGCCTACAGCAGAAGGCTTGCTTTATGGATTATTACAGTTACAGAAAAAAATAAGAAGAGAAGGCAACATCAAAAGATAATGAGTGAGCAAATTGAAATGGCAAAAGCTGCCATTGAAAAAAACTGTAAATTGAATGATATAGATGTAAATTTAGGACAGTTACAACTATCGGTTGATCCAGCGAATTTAATACTGGTTATTGATTTTGTTAAGAATGATCCAAGCTGTGAATTTAAGCAAATTACAGATATTGCTGGAGTGGATTTTCCAGAAAATGAAAAAAGATTTGAAGTTATTTATCATTTTTTGAGTTTTAGGTTCAATTTACGGTTAAGAGTAAAAACCCAGATAAGTGAAGAGGAGTCCTTGCCCAGCATAACATCAATCTTTCCTGCAGCTAATTGGTTTGAGAGAGAAGCATTTGACATGTATGGAATAACTTTCACGGATCATCCTGATTTAAGAAGAATTTTAACTGATTACGGTTTTGAGGGATATCCTCTACGTAAAGACTTTCCATTAACAGGTAATGTCGAAATCAGATATGACGAAATTGATAAAAAAATAGTTCACGAGCCTGTTAAGCTACAGCAAGATTTTAGAAATTTTGACATTCAAAGTCCCTGGGAAGGAACAAAGTATTTAGATAAGGAAGCAAAAGAAAGTGAGTAATAATAAAACAGTAACTGTTAATTTTGGACCAGTACACCCCGCAGCACATGGCGTTTTGAGACTCATTCTTGATCTAGATGGTGAAATTGTAGAAAGGGCTGACCCACACATTGGGCTTTTACATAGGGGCACTGAAAAACTTATCGAACATAAAACTTATCTTCAAGCAATACCATATTTTGACAGACTGGATTATGTTGCACCCATGAACCAGGAGCATGCTTTTGCATTAGCAATAGAAAAATTGCTAAATGTAGAAGTGCCTTTGAGAGGACAATATATTAGGGTTTTATTTGCCGAAATTGGGCGTCTCTTAAGCCACCTACTAAATGTTACCACTACAGCAATGGATGTTGGAGCTATGACACCAATCACATGGGGTTTTGATGAAAGAGAAAAGCTATTAGATTTTTACGAGGAAGTATCTGGATCTAGATTTCATGCAGCCTATTTTCGAGCAGGTGGTGTTCATCAAGATTTACCAGACGGATTAACTGATAAGATATTTAATTTTTGTAATAATTTCCCAAAAGCAATTGATGATATTGAAAGCATGTTGACTGAAAATAGAATATTTAAACAACGAAATGTAAATATCGGTAAAGTATCAAAGGAAGATGCTGTTGATCGTGGTTTTAGCGGATTCATATTAAGAGCATGCGGTGTACCATGGGATTTAAGAAAGTCCCAACCGTATGATTGTTACGACAAACTTGAATTCAAAGTTCCAGTTGGTCAAAACGGTGATTGTTATGACCGTTATCTATGTCAGATTGAAGAAATGAGAGAAAGTACGAAAATCATGCTTCAATGTCTTGATCAGATGCCTAAAGGAGAAGTGATCAATAGAGATTCCAAAATTGCAGCGCCCAAAAGGGAAGATATGAAACAATCAATGGAAGCCATAATCCACCATTTTAAATTTTTTACTGAAGGCTTTCATGTACCTGAAGGAGAAATCTATTCTGCCGTTGAGGCTCCTAAAGGTGAATTTGGGGTATATTTAATTTCTGATGGAACCAGCAGACCTTATAGGTGTAAAATTAGAGCCCCTGGATTTGCTCACTTGCAGGCATTTGATTTGCTCTCAAAAGGCCATCTTCTAGCAGATGTCCCTGCAATTCTTGGATCAATTGCAATAGTTTTCGGTGAGGTTGATAGATGAGCAATCAAAAAAACGCCTTTGTGTTTAATAAGGAAAATGAAATTAAGGCAAAAGAAATTCTTCTTAAATATCCAACTGATAGAAGGCAAAGTGCAATCATGCCTTTGCTTGATTTAGCGCAAAGACAAAATGAAAACTGGTTGAGCAGGGATATAGTTGAGTACGTAGCGGATTACTTAGAAATGCCTTTTATTAAGGCTTGGGAAGTAGTTACTTTTTATTCAATGTATTACACAAAATATAACGGAAAATATTTAGTACAAGTTTGTGGAACAACACCTTGTTGGTTAAGGGGTTCAGATCAAGTTATAAAAGCGTGCAAAGAAGTTATTTCACCAGAACCAAATACAGTCTCAAGCGATGGTTTATTTTCATGGATGCAAGTTGAGTGTCTTGGTGCTTGTGTGAATGCTCCACTTGTTCAAATCAATGACGATTATTATGAAGATTTGACTTACGATACAACGAAAAACGTTTTGCAATCTCTTATAGATGGCTCGCCACTGAGTATAGGTTCACAAAGTGGCCGTAAAAGTTCAAAGGCAGTGTCTTAATGTTAAAAGAAAAAGATAAAATATTTACTAATTTATTTGGCGATGAGCCTTTTCATTTAAAAAATGCACAGGCAAGAGGTGATTGGGATAATACAAAAGAACTTATTAAAAAAGGAAGAGAATGGATAATTGATGAGATGAAAAAATCTGAGTTAAGGGGAAGAGGAGGTGCAGGTTTCCCTACCGGATTAAAATGGTCATTTATGCCTAAAGATTCAAAGCTTACTAATTACCTTGTTGTTAATGCAGATGAGTCTGAACCAGGTACCTGTAAAGATAGAGATATGATACGAAATGAGCCTCATAAGCTTATTGAAGGATGTTTGTTAGCATCTTTTGCTATGAATGCTCATACTTGTTACATTTATATTCGCGGTGAATATTTTAATGAAGCTGTTGTTCTTCAAAAAGCGATTGACGAAGCATACGACGCTGGGTTAATTGGGAAAAATGCTGCTAAGTCTGGTTGGGATTTCGATATATTTTTACATCGAGGCGCAGGAGCATACATATGTGGTGAGGAAACAGCTCTACTTGAAAGCTTGGAGGGAAAAAAGGGCCAACCAAGACTCAAACCTCCTTTTCCGGCTAATAAAGGTCTATATGGATCGCCAACTACTGTAAATAATGTTGAAACCATAGCTGTTGTTCCAACGATTTTAAGAAGAGGTGGAGAATGGTTTTCATCTTTTGGTCGACCAAAAAATACAGGGACAAAAGTTTTTTGTATTTCTGGTCATGTTAACAATCCTTGCAATATAGAGGAAGAAATGAGCATTCCTCTTAGGGAGCTTGTAGAAAAGCATGCTGGAGGAGTAACTGGTGGATGGGATAATCTTAAAGCTGTAATTCCTGGAGGCTCATCTGTTCCACTTATACCAAAATCAACTTGCGATACTGTCCTGATGGATTTCGATTCACTGTCTGCAGTCAAAAGTGGGTTAGGCACAGCCGCTGTAATCGTAATGGATAAAAGCACTGACCTCGTCAAAGCTATCTCTAAGCTATCTCACTTTTATAAACACGAGAGTTGCGGTCAATGCACGCCTTGTAGAGAAGGAACAGGGTGGATGTGGAGAATGATGGAGAAGATTGGAAGCGGTCATGCAAGTTCAAATGATATTGATAAGTTACTTGATGTAACAAAGCAAATCGAAGGCCATACAATTTGCGCGCTTGGTGATGCTGCGGCATGGCCAATTCAAGGTTTGTTTAGGCATTTTAGAGATGAAATAGAAGAGCAACTTAAAAAGACTAAGGCTGCATAATGGCAAAAGTAAAAATAAATGGGTCCGAGATTGAAGTATCTGATGGCATGACGATACTGCAGGCATGTGAAGAGGCAGGAATTGAAATACCAAGATTTTGCTACCATGATCGTCTTTCAATTGCAGGTAATTGTAGAATGTGCCTTGTTGATGTGGAAGGTTCACCTAAACCAGTAGCATCGTGCGCGATGCCAATTAACGAAGGCATGTCAATTCATACAAATACTCAGTCTGTAAAAAAAGCGAGAGAGGGTGTAATGGAGTTTTTGCTAATTAATCACCCACTAGATTGCCCAGTTTGTGATCAAGGCGGTGAGTGCGATCTACAAGATCAAACTATTGCTTTTGGTCCTGAAAATTCAAGGTTCGAAGAGAATAAAAGGGCAGTTGAAGAAAAGCATATGGGCCCATTGATTAAAACTTATATGACTCGATGCATTCACTGCACAAGGTGTATCCGATTTGCAGATGAAGTAGCGGGAGTAAATCAATTAGGAGCAGTAAATCGCGGCGAAAATATGGAAATAACAACTTATTTAGAAAAGACATTAGACTCCGAGCTATCGGCTAATATCGTTGATTTATGTCCGGTAGGTGCACTTACATCGAAACCATATCAATTTGAAGCCAGACCTTGGGAATTAAAGAAGACAGAAACGATTGATGTTATGGATGCGGTAGGGTCGAATATTAGAGTTGATACTTACGGGTGGAAAGTAAAAAGAGTATTACCCGTGCTTAATGAAGATATTAATGAAGAGTGGATATCAGATAAAACAAGGTATGCATGCGATGGGCTTTTAAATCAACGTCTAGACACACCCTACATAAAAAAGAATAACAAATTAGAGCAAGTTTCATGGGGAGAAACTTTTTCTCAATTAAAAAAACTTGTTATGGACTCAGATCCTGATGAAATTGCGTTTTTAGTAGGTGATTTTATTGATTTAGAAACAAGCTACTTAATAAAAAAATTATCGGAAGATCTAAGTATCAAGGCAGTTGATGGAAGACAGGAAGGATGTAAAGTTCCATTCAACCATAGATCTCAGTTCTTATTTAATTCTAAAATTAAAGGCATTGATGAAACAGATTGCATTTTAATGATTGGAACGAACACGCGCGAAGAAGCTGCAATTATTAATTCAAGAATAAGGAAAAGAGTTATTTCATCAAATATTCCAGTTGCACTGATTGGAAAAAATGTGGATCTTACATATAAATACAATCACTTGGGCGATGATATAAATATCCTTATAGATCTTTTAAATGAAAAAAACTCATTTTATAAAAAGTTAATAAATGCCTCAAAGCCAATGATTATTATTGGCCAGTCCGTGTTAAACCGTGATGACTCATTGCAGATTTACTCTCTACTTGAAACATTTACAGATAAATTCAATCTCATTCAGGAAGATTGGAATGGATTTAATGTATTACAGCTTGCCGCTGCAAGAGCAGGTATTCTTGAGATGGGTCTTATACAAAAAAATAAATCAGTCGATGATTTGGTTGCCGATGCAGAAAAAGGTAAATTCAAATTAGTGTTTTCATTTGGTGCTGATGAAATCAGTTATGAAAATTTTTCTAATTGTAAAATAGTTTATATGGGCACACATGGAGATAGAGGCGCAAACGCCGCTGATTTTATATTGCCTGCAGCAGCATATACTGAAAAAGATGCAATTTTTATAAACACTGAAGGGAGAGTTCAATACGCAAATAAAGCAAGTTTTCCTCCAGGTGAAGCTAGGGAAGATTGGAAAATTATTAATCAATTCAGTGAAGTCCTTGAACTAAAGTGGTCGTTTTTAGAATTGTATGATGTAAGAGATGAGATGTTTGCCAAGTTTCCCCATCTTAAAGAAGACTTTAATGATCAAAATAATGGACTCGTTAAAATTATTGATAATAAAGCTAATGAAGAAGTAGAAATCATTAATAAGGATACAAGATCAAGCCAAGAAAAAAAGAATGATACAATTAATGGTAACATCAAGAGCTTTGAGGAAAATTCGGCAAAAAAAATATTTAATACAGCTTGGGCTGATCTAAATGATCGCCAGAGAGAGTATCTGAGAAAATATAATTATCCTGAGACATGGTCAGAGTTTACAGAGCATTATGGCTTTAAAGTTGTTAATGATATTAAGAAGAAGAATAACGTCGTGTTGCCCTATGAGGATCAATACGCAAATAGTATAGGAAAAGCTTGGAATGATCTTACTTATAATCAAAAGAAATGGGCTTATACTAAAAGAAATAAAAATAATTTAATTGGATTAGCAGATGACGCAAATTTTTCACCTGATGGAATTGTCGTTTTAAACGACAATCAAGAGGCATACTATGCTCAACCAAAAGAAATTAACTTTAAAATTAAAAACTTAAGTTTCAGTATTGAAGACTTTTATATAAACGACTCAATTACAAGACATTCTAGTACGATGGCCGAATGCAGCCGAGCTAGAAGTGAAGTAAGGTCATCGGTAACGGAAAAGGCCTCATAATGATTAGCTTAGCTCAAACGTACTTTATCGAAGTAATGACCATTATTCTTTATTGCCTACTTATTTTTGTTCCCTTACTTCTAGGTGTTGTAATGGCGTTATATGCAGATAGAAAAATATGGGCAGCAGTTCAAAAAAGGAGAGGCCCAAATGTGGTTGGCCCGTATGGTTTGTTCCAAGTTCCTGCTGATGGATTAAAATTTATTTTTAAAGAAATTATTTTACCCGACGGCTCTGACAAAACAGTTTTCCTAATTGCTCCCATTATTACTCTTGCTCTATCAATTACAGCCTGGGCAGTTGTACCAGTTCAGGCGGGCGTAGTATTGGCTAATATAAATGTAGGAATCTTATACATTTTTGCAATTAGCTCTCTTGGTGTCTATGGAATTCTGATGGCTGGATGGTCTTCAAACAGTAAGTATCCTTTTTTTGGCGCTCTAAGATCAGCTGCTCAAATGGTTTCTTACGAAGTTTCCATAGGTTTTGTAATAATAACTGTCTTGCTATGTGTAGGCTCACTCAACTTGACTGAAATAGTAATGGCTCAAAAGACAATGTGGTTTTTCATACCTTTATTTCCAATGTTTATTGTTTTTTTTATATCCGCACTAGCTGAAACGAACAGACCTCCATTTGATCTTCCTGAAGCAGAGTCTGAGTTAGTAGCTGGATATCAAACAGAGTATTCAGGAATGCCATTCGTTTTGTTTCTGTTTGGAGAATACATAAATATTTTATTAATGTGCGCAATGACCACTATCCTATTCCTTGGGGGGTGGTTGCCGCCAATTGATATTTATCCACTAAATGCTGTTCCTGGATTTGTTTGGTTCTTATTGAAAGTAATTTTTGTTTTTTACTTATTTGCTATGGTTAAAGCATTTGTTCCAAGGTATCGATATGACCAATTAATGCGACTTGGCTGGAAAGTTTTCTTGCCTTTATCACTTTTTGCAGTTGTAGCAACATCTTCGATATTGTTCTTTTTTAATCTAGCCCCAGGAATGTAATGAAAATAATTAATTTTTTAAAATCGTTCCTTCTTTTAGATTTTTTAAAAGCTTTCTATTTAGCTCAAAAATATTTTTTTAGAAAAAAAGCAACAATCAATTATCCTTTTGAAAAAGGAAAATTAAGCCCTCGATTCAGAGGTGAGCATGCCTTGAGAAGATATCCGAGTGGTGAGGAAAGGTGTATAGGATGTAAATTGTGTGAAGCTGTGTGTCCAGCTCAAGCGATAACAATTGAAACACAACCTCGCGATGATGGAACAAGAAGAACGCTTAGGTATGATATTGACATGGTTAAATGTATCTACTGCGGTTTATGTGAGGAGTCGTGTCCAGTTGATGCAATTGTACAGGGTCCAAATTTTGAATTTACAACTGAAACGAGAAAAGAACTTTATTATACGAAAGAAAAATTGCTTGAAAACGGTGATAGATGGGAAACAGTTATTGCTGAGAACTTAGAAGCCGATGCAAAATATAGATAAATGACAGCTCAATTATTAACATTCTATTTATTTTCAGGGGTTATTTTAATTTCTTCATTGATGGTTATTTCAACTAAAAACCCAGTCCATTCAGTATTGTTCTTAATTCTTTCATTTTTGAATGCCGCCGGCTTATTCGTTATTCTTCACGCCGAATTTTTGGCAATGATACTTATAATTGTTTATGTTGGTGCCGTTGCAGTACTTTTTTTATTTGTTGTAATGATGTTAGATTTTAAAACATCAATCAATAAGGATAATATTTTACAATTTATTCCGATAGGAATTTTGATTGGCGTAGTTTTTATTGCAGAGTTAATAATTGTATTAATTAATACAAAGTTTGACTTGTCAAATATTCAAGTGTTACCAAATCCTATTTCAGATTTTACTGGTAAGTCTAATACAGAGGCAATTGGCTCAGTTTTGTACACAGACTACATTCTATATTTCCAACTTTCAGGTGTAATTCTGTTAGTTGCAATGATTGGTTCTATTGTATTAACTCTCCGCGAAAGAGAAGGCGTAAAGAGGCAAGTTGTTTCAGAGCAACTACAACGACAGGGCAAAATTGATTTAGTAGATGTAAAATCAGGAAAAGGTGTTGATATTTAATGATTGAATTAAATCAATTTTTAATTTTATCTGCTTTATTGTTTGCAATTGGCGTTATTGGCATTTTTTTAAACCGAAAAAATGTGATTATCATTTTAATGTCAATTGAAATCATTTTGCTCTCTGTAAATTTAAATCTTATTGCTTTTTCATATTTTTTAAATGATCTAACTGGGCAAATATTTTCTCTTTTTGTGCTTACTGTTGCTGCTGCTGAAGCTGCAATTGGACTTGCTATACTTGTAATTTATAACAGAAATGCTGGCAGTATAGAGATTGAGAAAATTAATGCCTTAAAGGGGTAATGTTAAATGGCGCATAGTATAATTTTATTGCCCTTGATTGGGTTCTTGATTTCTTGTTCGTTATCATTTTTTAAGTCTAATAAATTTATTGACCGAGCAGCGGAGATCATCACCTCATTATTTATTACTATTACAGCAATATTTTCGTTTTATATTTTTATTGATAATATTGGGGATCCTTCGTTTGTATCAATCAAACTATTTAACTGGATATCCTCTGGTTCATTCAACGCTGATTGGTCAATTTATCTAGATACAGCTACAAGAGTAATGCTTGTGGTAATTACAAGCGTATCAGCTTTAGTTCATATTTATTCAATTGGTTATATGTCTCATGATGATAGTAAGCCTCGTTTTATGGGTTACTTGTCATTATTCACATTTGCTATGTTGATGCTTGTTACTGCAGATAATTTTTTGCAACTTTTCTTTGGCTGGGAGGGTGTTGGACTTGCCTCTTATTTATTAATTGGGTTTTGGTATAAAAAACCAACCGCAAATGCCGCTGCAATTAAAGCATTTATAGTAAATCGCATAGGTGATTTTGGATTAGCTTTAGGTATTTTTACAATATTTATTGTTTTTGGCAGCATCGAATACCAGACAGTATTTAATAATGTCACATCTTTTAAAAAC
>CABYLU010000002.1 GCA_902519835.1 uncultured Pelagibacteraceae bacterium
AGAAGCTGAGTATACACCTTGTTTAGAAAATGATTATCTAATCAAAAACTGCCCTGGATGGAAATTAAAAGCAAACAAAATATTTCAAGATAATAAAACTAAAACAATTCATTATGATCATGCAAGAATACATTTATTTAATATTCCTGTGTTTTATTTGCCATATTTTTCTCATCCAGACCCTTCTGTTAATAAAAGATCTGGTTTCTTAATGCCTACCGTTGAAACAGATCAAAATTTGGGTGATACTTTTTCGATACCAATATTTTATAATATTAAAAGTAATTTAGACTTAACATTTACACCAACCATTCATTCTAAAAGTAATAATTTTTATTCACTTAATTACAGGCAGCTTAACGATAAAGGCCTATTTAATATTGATACAAGTATAGATGATAATGATGATAATAGCGGTACAAGTAACCATATATTTTTTGACGGAAATTTAAGTAATCCATATGGCTCGCTAGATGTATTTTTACAAACTAGCAATAACGATACTTATATGAGAAAAAATAAAATAAATAAATTAACTGTTTTAAGGTCAGGTCTCAGTTTTGAAATGTCTGATGAAAATCGTTTTTTATCATTAGATGCAGTAAGCTATAAACATTTAGCAATACAGGATGGTGAACAATGGGAGTATGTTTATCCAAGAGTCGTATATAATATTGATAATGTAGAAGATAAAATATTTAATGGTAAACTCTCTATAAATAATCAATTTGATTTTAATAAAGATTTAAATGATAGCTATACATCGCTTGCAGCATCTCAAATTAACTGGAGCAAAAATATTATTGAAAAAGAAAACGGCCTTGTCTTAGAAAATAAAGCTAATCTAAGAGTTGTTTCAATTTCAGTAGACAATAAAACTGCTCAAGATACTGACAATATTAGATTTTACCCCCAAATAAGCAGTACTATTAGTTTACCATTATTAAAGACAGCTAAAAGTTTTAATCAAACACTTACTCCAATTGTTATGCCAATAATATCGCCCTACAATAATTATACCAGTGCTCAAACAATTTCGAACAGTAACCTTTTTTCAACTAACCGAGCGATATCAATCAAAGAATGGGAAAGTGGTCCAAGGGTAAATTATGGCATAGAGTGGTTTTTAGATAATAATTTGGACAAAAGCCTAAAATTAACATTTGGTCAGAGTTTTAGGTTAAATAAAAACAATTCAGATACAGCAGAAGAGCTCTCTGATTATTACTTTTCTTCCGATGCTTCTATAAAAAACAATTATATCAACAATACAATAGTCCTAGATAGAAATGATATTGATGTAAAATCAATAAGCATGAATACATATTCCGAAATATACGATCTTAAGTTTAAGATTGATTACGATTACTCTTCTGGAAAATATTCCACAATAAATGAACAGGTTGCTATTGGCGGAGAATATAATTTTAAAAATAATTTTTTCCTTAAATTTACTGGAACAAAAGATGTAGATACAAATAAAAATATTGGGTATCAGTATGGAATTCTTTATGAAGATAATTGTCTTGGTATTGATTTAAACTATTATAGAGATTTGACAATTGATAGGGATATAAAAGAAAGTGATGGTTATAGCTTTACTGTTGTATTAAAACCTTTTGGGTCAACAAGAAACTATGGAAAAAGTAAAGTTTTTGGCCCATTAATAAATTAGTATGTTGATGAACATTTGTAAATCATTGCTAGTTATATTTTTCGTTTTTTTTTCATCACATAATGTAATAGCAGACGATAAGATTGAACATAAGATTGCAGTTTTAGTTAATGAAGATGTTATTACATCATATGATATTATTCAGAGATTAAAACTTACAGCAATTATCCAAGGTATCAATTTAAACGCTCAAAATACTCAACTGATGGTTAACAATGTAGTTGATGAATTGATACGTGAAAAAGTGAAACTAAGTAAAATAAATGAATATCAAATAAAAGTTAAAGATGAAGAATACACAGAATTTGAAATAAATTTTTTTATAAGAAATAAAATTAATCAAGATGAGATAGTGAATTTACTTAGAGAAAATAAAATAAATTATCAAGAATTGAAAAAATATTTGATGGGTGAATTGGCCTGGAATAAACTTATAAATGGTTTATTTTTTAGGCTTACATCAATAAGTGACCTTGAAGTAGACGAAGTAATAAGTAAAAATCCAAGTTTATCAGTTGAACAGGCTGAAAATCTAGTAATTCAAAGGCAACTGGACTTACAAAGCAGTAAACTGTTACGCGATATATTAAATGAGGCAACTATTGAATATAAATAGATTGCGTCCTAAGAAATCATTAGGTCAAAATTTTATTACTGATAATAATTTTCTTTTAAAAATGAATGATCACATTGAGTCTTCAAAAAGAAATATAATTATTGAAATTGGACCTGGAAAAGGAGCGCTTACAGAATATTTATCAAAAAAAAATTTTAAAAAACTTTTTCTCATTGAAAAAGACAATAACTTAGCCGCTCAACTTAAATTAAAATACGAAAAAATAAAAAATATTTTCATCATTAATGATGATGCATTAACATTTGATTATAGTTTCTTTAAAAACAACAAAGAAAAAGTTATCATTTATGGCAACTTACCATTTAATATTTCAACAAATCTTCTGACAAAATGGATAAGCGATAATGAATGGCCTTCTTTTTTTAATAAGATGGTCTTAATGTTTCAAAGGGAAGTAGCTGATAGAATTCTAGCAAGTCATAATAATAAAAAATACGGTCGACTTTCTGTTTTAGTGCAGTCTAGGTGCGATGTTAAGAAATTACTTGATGCACCCGCATCGATATTTTCACCTAAACCAAAAGTTGATGGAGCAGTTATTCAGTTAAAACCAATAAATAATTACAGTGAAATTAATTTTAATGATCTTGAAAAGTTGCTAGAGCAATCTTTCAGCAGTAGAAGAAAAAAAATTAAAAATACGTTAAGAAAACACAAACAATCACTCTCAAAACTTGGTATAGATGAAAATCTTCGCCCTGAGAACTTATCTGTTTCCAATTACTGTGATCTAGTTAAATTAATCAATTAGACTACTTCTTTTATTATTTATAATTTTTTCTAACTCATCTACGCAAGTTTCTAATTTTTCATTAACTACTATATGGTCATAATCATTTTTGTGCCTCATCTCTGTTTCATATTTGTTCATTCTATTCTCAATTGCCTTTTCATTATCACCAGACGTTAAAGCGCGAGATTTGAGTCTTTCATAAATTGCATCCTTTGAAGGAGGAACAATGAATATAGATACTATATTTTTAAATGATGAGTTTTTTAATTGCTTGGCTCCTTGCCAATCAATATCAAATAAAACATCGCTTCCATTTTTAAAATGATTAATAATATTTTTATATTGTGACCCATAAAAATTCCCAAATACATTAGCGTGTTCAATGTAAGATTTATTTTTAATTCTACTCTTGAACTCATCCTCATTTATAAAGTTATAATCTACTCCATCTATTTCATTATCTCTAGGTGATCTAGTCGTATCTGATATTGAGAGGATTATGCTTTTGTCTCTTTCAATTAATTTACGGCAAGCTGAGGTTTTTCCAGCTCCTGACGGAGACGAAATTACAATGATAATTCTTTTATTGTAATTTACTTTCATTAAACTTTTTTAAAATAAGAGAAACATTTGTTCCTCCAAAACCAAATGAGTTAGACAAAATATAGTTTACATCAAATTCTATTGCCTTTTCTCTTATAAAATTGATATTTTTTGAATTGATGGCATTTTCTAAGTTCAATGTATAAGGTAATTTTTTATTATTTAAGCATAAAATAGAATACGCAGCCTCAACACCACCGGCTGCGCCTAATAGGTGTCCTATTTGAGACTTAGTCGAAGAAACATTTATTTTTCTTTTATGGTCGTCAAACATTCGTTCAATAGCCAGAGCTTCAACTTTATCTCCCGAAGGTGTTGATGTCCCATGTGCATTAATATAATCTATCTTTTCCGAATTAATCTTTGCATCATTTAATGCATTATGCATTGCTCTATACGCTCCATCTCCTGAAGGTTCTGGCAGTGTATAGTGGTAGGCATCAGAAGACATCCCATATCCTACCATCTCAGCTAATATATTTGCATTACGACAAAGCGCATGTTCCATTTCCTCTAAAATAAGTATTGCTGACCCCTCACCCATTACAAATCCATCACGTTCATCATCAAATGGTCGAGACGCTTTCTGTGGATTTGCATTGTGTTTAGTGCTCAGTGCTTTACATGATGTAAAACCTTCAATTCCGATTGGACTTATTGTTGCCTCGGTTCCACCAGTCATCATTATATCAGCTTGACCATGTTGAATTAATCTAAAAGATTCTCCTATAGCATGAGCAGATGAGGCACACGCAGAAACGGTTGAGTAGTTTGGACCTTTAAGATTATATTTAATAGATAAATAACCTGCCGACATGTTTATAATTCTACCGGTTATAAAAAAAGGACTTATTTTTTTTCCATCATTAAAAGACAAAGAAGTTTCTTCAATCCCAGGTAGTCCACCCATACCCGAACCGATTATACAACCAGAGCGGAATGAGTCAGGATCTTCAATTTTCATTAATTTACTTTGCTGGAAAGCTTCTTCACCTGCAGCTAGAGAATATTTTATGAATTCGTCTAACTTTTTTAATTCTTTTTTATCTATCCAATCCTCAGCAACAAATGAACCTGCTGTTTTGCCGTCAGAAGGAACCTCACAAGCAACCTGACACTTATAATTACTTGCATCAAATTTACTAATTTTTTTTGCACCTGATACTCCTGAAATTAAGTTTTTCCAATTTATGTCAGTGCCACAGCCAAGAGGAGTCACTAACCCTATGCCAGTAACTACAACTCTTCTCATCCTTGTAAATTAATTTGACTCTAAGTGTGAAATTGCATCACCTACTGTAAGTATTGTCTCAGCCTTCTCATCAGGAATTTCTACGTCAAAAGCTTCCTCAAATGCCATAACCAGCTCTACAGTATCCAGGCTATCTGCACCAAGGTCATCAATAAATTTTGCATCCTCAGTAATCTTCTCAATATCATCTATGCCAAGATGCTCAGCAATAATTTTTTTTACTTTTTCAGCAACGTCACTCATATGTACTCCTAGGTAAATTTATTCATGTTTATTACGATATGCATCACATTGTCAAGCCACCATTAACATGAAGCACTTGACCGGTAATATACGATGATTCTTCTGAAGAAAGATAATAAACTGCTGACGCAATTTCATTAACATTGCCAATTCTTCCTAGTGGTATTTTTTCCTCCATCATGCTCAGTCTTTTTTTATCCACTGAATCGAGAATCTCAGTCTTAATAAACCCTGGGGCCACGCAATTTACAGTTATTCCTCTTGAAGCTACTTCATTTGCTATTGTCCTTGTTAAGCCCTCAATTGCCGACTTTGAAGCTACGTAATTAGATTGTCCAGGATTTCCAATTTTAGCTGCATCAGACGAGATATTTACTATTCTGCCCCACTTTGCTTTAATCATGTCTTTAATAACTATCTTGGTAAGTTTATAATTTGAATTTAAATTTATATTTATTACATCATTCCATTCATCATCTTTCATCCTGAGAAAAAGGTTGTCTTTAGTTATTCCTGCATTGTTAATTAAGATATTTGTGCTTCCGTAATATTTATTTGATTCATTTGCTAGTCTCTTAAGTTGATCATCATCTGAAAGATCACATTGTATACCTTTGAAGCGAGCTTGATATTTTTTTTCAAGAAAACTAAGTTTTTTAGCATTCGTTCCAGTTGCACAAACATTATACCCATTAACATGGAAGACTTTCACGAGGGATTGCCCTATTCCTCCTGTTGCTCCAGTAATTAAGACATTTTTCATAGTTTTATATTATCAAGTTTATCAAAATCTTCTATCTTACTTATTGAAATAGCAACTAGATCTCTAGATGCTCTTTTGACTAAATTGGTAAGTACATTGCCTGGGCCTATTTCAATAAAATTTTGAACACCATCTTTTATCATATTCTCAACTATTTCTCGCCATCTAACTTTTGATATTATTTGTTCAACTAGTAAATTAGCAATCTCTTTCTCGTTACATACTTTACTAGTAACATTAGAATATAATGGCACAGTAAAGGGATTGAATGAATAATTAGGCATTTCTTCCTTCATTGCTATTGAAGCCTTATTAATTAATTCGCAATGGAATGGTGCACTCACTGGCAACTTTATAGCTTTTTTTACTCCTAATTCTTTTGCATTTGATGATATGTAATCTACAGCTGAAATTTCACCACTTAAAACAATTTGACCTTTAGAATTATCATTTGCAATAAATATCTTTCCGTATTGTTCTGCGTTCAATATTACATTTTCAATATCTTCTTCGGCACAGCCAATCAAAGCGATCATCCCTCCAGTTCCAAGAGGCATACTTTCTTGCATTGCTTTAGATCTGAATTTGAGAAGCTTTACAGAATCTTCAAATCTCAAACCTTGATTAACAACTAATGAACTATATTCACCAAGAGAATGTCCAGCAACGCAACCGTATGATTTTATGTCTAAAAGATTTTCATATTTTAATGCTTCAAATATACAAATGCTTGTGGCCATAATTGCGGGCTGAGAATTTTGAGTTTGAAGAAGTTCTTCTTCCTCACCTGAAAAAATTAATTTGGATAAGTTTCTGCCAATGGACTTGTTTAGCCGTTCGTAAATATCACGTGATACTTCATATTTAGAATAGAAATCATAACCCATTTTAATATATTGTGAGCCTTGACCTGGAAAAATTAATGCCGTTTTCATTAAAAAAAGAATGCTTGCTTAATAGATGATTATAGAATATTTATTCCATTTTTAACACCAAATACAAATTATAAATGGCTTTATTTGAACACATTATTATGCTTAGACAAGACCTAAGCTCTTCTGACCTTGAAGAAGCAATAAAAGTTCACGAACAAACTCTTGGCGAGCTTGATGGAAATGTTGTCTATAAAGAAAGCTGGGGACTAAGAAGTCTTGCATATCCAATAAAAGAAAACAAAAAAGCATTTTATGAGTTCATGAATATTGAATTACCACAAGATAAAATTGACACACTTAATTCAAAGCTAAACTTAAATGATAAGATTATTCGCTACTTATCAATTAAGGTAAAAAATTTTTGTGATACACCAACCATAATGGTAAAAAGTAAGGATTAATATTGAGTTATGGATAAATTTTCAAAAAATTCAGAAGTGGTTTTTGACTATAAAGATGTATCAAGTCTTAGAAGGTTTATTTCAGAAAAGGGAAAAATTACACCAAGAAGAATAAGCTATATTTCTATTAAAAAACAAAAAGACCTTTCTAATGCGATAAAGAGAGCTAGATATCTTGCCCTTTTACCCTATACCGGAAAATAATATGCAAATAATTTTGTTAGAAACACTCAATAAACTTGGTAAAGCAGGTGAAGTTGTTGACGTTAGAGATGGATTTGCAAAAAATTTTTTAATTCCTCAAAAAAAAGCAATTATAGCTAATAAGAAAAATTTGAATGACCTCAATTCAAAAATGAGTCAGATCAATGAAAATAATATGAAAAAGATTTCTGAGGCAAATGAGCTAAAAGCTAAGTTAGACGATAAAGAAATTAATATCCAGATGGAAGCAAATGAAGACGGTAATCTTTATGGCAATCTTGGTCCAAGGCAAATCCGTGATAAGCTGATTAATGATTTTTCTATAGATATTGAGCCTGGAAATATTATTTTAGATAATATAAGTGCAATAGGAAGTCACGATGTCACCTTAAGAATTTATGATGATATAAGCGCTACACTCAAACTAGAGATAACAAAAAAAATCTAAGATTAATTTCGCAATATATCAATTATTTAAAAGGCATATTTACAGATATACCTTATCCTCTACTAATATTAACAATATTATATATCTGTTAATATCTTTTTAATTAATTCTGCTGACAGACTAATCAATTTAATATTATGTAAGCAGAGTTATGTCTACATCATTTCAATTACAGAATAATACTCTAAAAGAGTTACCTCATAATATCGAAGCTGAGCAAGGTATACTTGGAGCAATATTATTAAATAACGAAATTTTCTTCGATATATCAGAAACTATCAATGTTGAGCATTTTTATGAGCCAGTTCATAAATTAATTTTTGATGTAATTGGCAAAATGATCTCCAAAGGACAAATTGCCACGCCAATTACTCTAAAAAGTTTTTTTGAAGTTGAAAAGAATTTGGAAGAAATTGGAGGTTCAAATTATTTAGTAAGACTTGCAAATTCAGCTGTATCTCTTGATTATGCTAAAAACTATGCTCATATTATTTATAACCTTGCGGTTAGAAGAGGGCTCTATGAATTAGGTGGAAAAGTTCAGCATGATGCAATTGAAAGTGAAATTGAAAAAAAACCAGAAGATCTCATAGAGGAAGCAGAGAAAAATTTATATCAAATCTCAGAAAAAGGAACCTCTCAAAATCAAATTCAAACATTTCAAACTTCGGTTGAAGAAGCGATTGAATTAGCAAAAAAAGCATTTGAAAAAGATAGTAGCGTTGTTGGAATTTCATCTGATTTCACTGACCTTGATGCCAAACTTGGAGGGTTTCACCCCTCAGATTTAATAATAATTGCAGGAAGACCTTCAATGGGAAAAACCTCACTAGCTACGAACATAGCATTTAATATTGCAAGAAACGCTCATATCTCAAAAGATATGAATGCAAGTGTTCTTTTTTTCTCATTAGAAATGTCATCTGAACAATTAGCCAGAAGAATTTTATCAGAACAAGCAAGAATTAGTTCAAACGATATAAGAAGAGGAAATTTATCAGAAAATGATCTTGATAATTTAGTTTCTGTATCAAAAGATATATTAGAAATTCCCCTTTTTATTGATGATACTCCGGCAGTAAACATCGGAACACTGTCATCGAGGGCTAGAAGGTTAAAAAGAAAAAATGGTTTGGGTGCAATAGTTATAGACTATTTACAACTTTTAAGACCGAGCAAAACATCTAGAAATGAATCTAGAGTTTTAGAAATTTCAGAAATAACTCAAGGATTAAAAGCGCTTGCAAAAGAATTAAACATACCAATCATTGCTTTATCTCAGTTATCAAGACAAGTGGAGCAAAGAGAAGACAAGAAACCACAGTTATCTGATTTAAGGGAGTCAGGGTCAATTGAACAAGACTCAGATGTTGTCATGTTTATATACAGAGAAGAATATTATCTTGAAAAAAACGCCCCATCGCCTGGAACTGCTGAATTCATAGAATGGCAACAAAAAATGGACGAGATACATGGTCAAGCTGATTTACTTATAATGAAACAAAGACATGGGCCAACAGGTAATATAAAATTAAGCTTTGATGCAAAGTATACTAGATTTGGAAATTTTATTAGCAAGGATCACACCAATAACTACGAATAATTTTCAAGAATGATTAATGTTGATAAAAATACATTCCTAGACATTAACCTAAAAGCAATTAATAAAAACTATAAGATCATTAAGCAAATCGTTGGTAGAAAATGTATAATTGCAGCTACAGTGAAAGCTAATGCCTATGGATTAGGTGCTGATCAGGTCGTCAATAGTCTAATAAAAAAGGGCTGCAAGTATTTTTTTGTTGCCACTACAAACGAAGCAATTTATTTACGAAAATTAAATAAAAGAATATTTATTTTTATTTTAAATGGATTGGTAACAAAAGAATTAAAAAATATTCGTAAGTTTAATTTAATTCCTATTATTAATAACCTTGCACAATTAAAAAAAATAGAAAACTATCAAAAAGAAAATAATTGTTTTCTTAATATCGCGATTCACTTTGATACTGGAATGTCACGTCTTGGTCTTGATCAAAATGAAACAGAGTATCTGATAAAAAATAAAGCATTATTGATCAAAAAATCTAAACTTCGGTTAATAATGAGTCATCTTTCTTGCGCTGATGATAAAAAGTCAAAATTGAATAAAATACAATTAAATAAATTTAATTTTGTTAAATCTCATTTTCCTAATTGTTTATGTAGTTTGTCTAATTCTGCGGGAATATTACTGGGTAAAAAATATCATTTTGATATGGTTAGGCCTGGAATCTCACTTTATGGAGGTCAATGTCAAATAAACGAAAAAATTATTTATGAAAATGTTGTCTCTATAAAAGCAAAACTAATCCAAATAAGAGAAATATATAAAGGGGATACAATAGGATATGGGGCAACTTTTAAGGCAAAATCAAAAATGAAAATCGGCACTCTTGGCTTTGGTTATGCAGACGGTTTTAATCGTCTTTTTTCAAACAACTATAGAATATTACTGGGAAATAAAAAAATTAATTTGGTGGGTAGGGTATCAATGGATCTGATAACAATCGACTTAACAAATATAAAAACAAAAAAAAATATAATGAATGAAGAATTTGAAGTAATCGGAAGCAAGTTTTCAATAAATACCATTGCAAAGACAATAAATACTATTCCTTATGAAATACTAACTAATCTAGGCAAAAGATATGAAAGAAGATATATTTCATAACTAATGGAAAAATTTTATTTATCCCTATTCAATAAATACACAAACACCTCTCTAGTCGTTTTATTATTAATAATTTCATTTTTTGCCTATAGTGCAAAAGATTTTCAGCTTGATGCATCATCAGATACTTTAATTTTGGAACAAGACGAAGACCTTAAAAAATATAGATTAGTTATAGATGACTATGGATCAAATGATTTTTTAATTGTTACTTTTACAGATGAAAAAAGGATCCTAACAAAAGATAATTTAAATCAAATAAAATTGTTTGTTGAAAGAGTTGGTAAATTAAATTGGGTTGAAAGTATTCAGTCTATTTTTGATATTCCATTATTAGAAGTAAATGATCAAAGCCTAACAGACTTAATTAATGAAGTTCTTACAATTGAATCATCGGGCGTTGATTTGATTGACGCTGAAAAAGAGTTATTAAATAGTCCTATTTTTAAAAACCTTATAATCAGTGAAGATGCATCAAGTACTGCTGTACTAATTAACTTTAAAAAAGATGAAAAACATGAATTCTTAATTCAAGAAAGAGAAAGGCTTAGAAATTTAAATGAACCTTCAAAAGAGGATATAGGTAATTTAAAAAGAATTAATTTAGATTATCAGATAAGTAAAAAAAATTTTGATGAAAAGCGTCATAATAATATTAGCGAAATAAGGAAGATAATAAATACATTTGAAAATAAACTAGATATGCATCTCGGTGGGGTGTCCATGATTGCAGACGATACGATAACATATGTTAAAAATGATATAGTCGTATTTGGATTTGGTGCTCTTGTTTTTATCTTAGCAGTCCTCTTCATAGTCTTTAAAAATCCACTATGGATGCTTGCATGCATATCTAATTGCTTAGCTTCATTAATTGTGATGATAGGCACTGTATCTTTGATGGATTGGAAAGTAACTGTTATTTCGTCAAACTTCATAATGTTGATTTTAATTTTATCACTATCAATGACTGTACATATCGTAGTTAGATATAGACAATTCATAATGCAAGATAATGAAAAATCTATTAAGGATGCTCTTTTGCTGACGATTAAAAACATGTATAAGCCATGTCTATTTGCAGCATTGACAACTACATTTGCATTTGCGACTCTCTATACAAGCGGAATAAAGCCAGTTATGGATTTTGGCTTAATGATGTGTGTTGGCTTAATAATAACTTACATCACAAGTTTTTCATTTTTGCCAGTTGTTATATTTCTTCTTAATCTTAATGCAGCAAACCATACTTACCTAAATCAAAAAAAAAGTATATTCGCATCTTTAGCAATCAAATCTCCTAATATTTTATTAACTCTATTTATATTTATTTTTTGCTTAGGAATATACGGCGCCACTAAATTAAAGGTTGAAAACAGTTTTGTTGATTATTTTAAAAAAGAAACTGAAATCTATAAAGGCATGAAATTAATTGATGATAAACTTGGCGGAACAACTCCCTTGGATGTAGTAATAAACTTTAATTCAATAGCGAACGATACAATTGAGGAAGATTTTGAAGATGATTTCCTTGATTTTGGTATTGAATATGATCCTGCGGATTATTGGTTTACTGAAGAAAAGGTTAATGTTATTAAAAAAATTCATGATCACCTTGAGCAATATTCTTTTGCTGGCAAGGTTTTATCTCTTGCTTCAATAGTTAGAACGGCTGAAAAACTTAATGCAAATAAAGAATTTGATACTCTTGAACTATCTGTTCTCTATAAAAAATTGCCGAATGACCTTAAAGATCAGATCATCAAACCCTATGTATTACTAGATAAAAATCAAGCAAGAATTACCATGAGAATTATTGATACACACCCTGAACTAAATAGATCGCTTTTTATCAAAGATCTTAATAACTATATAAATACTAATTACTCCAATACAAATATCGATGTTTCTACTACGGGAATCTTGATTCTATATAATAATATGCTTCAAAGTCTGTTTGACTCCCAAATAAAAACATTATCTATAGTTCTCTTGGGTATCTTTTTAATGCTATTTTTTTTATTTAAATCTTTAAAGACTGCTTTAGCGGCCATTACACCTAATCTGATTGCGTGCTTTGTAATACTTGGAACAATGGGACTACTGTCTATTCCTCTAGATCTAATGACTATCACAATTGCTGCAATTACTATCGGAATTGCTGTAGATAATTGCATACACTATATTTACAGGTATCGAGAGTATATATCATTAAACAGCGGCAATCACGATGAAGCTTTAATCAAGTGCAATGAAACTGTTGGTGTGGCAATTAAAAACACTTCATATACTATAATTGCTGGTTTTTCTATTTTGATATTTTCAAACTTCTACCCAACTATTTATTTTGGTATATTTACTGCGCTTGCAATGCTTGTTGCACTTTTTGGAAGTCTTACACTATTGCCAGTTCTACTAAAAAAACTTAATTGAATAAAATAATGAATTTAGATCTTGCTCAGTTATTGAATCCTTATGATCTTATTTTTTTATTAGTTATCTTAGTTTCTTTTATATTTGGAGTAAAAAATGGATTAATAAAAAGCTTATTAAATCTTATAAAATGGATAATTATCTTTTATTTAATAAAAAATTGTTTTGATATTTTAAGGCCATTCTTTGACCAATATATACTCAATAAAACTCTTTCTGATATACTAATATTTTTCTTCACTTTAATTACAGCCTATATTTTAATATCATTTATTAATCGTATGATTATTGGAATATTACAACCTAGGAAATCTTTATTTATTGACATGTCCTTCGGTGGTGTTCTTGGAATTTTACGGGGATATATAATTTTTATTCTTATAATTTTTTTCATAAATAGTAATTTTTCCTCTAATTTAATACCAGAGATTATTAAATCAGGTACTTTCCAAGAAATAGTAAATTACGGGGTTGATCTACTTGATCAAATGCCAAGGAATATTAATGAAATTTAATTTAATACATTACTATGAAAAAACTTAACTGCCTTGTAACAGGTGCGTCCTCAGGAATAGGAAAAGAAATTTCAATAGAGTTATCTACCTATGCTAAACATATATACATATGTTCTCGAAACGTACAAAAACTTGAAATTGTTCATGACAAAATAATTGAAAATAATTGTGAGTGTACAATTGTTCCTTTAAATTTATGTGATGAAAATGTAATTGAGAATTTGGCTAAACAAATACATGTCAAAGATACTTCCTTGGATATATTAGTTCTTTCAGCAGGAATTATTAACGAACTTTCTCCTGTTGAGTCAATTGATCTAGAGAATTTTAAGAATATTATAAACTTGAATTTCTTATCAAATTTTAGAATGGTTAAGAGTTTTCATTCATTGCTCAAAAGTTCAAATAATGCCTATATAGCTGCAGTTTCCTCACTAAAAGACCCTTCAAAAGAATATTACTGGGGCATTTATCAGCCTATTATGACAGCGTTAAATGAGCTTTTATTGACCTATTCAAAAGAAAACAAAGGTACAAATATAAAAACAAGTATTTTTTGTCCACTTGCCGTTAATACAAAACTAAGAGATGTCATAATGCCTGGCGAGGATAAATCTAAGATAAGTGATCCAAAAGAAGTAGCCGCTAAAATTGTAAATTATATTTTAGAGGAAGCTGGTACAGGAGAAATAATCGAAATCACCTGATATAAGGATTCTTTGAAGTTTTGAAATCATACAAAATTGGTACGCCATCAAGTTTGAAATAGCTTCTAAAAGAATTATCAAAAAATTTTTGAAATAATTGTGGTGGTTTTTTCTGAATATTTATAAATATTTTAAACTTTGGAATTTTATTTTCTAATTGAACAATATATTTAGGTTTTATTTCTATTTTATTAAATCGTGGTAACGTTGATTTTTTGTTCAAATAGTTAATAAATTTGTTTAGTTTTTGTTTATTAATTTTTATTGAAATCAATTCTTTTTTTAGAATAATTTCTTTTAAAACATTTGATATTCTTGTATTATTTTTTGCAGAAATAAAATCAATATTAATTAATTTGTGTTTACTATAATTGTTGCGTAAATGTTTTTTGATGTTTAACTGGTATTTTCTTTTATCATCAAGAATATCGGACTTATTAAATAAAAAAAATAAAATTTTATGTTTACTTAATGCTAAATCTGCAAGACGAAAATCTTGTCTTGTAATACCTTCTAGTGAGTCGATTAAAAGTACTGTGATATCGACATTATTAATTATTTTAATAACTTCTGAATTGCGAGCCAATTCATGCTCTTCTTTTACTTTACTTCTTCTTCGCAGCCCAGGCGTATCAACAATAATAAATTCGAAATTTTTGTGAGTAAATTTTTGTTTAATGAGAGATTTTGTTAATCCATATTCATCGCCAACAGGTGAAATATACTCACCAAGCAATGTATTAAATAATGTTGATTTTCCAGAATTCGGCTTTCCAATAATGCCTATATTAATTTTACTTAAATTCATAAACGTTGGAGTTTTCGTCAGACAAATAAATTGAATTAGACAGGATTATAGGTGGGACTAATGCACCTTTAACTCCAATTGATTCAGTTAAAAGTATTTCGCCTGAGATGGGTGAAACTACTTTTAACTCACCAAAGTATGAAATATTATAAATTAAATTATTTATTAAATAAGGACCTAGCCAAAGATTTAAATTTTCTGCCTTTTGACCTTTTTTATACTTTGATAGTTCAGTAATCCAGTAAACCTCTGAACTATCTTTGTTCAAACAAATTAACTTTCCATCTTCATTAATAATATATATTTGATTCCCTGTAATAACTGGCGTTCTATACCCTGACAAATCTTTCGCCCAATTTCTCTGTCCGTTAGTGGCATTAACAGAAACAAGCTTTCCATTCGAGCTTAATGAATAAATAGCATTGTTTGATACCACAGGGCTAGCTGATATATCTTTAATATCAAAATTACTGACCATTGATATTTTTGAGACATTTTCTGACCAGATAGGCTGGCCAGTATCAAAAATAAAAGCTACCAACTCTCCATTACTAAAAGGGGCAATAATTGTATTTTCGAATGCTACTGGAGATGAGGTAAATAAATTTTTCTTTGTTTCTGAAATTGTTTGAAATGACCAATTTACTTCTCCACTTGTCACATCAATTGAAAAAATTCTGTTGTCAGCTGAAATAAAATATATGTATCCTCTATATATAAGCGGTGGCGATAAAATTGGATATTCTATTTTTGTTGACCAAATTTCCTTACCGACTTCAGCGTTTAATAATTTTATTTGACCATATCCATCTACAAACACTAATTGATTATCAAAATAGGCAATGCCGCCTCTAACAATCTCATATTTTTTTATTCCCTCAATTCTAACATCTACTTTGAACAATGTTTTTTTTGTTAAGGTATCTACACATTCAATATAGCCCTGGCTTAACACATGGCACAGATTATCGTTAAAAAATATGGGTTGTATAATATTTACTGGCCCTTTTTTACCCGAAATAATTTTTGACTTATCATTAAAAGAGGCATCTGAGTAAATATTATTTAGATCGTTTGATGGATTCAAAAAATGCTGAGACCAAAAATTTACTTCTTTTGGTTCATTTATCAGTATGTCACCAGGATCAAGATTTAGAGTTTCAGAGATTTCTGCACTGTAACTTAAAACAGGAAAGCCACTGGCAGTTTCATTGATTTCATCATTCCCGGAACATGAAATAAGAAAGAAAGATATAAATAAAAATATATATGATTTGTTGAGCATGCTAATTTATAATTTCAATAAATTTGTTAGCTCTTATTTTAATCTCTACAGGGACATCTGGATTATCGATTAAATTCTGGAAATTTTTTTTACTTTCTTCATTTTTTCCAAGAATAAGCTTTTTAAATGAGATAAGTTCATTAAATAGATATTTGAAATTACTATCACGCATTCTTTCATCAGTGAGATAGCTTATAAATTCTTCTTCGCTCGAATTATCAATTTTTGATAAAAGTAGAAAATATGTTGCTAAATCTGCAATTATTGGATCATATTTTTCATCGTCAGTTAATTTTTCTAAATCAAGAATCCCATCTTTAATATTCCCATTTTCTATCTTTAAATTTGCAATTTTTAATTCAGCTATACTTGATATATAGTTGTTATCAGCGTTAATTAGCTCATCTAATAAAGAATATTGTTCTGAAATATTTTTGCTGTTTGTTGCTTTAATATATGTTTCAATGAGTTTTTCATTTTTTGATTTATCAATTGAAACCACTACTTGATATCCGATAACTGACCCTATTATTATCATTAGAGTTAAAATTACATATAAACCGTATTTTTTAAAAAGATTAGACAGTTTTTCTTTTCTTAGATCTTCATCGACCTGTCTTAAAATATCACTCATTGATCTTTACCGTTATTACTTACAATCTGTGGACGCATATGATAAATATGGTCTGATGAAGGAAAAGTTCTATCTTTAACTTCTTCAGCATACTTACTTACTGCTTTCTTAATAGTGTTATCTAAATCAACGTATTTTTTGACAAATTTTGGAGCAACGTTTGTTAATCCCAACATATCTTCTGTTACTAATATCTGGCCATCACAATTTGGAGATGCTCCTATTCCAATAGTAGGAATATTTAAAATCGAAGTTATTTCTGCAGCTAAAGGCTCAGCCATACCCTCTAAAACCACTGAAAATGCTCCCGCTTCTTCAACAGCAATTGCATCATCAATATATTTTTGCCACTCAGATTTTACTTTTCCTCTTACTTTATATCCTCCATCAATCAATACACTCTGCGGCTGAAGTCCTATATGGCCCATGACGGGAATTGAGCTTTTAGTAAGATGTTCAATTGTTTTGGACATTTTTTGACCGCCTTCAAGCTTAACGCCGTTGCAATTAGTTTCTTTCATAACACGAGCTGCATTCATAAATGCTTTTTCAACAGATTCTTCATAGGTTCCAAATGGCATATCAACAATTACACAAGATTTATTTGAAGCTCCAACAACAGATTTTGCATGTTTAATCATTTGTTCAAGCGTAACTTGAAGTGTATTCTCATAATCATAAAGAACCATACCAAGCGAGTCTCCAACCAACATTAAGTCAACCTGTTCGTCAATAGCTCTAGCAATTGGTGCCGTATAAGCAGTTAGACATACAATTGGATTCTTTCTTTTGAGAGATTTTATATCATTAGCTGATTTTCTTAACATGGGATCGGTTTATACTTGATAAATTGGAAAAATTCTAGGAAAAGCTTAGTTTCGGAATTATTCTGCTAATTCACTGTCTATTAATACAGCTATTAGAAGAGCGGGTTCAGAGCCATTATTTACCCATGCGTGATTTGTGCCTCGCTGTACAACGACATCAAATGGATTTATTTTTACCTCTTCTTCATCCAAAATTAAAGTTACATCTCCTTTTAGCAGTATAATATAATCAATTGTCTTAGTTTTATGCATTGCTGGATGTTTTGTTATATCAACCCGGTGATGAGCTGCGCCTATACGACTGAAGGCTTCCTCAGCCATTTTATTTAGCGCCTCGAGTGGAACACCTTTAGGAGTTGGCATTATTTGAAAATATCTAAATTTTGAACCTCCTTTAGGAGGTGATAAAATTATATCGCTATCAGCTCTATCCTTGCTACTTTTTGTATCAATAGTTGCTCCATCTTCATTCCATATCTCGAATAAACCTCCAATTTCTTCTCCTATAGATCGTGCTGGAGGACCATCAATTTTAATTACAGATTTGCCATTGTCATTATGTCCTGTAACAATTCTTCTCACTCAATAACCTCCTTTGTTTTAATCCCTTCTTACGTTTGGGATAATTTCTTCTTGGTAACCTTCTTTAAAAGTTGCTCGGTCGCCATAAATTTCAGTTTCAAACCATTCGACAAATTCTTTTGATTTAATCCCCCTCCAATATTTCCAAGTTGACTGTGCAATAGGAGCTTTCATGGTGCCCAATTTCAACATATGCATTCTCATTTTTAAATGAGTTTCATCAACAAAACCTTTTTCAACTTTTTCATATGTATCAAAAATATCCACCAGTAATGCATTTACATATACTGCTACTCTCCATTTATCTGCGTTATCTAGTTCGCCTGCAGCCCAATCTTTCGAGAGAAAGTTACTAAACTCTTTATCTTTCGATGTATTAAAATACCTCTCATACATTCTGTGTGTTAAAGAGTGTCCAAACTGCGCTTTTGTAATTTCATTTTGCTGATGTATTTGTATTCCTAAATAAATAACAGAAACAACTACACCAAATGCTGCAACCATTTGTACTATAATTATTATTGTTTCTGCGCTCATAAATACAGACTATACATTATTACACTTTTGTGGCAAAAACTTTGCTTAAATAGAGTTATAAAAATTGATTTAATAATTAACTTTTAGTGGTAGCGAACGCTTCCAAAGCTTTTTGCCTAGAGGAACCAATCTCGACAATTGGCATTGGATAATCTTTACCAAGTTTAACATTTGCCGAGTCTAAGATGTCTTTAGGTGCCTCCCAAGGATTAAATAAATACTTATTTGGCATATCCTTAAGTTCAGGAATATATTTTTTTGTATATTTGCCATCTGGATCAAATTTCTGACCCTGCATAACTGGATTGAATATTCTAAAATATGGTGCTGCATCAGCTCCTGAGCCAGCAATCCATTGCCATCCTGCACTATTATTAGCAAGATCAGCATCAACTAAACAATCCCAGAACCATCTTTCACCGTGGTGCCAATGCAACAATAAATTTTTGACTAAAAATGAACCTACAACCATTCTCAAACGATTATGCATATACCCTGTCTGCCACAATTCCCTCATACCAGCGTCTACTATTGGATACCCTGTTAGTCCTTTTTGCCATTTCTTTAATGCATCTTTATTTTTATCCCAAGGAAATTTATCAAATTTCTTTTGAAGATTTTCTTTTGGTAAAGTTGGGAAGTGATACAAAAGATTGAAAGAAAACTCCCTCCATCCAAGTTCGCTTAAAAAATGATCCAAATCTCGTTTAATTTCTTTTTTTCCTTCTTGGGTTTTTGATCGATACCAAACTTGGTTTGGCGATACCTCTCCAAAATGTAAATGAGGTGAAAGTTGCGAAACATTGTTTCCAGATGGAAAATTCCTACCATCTTTATAGTTAGCAAGGCCTTCATTTATAAAGACATCAATTTTATTATGAGCGCCTTTCTCTCCTGGAGTCCATAGTTTTTCCATTGCAACATGCCAATTGTGTTCTGGCATTAGTTCCAGATCATCTATACTAATACTGTTAATCTTATCAAACAGTATATTGTTTAACTTAGGTTTTTGTAATGGTGTTCTTGGCATTTCAGAATTCAAACAACCTTTTCTGTAGTAAGGAGTAAATACCTTATATGGAGTACCATCATTTTTGACTACATTCCAAGGTTCCCAAAGAAGAGATCCATTATATGTGTTCACGCTTATTTCTTTGTCATCAAAAAAACTTTTGATTTTTTTGTCTCTTTTTATTCGCCACGGTTCATAACATCTATTCCAGAATATCTCTTTAACATTGTAAGTTTCAGTAAGTTTAATTAAGATGTTCTTTGGATCACCTCTGTATAAACTCAAATTATTATCTAAAGATTGTTTTAGAGCAATTAATGAATGGTGGAGCCACCATTTACTAGCAGCACCATTTATATGTTCTTTCGAGTTTTCATCATCAAATATGAAAATTGGCAACGTTGCCCCATTTTTAATCGAATTATACAATCCAGGATTGTCCGATAATCGTAAATCTTGTCTGAACCAGAAAATATTAATATCTTTTTTGGGCATAGATTAAAATATAGTCTAAATAATTAGACTTTCCATACCAACCGAATTTATTGAATCTTATATTCAAAATTTTGAGTTGTTGGATTGTGCCCCAATAATTTAGCTCCATTTCTGATATGATAGTGCGTTGCCATAGGGGTTAATGGAGAAAGTGTAACTATTCTTTTGTATCCCATTTCCTTGCCAAATTTTAGAGCCTCTTCCATAATTTTCCGTCCCGCTCCTTTTTTACGAGACCATACAGTGTAAGCAATAATTGTATCTGCATTTTGCTCGTAAACTGCTAAACGGCTCATCAAATCTAATTCTCTTACTGAATGAGGAACGTCCTTAGTAAACGCCAAGCACATAATGCCTTCAATTTGATTATTGTATTCCAGGCCATAAATTTTTCTATCATGAGAAGTTCTCCATTTTACATCAAGTTCAGGTCTTACAGGATCTTCAGTTACATCAATATTATCTAATTCAATAAATTTAGATGTCTTAATCCAACTAAAATCAGTTAAATTAAAGTTAAATATTGATTTAAAAAAATTTAATATTTTTACAAATAAGTTATTCATCAATTAGCTATTTTATTTTCAGTCTACTCTTTAGGTTAATTTACACCTATCATTTTAGTATCAGCCTTAAAAGGTAAATTATTATCTTGATTTTCGATCATGGGGAGATCTATGTCCTGCCATAAAGGCTTCCAACAGTGATTTCTCTCTAATAATTTCTTAACCTCATCTTTTGCATTAAATGTCAGTTTATTAAAATGTGTTCTGAGTTCTTTTATGCACCACACTCTATAACGAGAATATCTTGCTTTTTTAAAGTTTATTCCTCCAACACTTATATCAAAGGTCTTTTTTCTATCTCGTACCGCTCTAACATTTGCCGATAAATAGGGTAAATAGACTTGTCCGATCTCTTTTAATAATGGATCTAAATCATTTGGTATACCTGCTACTAATTGAATTTGGTTTTCTGACAATTTAGTATTCCATAATCTTGACACCCATTTCATAACGTAGGGGTAATTTTCTCTAATAATTTTCAATGGAACTGGGTCTAGTGCAAAATGACGAAAAAATGGACCTGAAAGTCCAATATCAGCGAGTGTAGGGGTATCTCCAAATATAAAATTCCTATTTTTAAAAATTAATTCTAAATTCTTAAGAAAATCTAAAAAATTATTTTCGATGGCCTGAATGTTTTCTTTATTTATACCATCTCCAGTCGTATATCCTGACCTTTGCCTATATTGCAAAAACATTCTTTTCATCCACATTGGTATCCACAGATCATTAAGTAATTCACTTGCGAGGTGCTCAGATGCAAAGATGGCTCCTTCATCATAATGCCAGCGATAATGCATTGCTGTTCTCCACCACCACTCGTCTGCCCAGTCTTCTATTAAATAACAAATAAAAGCCTGAACAGGGTCACATGGTACAGTCTTATTTTTCTTTATTTGATCTTCAAACCATTGAATCATTTTTGTGGTATCGGTCATCCAACGGCCATCCTCTAAAATAACTGCCGGCATTTGCATGACACCTACTTGTTTTTCCATTTCTTTTTTAAAAGATGGAAATTGCATACTTTTAAAGACATACGAAATTTCACGAATTCGGAAATAATTCTCCATCTTGCCTGTAAAATAAGAAATACTAGATCCGTATAGTATTATCGACATTTGCTATTCATACTGAATAAGTAAGGTTGGAACATTGTGTGTGTGAGACTTGATAGTAGCAACTAGTGTATTTTCTTTTACGCCTTTTTTTATTTCTGAAACATCCGTACCATTTGCAATCAATTCATCAATTTTTTTACTTATATCTTCTACCTCCCAAGCTAAGCCCCATAATATGTCTTGCGGGGTTTCACTTTCATCTTTTTCTTCAATGACTTCAATTGTAGTTTTGTTTAATCTAAAAAAGAGCATTCTTCTTTTCCATGTTTCAATAAACTTATCCAAAGCAAGTCTGATGTCAAAAATCTTATTATAAACTTCAATAAAACTATCAGCATTGTTTGTTTTTATAACAACGTGATCTAATTTTTTAATAAAATTATTATCTAATTTTTTTGCTTCGGGTAAATATCCTTCTTTGTGTTGAATTATAAAAGAAAACAAGCCTCGAGTTAATTCAATTGGTAAAAACTGATTTACCCATGATCTTTTGGAGTTATTTTTGGCATTCATTCCTTCGCCATTTGACTGACTTGGAAGTGAGTAGCCAAGAGTGATTAATTTATTTCTTACAGCTTCCAAATCATCGGTTCCTAACACTATTCCCATCAAGCCCTCACCGTCATTTTTAATTTTGTTTTTTATTAGTTGTGCTCCCATCCCTTCTCCTTTAGCGGCTAAAAGTTCTAGATATGTATTTTGAAAACTAAATAATGAGTTGGAAGTCCCCCACTCTTTATGATGACCTCTCCATGATGGATTTATTCCTAATATTTTTTTGTAGTTTTGTTCTGCTTCTTCCAGATCATTAACTGCTACGATTAAATGATCTAAAGTTTTAATCATTAGGTATATCTGTTTTGATACAAATCATTCTATTCCCACTCAATAGTTCCGGGTGGTTTTGAAGTAGTATCGTATACCACTCTATTTATGCCCTTAACCTCATTTATTATTCTTGTTGAAACTTTACTCAAAAATTCACCCTTAAAAGGATAAAAATCTGCAGTCATTCCATCTATAGAAGTAACGGCTCTTAATCCGCAGACTTGTTCATATGATCTATGATCACCCATAACACCAACAGTTTTAATTGGCATCAAGACTGCGAATGCTTGCCAAATTTTATCGTATAAACCTGCTTCTTTAATTTCTTCGATATATATATTATCGGCTTCTTGTAATATTTTTACTCTAGCTGCTGTTACCTCACCTAATATTCTTATTCCCAATCCGGGGCCTGGAAATGGATGTCTGTTAATGAATTTTTTTGGGAGTCTCATCTCCAGCCCCAATTTTCTAACTTCATCCTTAAAAAGTTCTCTTAAAGGTTCAACAAGTTTAAGTTTCATTCTTTTTGGTAAACCACCGACATTATGATGAGATTTAATAACTGATGTGGGACCGCCATGGAAGCTCTGACTTTCGATTACATCAGGATAAATAGTTCCTTGAGCTAAATATTTGGCACGTTTTATTTTGTTTGCCTCTTGGTTAAATATTTTAATAAAAAGATTACCTATTATTTTTCTCTTTTTTTCTGGATCTGTGGCACCCTTTAGGGCTTTTATAAATGTATTTCTTGAGTCTTTGACTATTAATCGAGATTTAAAATGTTTTTTAAACATTTTTACTACCTCTTTTGTTTCATTTAGCCTCATTAAACCTGTATCAACATAAATACATGTTAATTGCTTATTTATGGCTTTTGAAATTATAGCTGCAGTAACAGTACTATCCACACCACCCGACAATCCACAAATTACCTGATCCTTATGAACTAAATGTTTAATCTCAGTAATCTGATTTCTTAAATGATTTTTCATGCTCCAGTTTCTTTTTATCTTACAAATTTTAAATATAAAATTTTCGATTATCTTATGGCCATTGGGTGTATGCACAACTTCAGGATGAAATTGTAGACCGTAATAAGATTTTTTTTTATTCTCGACTGCTGCAAACTTAGTATTTGAACTTGATGCAATACTTTTAAAATCTCTTGGTAGACTAATAACCTTATCGCCATGGCTCATCCAGACATAATTCGAGCTCTTTCCTTTTCTAAATCCTGAGAATAAAACACTTTTTTTTGATGGCTTTATAAGTGTTTTACCAAATTCTCTTTTTTTTGAAATTTTTACTTTCCCACCAAGTTGGTAACATAATAATTGCATACCATAGCAAATTCCCAATATTGGAATATTTAAATTGAATATTCTTTTATCAATTTTTGGAGTATTTGACTTATGAACACTTGCTGGACCCCCAGAGAAAACTATTCCTGAACATCCTCTATTAAGTATTTGCTTATAAAGTGATTTACTTGACACAATTTCACAATAAACTCCAGCTTCTCTTACTCTTCTTGCTATTAACTGTGTTACTTGAGATCCAAAATCAACAATAAATATCATTATTTATTCCGCCAAATCTTTTAATTTGACAATTTCTTTGCATGAAGTTTCACATAATATTTCAAGATTAGATATTTGCTCAGCGTATTGCTCAATTAGCCCCAACTCATAAGATACTTTTCCTATTAAATAATTAAGCTCAAGATTATGTGGGATAAGCGTAAAGGCAATTTCATAATATTTAAGAGCATTATCCTGATCTTCCAAGCCTTCATATGATTTGCCTAATAAAATATAAGACTCAGATGATTTGGGATTAAAAACAATATCTTTTTCCAAATATTTTATTGCCTTTTCAAAATTTTCTTCATTGAAAACATTCAGCGCTGATGCATAAAAACTATTTGAGGCAAATATAATTGTTGGCAAAATACAAATGGTTATTACCAATAGTACTTTCATTAAACGTTTATATGTTTGTTGGATAATTTGGTGACTCTCTTGTGATGTCGACATCATGTACATGACTTTCTTTAAGACCTGCTCCAGTAATTTCTACAAACTTAACATTCTTTTTAAATTCTACTATATCTTTTGAACCAGTGTATCCCATAGAAGCCTTTAAGCCTCCAACAAGCTGATAAATAATTGGCGATATAGGTCCTTTGTAAGGAACTCTTCCTTCGATTCCCTCAGGAACATGCTTATTGCTCTCAGTTATTTCTTCTTGAAAATACCTATCTGCTGATCCCCTGGCCATAGCGCCAAGCGATCCCATTCCTCTGTATGATTTATAGCTTCTTCCCTTGAATAAATATACCTCCCCTGGAGACTCGTCAGTTCCAGCAAAGAGTGAACCGATCATAACTCCGCTTGCTCCTGCGCCTAAGGCTTTTGCTATATCACCAGAATATTTAATTCCACCATCCGCAATTATCGGCACTCCTTTTTTTGCTGCAGTTTCAGCGCAGTCTAAAATTGCTGAAAATTGGGGTATACCAATTCCAGCTACCACTCTAGTGGTACATATTGATCCCGGACCTATTCCAACTTTTACACAATCAGCTCCTTGATCAATGAGTTCTTCGGTGGCTTCGTTTGTAGCAACATTTCCAACAATTACATCTGTTGAGAATTTTGATTTTATTTCTTTTAAGGTGCTGATAACTTTTTCTGAATGACCGTGTGCAGTGTCAATGACAAGAACATCTACGCCAGCATCAACAAGCTGTTCTGCTCTATGAATTGCTTCTTCACCAACTCCGATTGCTGCTCCAACTATCAGTCTGCCTTTTTGATCTTTCGAAGCATTTGGATGAAGCTGACTTTTTTCTATATCTTTTACAGTAATTAAACCAATACATTTGCCCTTATCATCGACAACTAATAATTTTTCAATTCTATGCATGTGTAGTAATTTTTGGGCATCATCTGTTGAAATTCCATCTTTGACAGTGACCAAATTTTCACTAGTCATTAATTCGCTTATTTTTTGAGACATATTGGTTGCAAATCGTACGTCCCTATTTGTTAAAATACCTAATAATTTGTCACCTTCATCAACAACAGGTATGCCTGAAATCTCATTGACTTTCATTAATTCTAGAGCGTCAGCTAACGTTGCCGATGGTAGTATCGTTAGTGGATCAATTACCATTCCGGTTTCAAATTTTTTTACTTTTGAAACATTCTGTGACTGTTCGTCTATGGACATATTTTTATGTAATACCCCCATTCCACCAGACTGGGCGATTGCAATAGCTAACTTGTATTCAGTTACTGTATCCATTGCGGAAGATATAAGAGGAACACCCAACGAAATATTAGAAGTAATTTTTGTAAAAGTGCTTACTTCTGAAGGAAGCACAGATGATCGTGCAGGTTTAATAAGAACGTCATCGAATGAGAGAGATTTTTTAATACTGGAGTGCTCCATCTCTGAGAAATAAATTATTTATTAATTTATGTCAATCAATAGGTGACTTTTTTTCAAGACAAACCAAGTATATCTCACTCGATTCTTTACGGCTTGACTTAGGCTTGAAGGTAGTGACTTTTTTAAAATGTTTTTTACAAGTTAATATAACTTCTGAAATATCACCTGATCTAAAATATTTTGAAACCATGTTTCCGCCTGGTTTCAATTCTTTTAGGGCAAAATCAACTACATTCTCTAATAATTCAAGCGAAAGCAAAAAATCTGATGATCTATTGCCAGATAAATTTGGAGATATATCGGACACTATAAGATCAAATTTGTCATATTTGGCTAATATTTTTGAGCATTTATCAGACAAGAAATCGACTTTATATACATCCACATTTCTTATGGGGTTCATATCCAATAGATCTAAAGCCACTATCTTTTTAAGATTTTTGCCACGAGATTTTAGTACCTCGCTCCAACTGCCAGGGGCAGATCCGATGTCTAAAGCTTTTTCTGAGCCATCAAGAAGTCTATATTTTTCAATAATTTCAATTAATTTATAGGCTGCTCGAGATCTAAAATTATCTTTAGAGGACTTGATTACATACTCATCTTCTAGATGCCTTTTGAGCCATTTTTTACTCTTATCTGAAAAGGACTTATTCTTGATTTTCATAAAATTGTTATTTTTCAATCATTTATAGCTGAAAAAAACCTATTTGATAACTTAAAGATTGAAACTATATCAAAATGATATAGGTATTGATTATATATATCATTCTGATATATATACGCTCTTTTTTAAAGGATATAGATGAAATACATAATACACATTGTACTGGTTTTCTTATTGTTAAATGTTTCTGTTAAGGCCTTGAGTCTTAAGGAAGCGGTCAATGATTCACTATCCAATAATTTATCACTCAAGATTGAAGCTATAAATGTTGATATGGCTGAAGAAGATTATCTTCAATCAACAACTGACTACTTTCCAACGATAACTCTAAGTGGCAGTATGTCTGAAAATGATTACTCTGACATTAAAAGTCAGTCTGGAAGTGCCACAAATGGTTATGAGTTATCCCCTAGCAGTAAATCTATTGTTCTTTCACAAAATGTATTTAGTGGTTTTAGTCGATTTTATAGTTCACTCTCTACAAAGGAACAATTGCATATTCAAAATCTTACCCAATCTAAAGTCACGCAAGACATAATTTTAGAAACAATAGACGCATACTACAATGTATTACTAGCGCAAAAGATTGTTCAATCAAATAAAGATAATTTTAATTCGGTAAGTGAGAGGTTTAATGCAACCAGCAAGGAGTTTGAAGTTGGATTAGCTTCTAAGACTGATGTTGCTCAATCAGATGCTTTTCTTAATAATTCAAAAATTAACCTTCTCGATGCAAAAATAAATTTAAAAAATACTATGAATTCCTTTTATAATCTAATTGGAACCAAACCAAACAATTTAACGTTTTCTGAAATTGACTCAGAGGTCCCTGATACGTTTGAGGAGTATAAAGAATTAGTTATTTCAAACAACTATACAATAAGAATAGTAGACTCAACTCTTAATGTTTATAATGCAAATATTGGGATAGCTAGGTCAGCTTTGTACCCACAAATTAATCTTTCTGCTTCAAGAACAGAACTTGAAGAGTATTCAACAACTATAGATGAACTTACAAATGAAGAATTGCAAGCAACAGTCACATGGCCAATTTTTAAATCTGGAAAATCTCTGTCTAATATAAGAAAAGCAAAAAAACAAAAAAACAGTCAAATAATTCTGATACAAAAAACAACAAATGAAACGCTTTCACTGGCAGAGAAAATTTGGGAAAACTATCTTATTACTGACGAAACAGTAGAAGCAGCTAAATTGAACTTTTTTGCTAATAAAACTGCTTATGAAGGCACTGTCATAGAGGAAGAAGTAGGAGAAAGAAGTGTCCTTGATGTACTAACGGCAAGACAAAGTCTGCTTAATGCAGAAATCAAATACTTCCAAGAGCAAAAAGACCGTGAAATCACAAAAGCTCAAGTTATGTATATGTCAGGTATTTTAAATTTGTCATCACTAGGAATAAATTAATATGCAAAAAGAAACACTTTGTTTAGGACTTCTATCGCTTGGGCCAAGATCTGGTTATGAAATTAAGCAAATGTTTGAAGGTCCATTGTCAGATTTTTATAGTTTAAGCTTTGGAACGATTTATCCAACTTTAAATAACTTACAAGCTGACAAATATGTATCTTGTAAGCAACATTCTCAAAGTAAAAAACCTGATAAAAAAGTTTATACAATAACTAAAAAGGGAATGGAATTAATGAAAGATAATTTGCTAAGTGATGCATCTTCTTATATTCGTTCAGGAAACTTCGGAGACCAAATTAAGTCTGAGTTTTTTTTACTCTTATTATTTTCAAAATATTTGCCAAAAGAAACAATGAATACTGTTTTAAATGAGCGCGTTTTGTATTTGAGGCAAAAACTCGAACAATTTAAATACGATGGCCCTGTTCCAGGAAATTTAGATGCAATGAGAAATGAGAAATCAGTATCGTTCATTAGAGGGTTGGCATCTGCATTAATTGAAACGGGACTAAACTACATGGAAAAAAATAGAGGAAAGTTAAATTAAAATGTTTAAAAAAATACCAATAAATTATATTTCTGCTTTTGTTATTTTTATCGTTGTCATTCTTTGGATATTCTCTGGTCTAATTGGGGGTGATGAGGCTGAAAGTAATGTTTCTGAAGTAGTTACAAGTGAGGAAATAATATCTGTAAGGGCACAAGAATTTTCTTCACAGAAAAAAACATATTTTTTAACTATTCGAGGAAGAACTGAAGCAGATAAAATTGTAATGTTAAAGCCTAAGACTACTTCTACGATTATTGAAACAATTAATAAGGGATCGTTCGTTAAAAAAGATGAAGTTATCTGCAAACTTGATGATGAAAATAGAACAGCTGCATTGAATGAGGCTGAGGCTTCTAAAAACAAAGCTCAGCTTCAGTATGATGCAATTAAAACACTCGCTGATGAAGGTTACAGATCAGAAAATGCTGTAGCCACAGCAGATGCCGCACTAAAGGCTTCTATTGCTAGAGTAGAAATGGCAATGAATGAACTTGATAATATTTTAATTAAAGCTCCATTCGATGGTTTTATTGAAGATGTCTATCTAGAAATTGGAGACTTAATTACTCCAGCTTCCCCGTGTGCAAAAATAATGAGACTAAACCCAATGTTAATTACTGGTGAAGTAACAGAAAAAAATGTTGACCAGATAAAACTTGGTCAGAAAGTCAATATCAATCTTATTGACTCAACATCTCTTCAAGGGTCAATAAGCTATATAAGTAAAAGTGCCAATCCAAGTACACGAACTTATAAAATTGAGGCGACAGTTAGCAATAAGGAAGGAAGTATTCGAGAGGGACTTTCAGCTGATATGTTGGTTCCACTAAGAGAGGTTTTGGCTCACCTAATTCCATCTTATCTGATATCACTTAATGATGAAGGCGAATTGGGAGTAAAAGTATTAATTGATACAAAGGTAAAGTTCTCAAATATTCAAATTGTAGAGGATACAGTGGATGGTCTTTGGGTAACAGGATTGCCTGAAAAAGCTACTGTGATTACCGTTGGTCAAGAGTATGTGATTAATGGTCAGATAGTAAATGCTGAAATTATTAATTAAATTTAATGATAGAATTCTTAGTAGATAGGAAACGGACAGCTATAGCCCTACTTATAGTGCTTATATTCGCAGGAATATTTGGCAGAGTTAACATTCCAATTGAAAACGAACCTGAGATTGTTGTGCCGGTAGTTTATGTAGGAGTTGGGCTAACTGGAATATCACCTCAAGACTCAGAGAGGCTTCTTTTAAAACCAATCGAGGAAGAAATAAGAGCTATTGAAGGAATTGATAAGCTTCAAGGCTTTGCATTTGAAAACTACGCAGCAGCTGTAATTCAATTTGAGGCAGCTGAAACAATGAAAAAATCACTGGATAAAGTAAGAGATGCTATTAATGATGCTAAGGTAAAATTTCCTGATGATGCCAAAGAACCTGTTGTAAGTGAAGTATCATTTGAAGATCAGCCAACTGTAATAGTGTCAATTGACTCGCCAACTGCATCTGAAAGATATTTACTTAACCTTGCTCAAGAAATAAAAAAAGAAATTGAACTTATTCCTTCCATTTTTGAGGCTGAGCTATTAGGTGCAAGGGAAGAGCAATTAGAAGCTACACTTAATAGATCACAGATGGAGAACTATAATATTTCTTTTGCTGAAATCATTACCTCAGTATCTAATAACAACCAAGTTGTAACTGCTGGTGAAATACAAACTGGACAAGGTCAATTTGCTGTAAATGTACCTGGATTATTTGAAACAGCAAGAGATGTATATGAGTTACCCATTCGATCAACTAATAACAGTACTGTAAATTTGGCTGACATCTCAACTATCAAAAGAAATTTTAAAGACCGAGAAAGTTACACTAAAGTGAATGGAGAACCAGGAATTTCCCTTTTAATAAAAAAAGGTAGAGGGCGAAATGTTATTGATACTATTAATGAAGTTGATGAAGTTGTTCATAGCTTTAAATCTAAAGTACCTAGCGATGTAAACTTTACTTACGTAATGGATTCCAGAGAAATTATGGAAGATAACGTAAACTCATTACAAGGTAATATTCTACTCGCTACAATATTTGTAATTATTGTAACTATGCTTGCCTTAGGAATTAGATCTTCTTTAATTGTTGGTTCTGGAATTCCGGTATCAATACTAATTGCTTTATTTGTTTTGTATGTTCTTGGTTATGATTATAATTTCATGGTTATTTTCGGAATCCTAGTTGCTCTTGGGATGTTAATTGACGGCTCACTTGTAGTTGTTGAACTCGCAGATAGAAAGATGCTTGAGGGTTTTGATCGACAAAAAGCCTATATTTACTCTGCAAAAAGAATGTTCTGGCCAATTGTAGCATCAGCGGCAACAACCCTTGCTGTTTTCATACCACTTTTTTTCTGGCCGGGCATTAGTGGACAGTTTATGCGAATGCTACCGGTAACGATTTTTGTCGTTTTATTTATTGCGCTTATTTTCAGCCTAATGTTCGTACCCGTGATTGGAAGTGTATTAGGGAAGCCCTCAAATGCATCTGCAAATTCCTTTAAAAAACTTGGGTCAGATCAAAATTTTAATCTTAAAGATATCAGTGGCTATATAGGAATCTATGTATCTATACTTGATAAACTATTAAAAAGACCAATCCTAACTCTTTTATCGGTTTTTGTTATTCTATTTACAATTATTTCAAGTTTCTTTTCCTTTGGAAAAGGAATGATATATTTCTCTACCGGTGATCCGTATTTTGGTCAAATAAAAATCTACGCTCGAGGAAATCTTTCAATCGATGAAATAAATAAGCTCACAAGCGACGTTGAAATTATTGTTAATGAACATACTGGCATTAAAAATTATTTTCTTCAAACCGGTCAATTCAGCAATGTGGTTGCTGGTGGTGGCGGAAGCTCTGAAGATTTAATTGCAACTGCGTATTTCGAATTTGTTGATCGCAATCAAAGAAAAAATGGTCATGAAATTATTTCTGAATTAAGAGATCAATTTGATAATATTAAGGGAATTAAAATAGAAGTTTCTGAACAATCAGGAGGCCCACCTATTGGAAAAGATGTTGAAATAAGAATAACTGGCCCTTCCAGTTCAAGCATACTGAAAGTGACTAAGGATGTAAGAAATTATATAGATGAAAATGTAATTGGACTCGTAAGTGTAGAGGATACATTGCCGGTGCCCTTAGTTGATTGGGAACTTATAATTGATAAACCAAAAGCTGCCCAATTTGGCGCTGATATATTTACAATTGGAAAAGCTGTCAGCTTAGTAACTAATGGTATAATGATCGGAAAATACAGGCCTGATGATGTTGATGACGAACTTGAAATTTTTGTCAGGTATGCTGACAAAGAACGATCTATTGATCAACTTGACAACATAATGATTGAAACGAGATCAGGACAAATTCCAATTAGTAATTTTGTTGAAAAGAAACCGAAAAAAAATGTCAGCTACATTAGAAGATATGACACACGTAATGCAATGTACGTTAAAGCAAACGTTGCGGAGGGTATAATTGCAGCTGATAAGGTTAGTGAGATTCAAAAGTGGGCAGATGAGCAAGATTACCCTTCATATATTGATATTGCATTTGGAGGTGAAAATGAAGAGCAAACAGAGTCAATGAAGTTTGTGACGCAGGCATTCATTATTTCAATTCTTATAATGGCTGCATTATTGGTCACTCAGTTCAATAGCTTTTACCAAAGCTTCATAATCTTAACTGCTGTTATAATGAGTACGGCAGGTGTTTTCTTCGGGCTGTTGGTATTTAATCAGCCTTTCTCAGCAATAATGCATGGTGTAGGAGTAGTATCCTTGGCGGGCATAGTAGTGAACAACAACATTATTTTGATTGATGCATTTAATTTCGTAAGAGAAAAAGATAATGACAATTTATTTAATAGTATATTAAAAGCTTGTGCTCAAAGATTAAGGCCTATATTCCTCACAACGATTACAACCATGCTTGGCCTAATTCCTCTTGCAATGAACTATAGTATTGACCCTATATTAAGAACAATTGAATACGATTCAAATGTGAGTGGTTTTTGGACACCACTTGCCCAATGCATTGTTTATGGGTTATCTTTCTCGGCGTTCCTAACATTAATAGTAACACCCTGTCTACTCATTCTTCCCTCACACATAAGGTCTTATTTTAAGAAAGCGCAGCCTGAAACTGTTAATGCATAACTTATGTTAAGAAATATATTATCAACCATACTACTCAGAAAAAAGACGATCTCTACCCTTCTTTTAATGATTATTCTTTTAGGAACAATCTCATACATAACCTTTCCTAAAGAAGAAATGCCTGAAATAGATTTAAAAACTGTTGCAGTGATAATTAAATATGACGGCATGTCTTCTAATGAAATTGAAAAATTAATAACAGAGCCTTTAGAACGTAAGTTAATGACTTTAAAAGATATCAAAGAAATAATTTCTATTTCTAAAGATAACATAGCTTCATTCATGGTTGCTTTTAATTTAGATACTGAAAACGAAAACCTTGCAAAGCTTGTGAGAAATACTATTACAGATGCTAGTGATATACTTCCACGTGAAATGGAGATTATAGAAGTAAAAGAATATGACTCATCTATGTTCTCGAGAATCTATATTGGGTTATCTGGTAATGTGCCTTATGAGGTGTTACAAAATGCAGCAAACTCATATAAAGATGCGTTGGAATTGATTGACAATGTAACAGAGGTTGAAATTAAAGGCGAGCGCGAGGAAATAATAAAAATAACTCTCAATCCTTCATTATTGCAAAAGTATGGCATAAATATATCTGATGTTTATTATGCTCTTAAAGCATATAATAATATAATTCCAGCAGGTGTATTATCTGATCAAAACGCAGATTTTTCAGTTAAAATTCCTGGTCTTTATGAAAATTACAGGGAAATTAGCAATCTTCCACTAAATGCTAAAAATAATTTTGCATTAACTTTATCCGATGTTGCAGACATCAAGAGAGCTTACGATAAGAAAAAGAATACAGTCATAGTAAATGGAAATGCCGCTTTAAGTTTAGAGGTATCTAGGAAGTCAGGTACTAATATTTTAGACACATACATTGATGTAAAAAAAGTATTAGCTGAAAACGAAGGAAAGTTTCATCCTCTTATTAAGGCTGTTATTGTAGATGATGAGTCTACTGAAATAGAGAAAAGAATTGAATCATCTGAAAATACAGTAATCACGGCAGTAATACTTGTAATGATCATTGTGATTGCTGCCTTAGGAATAAGAAGTGGCTTAATTGTAGGTTTGTCAATCCCAACCACTTATCTTTTTTCAATATTGATACTGGACTCGATGGGAATGACATATAACTTAATGACTGTTTTTGGACTGATATTGGCAGTAGGATTACTTGTTGATGGCCCCATCGTTATAACTGAATACGCTAGAGCAGAACAAGAACGGGGCATTCGAAGAAGGGACTCATACATAAACTCTTCATATAATATGTTCTGGCCAATTATTGCTTCAGCGTTAACTACGATTGCGGCATTTTTTCCTCTCCTATTTTGGCCGGATACACTTGGACAATGGTTAAGAGTAATCCCTCTTACAGTAATAGTTGTTTTATCCACCTCGCTAGTTGTCACATTGATTTTCCTACCCGCGGTAGGATCTATGATTGAGCGTAAAACAGCTCAAATGAAAGAGGAAAATAAAAGAAGAGATAATAAATTTATTAAAATATATGAAAACACTCTGGCTCAAGCAATTCAGAGACCAATATTGGTTTTATTTCTAACTTTACTTACTTTTACAAGTGTAATTTTGCTCTACAGCAAATTTAATAGCGGTGTCATTTTTTTTCCTAACGATAAAGCTACAACAGCCAGAGTGGAAGTGATGGCCAGGGGCAATCTTTCACCTAATGAAACTGGAGATTATATAAAAGAAGTTAGCGAAGTGATAGATGCAAATCCATACGTTAAAAACTATGTAGCAAATACAATGAATAGAAATAGGATATGGTTATTTGATGACTCTCCCACAGATATTATTGGAAGAATTTGGTTAGAATTGCTTCCTCCTGACCAAAGACCGGATAGTGATATTGTATTACCAAATATTCAAAAGGAATTGAACAAACTAAATGGATATGAAGCGAGAATAAAAGGAAATACTTATAGCTCTTCCATCGTAGGACCTAAAGACATAGAAATCGAAGTCACAGCGGAAGATAAAAGACTAATTAATCAAGCTGCAATTATTGTGAGAGACAAACTTCATAATATACCTGGAATTGAAGATGCCGAAATAAAATATCCAGTTACGGGTATTGAGTGGTTATATGAAATAGATAGAACTAAGACAGGAAAATATGATGTATCTATCCAATCCATAGGCTCTATTATAAATTTAGCAACAACAGGAACTAAGATAGGAACAATAAGACCAACAGACAGCGATAAAGAATTAGATATTAAGCTTTTTTTGCCAGATGACTTGAGAACTCTTGACCAAGTTGAAAATATTTATATCAATACCATTAGAGGTCAACTGCCAGTATCTGAATTTGTAAGTCAAAAGCCTAAAAATAAAATTTTTTCAATTGGTAAGAAGAATGCTGAAAGAGTTTTGATGGTTGATGCAAATACTAGCTCAGGTTTTAATACTGCCGAACATATTGAAACTATAAAAAACTGGCTCAAAATAGCTAATCTACCAATCGAAGTAAATGTTAAACTTGTGGGAGAAGCAGAAGACTCAAGAGGGTCACTTATCTTTGTAATTTCAGCTTTTAGCATTGCATTATTACTAATGTTTATAATATTAATTTCGCTATTTAATAATTTTTATCACACATTTTTAATTTTATTTTCAATTGCGTTATCAACAACTGGCATATTTGTAGGACTTATTGTCTTACAAATGCCATTTAGTGGCGTTATGACGGGCCTTGGCATAGTTGCTTGCACAGGTATTGTTGTAAATAACAATATTATTCTAATTGATAGTTATAGAAAAATTAGAAAGAATGAAGAAAACAAAATGAAGGCAATCATTCAGTCAGCTAAGAGTAGAATAAGGCCCATATTTCTTACGACAATTACCACAGTATTTGGATTACTTCCTTCAGCATTGCAAATTAGTGTAGATGTTTTTGAAAGAGAAATATCATACAAAAGTCCTGAAACTTATTTTGTGCAACCTTTAGCATGGGCTATTGTTTTTGGCCTTTCTTTTGCAACAATAGCTACATTATTTGTAACCCCTTCTCTACTTGCATTGCCTGAAAAATTAAAATCAATGATATCAAATAGAAATAGGATCAATACTCCGTCAGTTGTAAGAGAAGAAGCTATTTAATATGAAGTCAATTGCAGTGTATTGCAGTTCATCTAATAAAGTTGATGACATTTATAAAGAAGAGGCCAAAAAAGTTGGAAATCTATTGGCTAAAAAAGAAATAAGGTTGGTTTATGGTGGAGGTAATATGGGGCTAATGGGAGTACTATCAAATAGTGCCATTAATTCCGGTGGCGATGTATTTGGAGTGATTACAAATCATTTAATTGAAATTGAAAAAAGAAATGAAAGCCTTAATAATATAAAAATTGTTGAAACTATGCATGAAAGAAAAATAGAAATATATAACAACGCAGATGCATTTCTAATATTTCCTGGTGGCATTGGGACTTTGGAAGAGTTTTTTGAAATCTATTCATGGAAACAGCTCAGACTTCATAAAAAACCCATTTTTATTTATAACTTTAACGATTTTTGGAGAGATCTTTTTACTCTTTTAGAAAATATAATAAAGAAGGATTTTGCTGGAGAAAATATGAAAGAAGCATATAAGGTAATCAATAATTATAGTGACCTCACAAAAGAATTAGAAATTAATGTCGAAAATTAGAGTAAAAACCCCACTTGTCGAAATTGATGGCGACGAAATGACAAGAATTATATGGCAGTTTATAAAAGATAAACTAATCCTACCGTACCTTGATATTGATTTAGAATATTATGACCTGGGTGTTGAAAATAGAGATAAAACCAACGACAAGGTTACAGTAGACTCCGCAAATGCTATAAAAAAATATGGTGTAGGAGTTAAATGTGCAACTATCACACCAGATGAAGATAGGGTAAAGGAATTTAAGTTAAAAGAAATGTGGCGTTCCCCAAACGGAACAATAAGAAATATCCTTGGCGGTACAGTTTTTAGAGAGCCAATAGTTTGTGAAAATGTTCCAAGACTTGTACCCGGTTGGACTGATCCAATTGTAGTTGGGCGACACGCATTTGGCGATCAATATAGAGCGACGGATTTCAAGGTTCCTGGTAAAGGAAAATTAAGTATTAAGTGGACACCTGATGACCCCAACCAAGAACCGATTGAAAAAGAGGTTTATGAATTTCAATCAAGTGGCGTTGCGATGGCAATGTATAATACCGATGAGTCAATACGTGATTTTGCTAGATCATGTATGAATTACGCTCTCATGAGAGAGTGGCCAGTCTATTTATCAACAAAAAATACTATTCTAAAAAAATATGATGGAAGATTTAAAGATTTATTTCAAGAAATTTATGATAAAGAATTTGCTGATCAATTCAAATCTCTGGAACTTGATTATGAACATAGATTAATTGATGACATGGTCGCATCTGCGTTAAAATGGAATGGTAAATTTGTTTGGGCATGTAAAAATTATGACGGCGATGTTCAATCGGATACTGTCGCTCAAGGTTTTGGTTCTCTTGGATTAATGACAAGCGTGTTGATGACACCTGATGGAAAAACCATTGAGGCTGAAGCTGCTCACGGAACTGTAACGAGACACTTTAGGCTTCATCAAGAAGGAAAACAAACGTCGACAAATCCTATAGCGTCAATTTTTGCATGGTCAAGAGGTCTTAAGTATAGAGGGAAACTTGATGATAATGATGAACTAATTCAGTTTGCTGATACTCTTGAGAAAGTCTGTGTAAAAACAGTTGAACGTGGCTCGATGACAAAGGATTTGGCACTCCTTATGCCTCATGAGCAAGATTGGCACAGTACTGAAGACTTTCTTGAAATAATTGAACGAAATTTAAATAAAGCCCTTAATCCAACTTATCAGTAATAAATTTCAGTATTTTATTTTTTTGGTCAGTTTCATCAATTAAATCGCCACCAGACTGAGCAAAATCTTTTCTGCCACCTCCTCCTTTTCCGTTAGAAACTGAAGAAGCGTACAAAGCAATATCATCTGCACCAATGACCTTTGTGAGGTTGTCTGTTACACCAACTAGGTAGCTGATTTTATTGTCTTTTTTTGAACCTAGAACAATAATACCACCATTTTTGAATTTTCTTTTGGCATTATCAATTACAGGTCTTAACGCAGAGCTTTTAGAATTTTCACAAAAGATAATGATGGTGTTTTTATTATTTGAAATTTTATCATTAACTTCTTTGATTAAATTATTAACTTCCTCTTTTGATTTTGATTTATCTTTTTCGGAAATTAATTTCTTTTCTTCTATTTTCTTATTCTCTGCAGCTTTATTCATTTGATAAACTTTCAGGTCTTCACCGCGCAGAGCTTCTATCCTTCTAATTCCTGAAGCAACCGAAGATTCATTAACTATTTTTAATTTCCCAATTTGACTTGTATTCTCAACATGAGTGCCGCCACATAATTCAATGCTGAAAGTTTTATTTCTCATCTTTCCTATTTTTAACACTCTTACCTCATCAGAATATTTCTCTCCAAATAGAGCAAGTGCTCCAGCATTTACAGCGTCATCTGGTGTCATAATTTGAGTTTCAACATCTGATCCTTCCTCAATAACTGTATTCGAAATCTGCTCTATTTTAGATATCTCACTTTCTGAAAGAGATTTATGGTGACTAAAATCAAATCTTAATTTATCAAACGAAACTAAAGAGCCTTTCTGGGTCACATGATCTCCCAAAACTTCTCTTAATGCTTGATGTAAAATATGTGTCGCAGAATGATAAGTCTTACATGAGCTTCTTCTAGCTGAATTAATTGACAAATGTGCACCTGTACCTTTCTTGATATCTCCTCTAATTACTTTTCCGTGATGCACATATAGGTTTCCTTTTTTTTGTGTGTCTGAAACTTCAAATTCAAAATTATCAGCTTCTATTGTTCCTGTATCACCAATTTGTCCGCCAGACTCAGCATAAAATACCGTTTGATTAAGTATTAGCGATCCGTTATCACCGCTATGTAAACTATCAACAAATACACCTTCTTTTATTATAGAAATAATACTTCCTTCTGTTTTTTCAGATGTGTAGCCTAAAAACTCTGTAGGGGATAAACTTTTATTTAACTCAAACCAAATTTTATCTGTAGCTGTGCCACCAGATCCAGTCCAATTGCTTCTTGCTTTTTCTTTTTGATCCTCCAAACATTTCTTAAAATCATCAATATCCACCTCAATTTTCTTATTTCTCAAAATATCTTGCGTTAAATCAATTGGGAAGCCATATGTGTCATACAGCTTAAAAGCTGACTGCCCATTTAGAATAGTTTTTCCATTCAAATTATCGATCATTGTATCAAGTTGCTTAATTCCTCTGGACAATAAATCTCTGAACCTTTGTTCTTCATATTTCAATGTTTCATTTATTAGAGACTCTGCTCTTTCAAGCTCAGGATAGGACATTTTCATGTTTGAAATCAGAGTTGGTGCCAGTTTGTGCATCAGTAAATCATTGTAATTTAGAATGTGTACGTGCCTCATTGCTCTTCTCATAATTCTTCTTAAGACATAACCTCTGCCTTCATTGGATGGAAGGACGCCGTCAGCAATTAAAAAACATGAAGATCTGAGATGATCAGCTATTACTCTATGGCTTGATATTAAATTTTCGTTATCATTTTTAGTTAATTCTCTAGAATGATTAATAATTTCTAATATACTATCAACTTGATAATTATCATTAGTGCCTTGCATAACTGCGGCTATTCTCTCAATGCCCATACCTGTATCTATTGAGGGTCGTGGTAAATCAATACGATTTTCTGAATCGACTTGCTCATACTGCATAAAAACGAGATTCCATATTTCTACAAATCGATCGCCCGTTTCATCAGCTTCACTAGGAGGTTTGCCAATATAATTTTCACCATGATCATAAAATATTTCCGAGCAAGGTCCGCATGGCCCTGTTTCTCCCATTGACCAGAAATTATCTTTTGTAGAAATTCTTATTATTTTATTATCACTGAAACCGGTAATTTTTTTCCAAGCATTGTAAGCCTGCTCATCATCGTGATAAATAGTTACACAAAGCTTATCTTTATTTATTCCTAGTTCAGAAGTTATAAATCTCCATGCGTAATCTATCGCATCATCTTTAAAATAATCTCCAAATGAGAAATTACCCAACATTTCAAAAAAAGTGTGATGCCTTAAAGTATAGCCTACATTTTCTAAATCATTGTGTTTTCCCCCTGCCCTAATGCATTTCTGAGCCGTTACGGCACGTTTGAAATCTGTTTTCTCTAATCCTGTGAATACATTTTTAAATTGAACCATTCCTGAATTAGCGAACATTAGAGTAGGATCATTTTGAGGCACAAGGGGACTTGAATGAACATGTTTATGTCCATTTTTAACAAAGTAAGATATGAATGAGTCCCTTAAACTATTAATCTTCATAGTTAAGGTATAACATCGAGATGACTAAAACGCAAAAAGACGCTTCAAGCGCCTTTTTGCTATGATCAATTTATATGAATTTCTTATTCTTCTGGAGTATCTTCGACTTCTTCATTTTCTCCAATTTGCTCAGGTATTTCCTCAGATTGTCCTCTAATTATTGATTCAATTTCATTAGCTACTGCAGGATTATCCTTTAAAAAGATCTTGGAGTTTTCTCGTCCTTGGCCAATCTTATTTCCTTTATAAGAAAACCATGCACCTGACTTTTCAATGGTGCCGACTTTTACACCCAAATCAATGAGCTCACCCAATTTTGAGATTCCTTCACCGTACATAATATCAAATTCCACTACGCGGAACGGCGGGGCAACTTTATTTTTTACAACCTTTACTCTTGTTTGGTTTCCAATAATTTCGTCTTTATCTTTTATTGCACCTATCCTTCTTATATCTAATCTGCAAGATGAGTAAAACTTCAATGCATTACCACCAGCTGTTGTTTCAGGACTACCAAACATCACACCAATTTTCATTCGAATTTGGTTGATGAATATTACCATACAATTAGATTTAGAAACGGAGCCTGTAAGTTTTCTTAATGCTTGACTCATTAGTCTTGCTTGAAGACCCATGTGCGCATCTCCCATTTCACCCTCAATTTCTGCTTTAGGGGTTAATGCTGCAACTGAGTCGACAACTAGAACTGATATTGCTTTCGATCTAACAAGTGAGTCAGTTATTTCAAGAGCTTGCTCACCTGTATCTGGCTGCGAAATGATAAGTTCATCAATGTTTACGCCGAGTTTTTTTGCATAAGCAGGATCCAATGCATGCTCAGCATCAATAAATGCACAATTCTCACCTTTTTTCTGCGCTTCGGCAATAACATGTAATGCAAGAGTTGTTTTACCCGATGACTCTGGTCCATAAATTTCTACTATTCTACCTTTTGGCAGTCCACCTATGCCTAAAGCTACATCTAAAGATAACGACCCAGTTGAAATAGCCTCAACATCCATAACGGTCCTTTGGCCAAGTTTCATAATTGAGCCTTTTCCGTAAGTTTGCTCAATTTGTGACATTGCTACGTCTAAAGCTTTTGCTTTTTCTGAGTTATCCATCTTTTTATCGTCTACCACTTTTAAATTTGCTTTTGTCATGTGCTTTCTCCAAACTTAGTTTTAATATATGTTCCATTTGTACACATTTTGTTCTCATTTTACAATACCTTATAAACTATTGTTAAATAACGATAAAATATAATTTGTTCAATTAATGTTCTTAAATTTTATAGTTTTTATCAACAGGTGATTCTATATCTAATGATATAACTCAATTAGATTAACTTAAATATATATCTAAAATTGGCTGATTTTCGCTGTTAATAACTATTTAATCGTCAGAATGAAGCTTTTCGTCTCTCTCGTGCATTTCTTGAGCTTCAATACTAAGAGTAGTTACTGGCCTAGCGTCCAATCTTTCGATATTTATGGGTTCTCCAGTAACTTCGCAATAGCCATAGCTTCCATTTTCTATCCTAGCAAGCGCAGCATCTATCTTGGCGATTAATTTACGTTGCCTATCTCGAGACTTTAACTCAAGGGATTTCTCTGACTCTTGGGTAGCTCTATCAGACATGTCAGCTGGAGCAATTGAGTCTTGTAGATTTTCGACTGTTTCTCTACTTTCTCTGTAAATCTCATCCTTCCAATTTTTAAGCTTGGTTCTAAAATATTCTTTTTGCTTTGCATTCATGAATTTTTCAGATTTTGTTGGCTTGTAGGTTTTTGGAAGTTTGACCATATTTACTCCTTGAGAATTAAGATTAAAAACAGTTGGGTGCTTTTAGTGGTTTTTATTATTTAAGTCAACGCATCATTACAATTTTTATGATTGATAAATCACTGAAATATAATATGTTTCTCTAAAATTAATCTTAATTATATGAAGTTTGAAGGAACCAGCTCCTATATTGCAACAGAGGATCTTAAAGTAGCAGTTAATGCCGCTATTACTCTTGAAAGACCAATAATAGTTAAAGGGGAGCCGGGCACTGGTAAAACAATGCTAGCTCATGAGGTAGCAAAATCTCTAGATGCTGAAATAATCACTTGGCATATTAAGTCCACAACTAAAGCTCAGCAGGGTCTCTACGAATATGATGCTGTTACAAGATTGCGAGATTCGCAGCTTGGAGATGAAAAAGTTAAGGATATCAAAAATTATATTAGCAAAGGTAAGTTATGGAATGCTTTTGAGAGCGATAAAAGGCCGGTTCTACTAATTGATGAAATTGACAAGGCTGATATCGAATTTCCCAACGATCTGCTACTAGAACTAGATAAAATGGAATTTTTTGTTTACGAAACTGGTGAGACAATTAAGGCGCAAAATAGGCCAATAGTAATTATAACATCAAACAATGAAAAGGAATTACCAGACGCGTTTCTTAGAAGGTGCTTTTTTCATTATATTAAGTTTCCTGATCCAAATACGATGGAAGAGATCGTTGAAGTACATTATCCAGATATAAAAAAAGATCTAATTCAAGAAGCATTTAAAATATTTTACGATATTAGGGAAGTTCCAGGAATTAAAAAGAAGCCATCTACATCTGAACTAATTGATTGGCTAAAGTTGCTCATGACGGATGATGTAGATGCTAAAATCCTCAGAGAAAAGGATCCGAAAAAGCTAATACCACCTCTTCATGGGGCTTTGCTAAAGAATGAACAAGATGTTCATTTATTTGAGCGTTTAGCTTTCATATCTCGTAGAGAAAATGAGAATGTTGAGTAGAGTAAGAATCTCTATAAAATAATATTATATGTTTATTAATTTCTTTTTTGACCTCAAACAAGCGAGCTTACCCGTATCATTAAAAGAATACTTGATGTTGATGGAAGCGATGAATAAGCGTGTTGTTGACTCATTCAATGTTAACGACTTTTATTATCTAAGCCGCTCAGCATTAGTCAAAGATGAGAGATATTTAGATAAATTTGATCGAGTTTTTGGCCATTCATTTAAAGGATTAGAGAACCCTGAAGGTGAAACAACAAAAGAAATACCAGAAGAATGGTTAAAATTGATGGGGCAAAAGTATTTAACTGATGAAGAAAAAAAGATGATTGAGTCCTTGGGTGGCTGGGACAAGTTAATGGAAACGCTCAAACAGAGGTTGGAAGAGCAAAAAAAGAGGCACCAAGGTGGAAGCAAATGGATTGGAACAGGTGGAACATCTCCATTTGGAGCATACGGCTATAACCCTGAAGGAATAAGAATTGGTCAGAAAGAAGGAAAAAATAAAAAGGCAGTAAAAGTTTGGGATAAAAGAGAATTTAGCAACTTAGATGGCGACGTAGAACTTGGTACTCGAAATATAAAGATTGCTCTTAGAAGGTTGAGAAAATTTGCGCGTGAAGGAGCTGAAACTGAGTTAGATTTAGATAATACAATTAAGTCTACTGCTCATAAAGGTTACATTGACGTTAAAATGATGCCTGAACGAAGAAATAAAATCAAAGTATTACTTTTTTTTGATGTTGGTGGATCAATGGATGCACATGTTAAAATCTGTGAGGAGCTATTTTCTGCAGCAAGAACAGAATTTAAACACATGGAATATTTCTACTACCACAATTGCTTGTATGATGCGGTTTGGAAAGATAATAATCGCAGATACAATGACAATATCAAAACATGGGACGTTCTGCACACATACCCATCTGATTATAAAGTAATATTTGTTGGAGACGCTGAAATGAGCCCGTATGAAATAACCTACCCTGGCGGAAGTGTAGAGTTCTGGAACGAAGAGTCTGGTGAAACTTGGCTAACTAGAATGTTAAACGTATACGAAAATGCGATTTGGCTTAATCCGATACCTGAGCGATATTGGGATAGAATTGCATCAACTTCAATTATAAAGCAGATCTTTTCTGATCGAATGTTTCCTCTCACAATTGAGGGAATTGATCAGGCCATGCGTGAACTAAATAAATAAACCATGCTTAAAGAGCAGAACGTTGTTTTGGGCATATCTTTGTTATGCCTTGGATTATTAATAGCTCCTTTATATGATGCGCTTGCTAAGTACTTAAGTGAGGACATTGGTATACTTGAGATAATTTGGGGACGTTTTTTCAGCCATTTTATTTTCTTAGTACCACTTGTTTATTTTTTAAAAGGAAAAAAAGAATTTCTTAACCAATCAACAAAGCATCAATTAATCAGAGGTACCTTTATATTTCTTGCGACGGCATTTTTTTATGCATCAATTTCACAAATCCCTCTTGCTAATGCATTAAGCATAATGCTCATTGCTCCTATTGTGGTGGTATTCATGTCTTCATTTATTTTGGGAGAAAAATTAAATTCACTAAAGATCTTTTGTACATTTTTTGGTTTTTTTGGAACTCTTTTAGTAATACAGCCAGGGTTTAGTGAGTTTAATTATTTTTCTTTATTTGCCTTATTTTCAGGATTCTTTTATGCAATGTATCTTGTTTACACGCGCCGCGTAAACTTTACTTCTGATCCATGGGTAAGCCTGTGCTATACTGCAATTCCTGGGGCTCTAATAATGACTATCTTTCTTCCTTTTTATTGGGACAGTGATCCTAATTTTAGTCAGATTATTTTGATGGGCTCAATTGGTTTAGTTGTGATTCTGGTGCATTTTATATTTATAAAAGCTTATCAAAATGCTGAAGCAAGCATTTTAGCTCCATTTCACTATTTTGAAATTGTCAGTAATATGCTAATAAGCGTCTTATTTTTTAGAGATATTCCAAACATAATAGTGTGCTTTGGAATTCTTTGTATTGTAAGTAGTGGAGTACTTATAACTGTTAGGCAAAAACTAAATTATGAATAATTTGAACGTTGACTATCGCTTTTCTGTAGCGCCAATGATGGGAGTAACAACTCCAAGCGCAAGGTACATGTACCGTCTTATCTCAAAAGAAGCTGTTTTATTTACTGAAATGATAGCTAGTCAAGCTTTACACAGAGGCGATTACAAAAAACTTCTTAGAAAAGAAAATATCGAAAAACCTGTCATTCTACAGGTTGGTGGTTCTGATATAGGCTTATTAAAATATTCAACAAGTTTAGCAAATAAGTTTGATTATCAGGGTATTAATTTAAATGTTGGCTGCCCCTCTAAAAAAGTTTCTCAAGGGAAAATGGGGGCGTGTTTGATGAAAGAAGCAGAACTGGTTAGAGATTGCTTAAGTGGAATGAGAGAAGAGACTTCAATGGATGTTTCATTAAAATGTAGAATTGGTGTTGATGAATTTGACTCTTATGATTTTTTTAGAAATTTTATTTCTACAGTTCTTGAGAGTGATGTGAAAGTTATTTTTATTCATGCCCGTAAAGCTTTTCTAAAAGGTCTTGATCCAAAAAAAAATCGTACATTGCCTGAACTAAAATATGAATTTGTTTACAATATCAAAAAAGAATTTCCTGATATTAAATTTATCATGAATGGCGGTTTGACAAATATCGATGACTGTATTGAACAATTGAAATATTTAGATGGAGTGATGGTAGGTCGAGCAGTACAGGCAAACCCTTTTTTTATTAAAGACGTGGATCATATTTTTTATGGTCAAAGTAATATTCAAGTTAACAAGTCCGATGTCGTGAAAAAGTATTTTGAATATATTAAAATGAATATTGAAACTGTATCTACCTATGAATTGCTCAGTCCATTACTTTCACTTTGTTTTGGAGTTCCAGGATCGAAAAAATTTAAACAAGAAGTGAATGAACTAATAAGAGCGAGAGATATCAATAAGTTAGAAGATACTTATCTAAATTTGATTGCCGCTTAAATTATTTCAGCTATATCAGAAAAGTCATACCTCGGGGCTCTCTCATAAAAACCACCTTCAGCAGCGTATCCCAAATTACATAGAAAATTGCTTTTAATTGTTGTGCCATTAAAAAATTCTTTATCAACCAGATCATTTGAGAAGCCAGACATTGGTCCTACTGATAAACCAAGGGAATTTGCTGCTTTTATAAAGTAACCTCCCTGAATTGATGAATTTCTAAAAGCTGTAACCTCAGACTTGGTTGTATCATTTTCAAAATATTGCTTAGCATCCTCACGTAAATAGTTCTTGGGAAGATCACGCCAAAATTCTATGTCCATCCCAATGATTGTGCATACAGGTGCGTTGATAACTTTGCTAATATTATCATCACTCACTAATTTTGATAGCTTTTCCTTTGAGGTACTGCTTTTGAGAAACTTTAATCTCATTGGACTAGAGTTAAACGAAGTTGGTCCCCATTTAACAAGATTATAAAGTTCATTCAGTGTATCGTTTGCAACTTCCTTTTCATTAAATTTATAGCAAGTCTGTGGTTCAACAAATATTTCTTTAATTTTGTCAGACATCTTAAATTATAGCTTGAATGTGTTCCTCAATTTCTTCAGGTTTTTTTTGTGTACCAAAACCTCTAACAAATTCACCTTCTTTATTGATTAAAAACTTTGTAAAATTCCACTGTATCTCTCTGCCTGCTTCTTCAGTAAGCTTAACAAAAAGGGGTGATGCATTTTCTCCATTAACATCAATTTTATCAAACAGGCGAAAGGATACATTATACTTTGTGCCACAAAAATCTTTTATTTCCTCATTCGTTCCTTTTTCTTGGGCGCCAAATTGATTACAGGGAAATGCTAAAATTTCTAACCCTTTGTCTTTATATTTATCATAGAGGTTTTGTAAGCCAGTATATTGCGGTGTAAAACCGCAAGCACTTGCTACGTTTACAATTAACAACGTTTTTCCCTTGAATTCTTCCATTTTGATAGAGTTCATATCAATGTCTTTTACTTCAATGTCATAAATACTCATATTTTTCCTTATCTTACAAATGTTCCATTATTATAGTCATTAATCGCTTGAATGATCTCACTTTTGGTATTCATTACAAATGGTCCGCCACGAGCAATGCTTTCACCAATTGGTTCACCTGCGATTAATAAAAACTTAGCATTGGTTTCAGCGGATACTTTCAAATTATTGCCATTTGTCAACAATACTAGTTTAGATCCCTCAATATTATCATGAGAAAGGTTACCGATTTTTATTCTGCCATCAACCAAGTAAACAAAACTGTTATGCGATTTGGGTATTGAAAAACTAAACTGCTTATTTTTTTTAAGTTCAACATCAAAGAATATTGGCTCAACATTATGCTTTTTAATCGGCCCTTCAGCGTTCTCAAATTTTCCCGCAATTACTTTCACTTTTTTATCTTCATCGTGATGCATACTCATCTCATTGGCATCAATATAATGATATTCAGGCTTACTCATTTTTAAGCTAGCAGGCATATTAATCCATAACTGAAAACCGTGAAGCTTGCCCTCCTTCATAGCCGGCATTTCAGAGTGAATAATTCCACTGCCAGTTTTCATCCACTGCACATCGCCTGCTGTCATTCTTCCTTCTCCACCAGTACTATCTTTATGCTCAAATTCTCCAGCCAGCATATAAGTCACTGTCTCTATTCCTCTATGAGGATGTGATGGAAAACCAGCTATATAGTCCTTGCTGTCTTCAGAACCAAATTCGTCCAACATTAAAAAGGGATCAAAATAATTTGGCTCCACGCCTATACTTCTTTTTAACTTTACTCCAGCACCGTCTGTTGCGGGAACAGGATTAATAATATTTTTAACCTCAATGTCAGACATATTTTAATTAAAGGTTAAAAGAATTTTGCCTTTTGCGCGACCACTTTTGAGATGATTATAAGCATCAAGATATTGATCAAAAGAAAATATTTTTTCGATGATGGGCTTAACCTTTCCATCTTCAATCCACATTCTAAATAAATCTAAATTTGCAGTTGATGTTCTGCCAGATAGTACAACTCTTGATTTTTTTCTTTGAAACAGTTGTTTTGCCACATCTATATTATTGTAGATATTATTTTTTGTAGTCACATATATTCCGTTAGCTGACAAGATTTTTGATGCGTTAGGAAAAGATAGATTTCCATTTGCATCAAAAACGATATCATATTTTTTTGATGAAGATGAAACATCTTCTTTTGTATAATCAACTACGTCAGCTATATTAAAATCATTTTTAATCCATTCGTAATTTCTATCACTTGTTACCGCAGTTATTTCTGTTTCATATATTTTTGCCATTTGAATTGCAAAAGAACCCACACCTCCGGATGCACCATTAATTAAGATCTTGTGTCCCTTTCGAATTGAGGCAATATTTCGCAACGCTAGCAACGATGTGTTTGCTACTTGAGGAATGGCGGCCGCTTCGTGTAACTTGATATTTTTTGGTACAAGTGAAATTAACTTTTGAGAAATTTTAATTTTTTCTGCGGCACTTCCATTGAATAATATATCTGTCATACCAAATACTTTATCACCAACTTTAAAAGCTCCTACATCTCTTCCAATTTCAGTAATTTCACCACTGAAATCACAGGCAGTGAATATAGGAAATTTATTCAGATTGGTTATAGGCTTAAACCCACCTTGCATTTTTTTGATATCAACTGGATTAAGCGATACAGCCTCGATCTTTACAATTACTTCTGATCTTTTAGGCCTTGGCTCAGCAACCTCTAAAATTTCAAGATTATCAATATCTCCGTATGAGTTGTATCCTATTGCTTTCATTTAAATATCTAATTAATGATTTTTTGATATATAATTAATAAAACCACAAATACAACAGATATTCATGATTTATAGTTTACTTAATGACATTAGTTGGGTAGTCAATATTCGAACACCCTATTTAACTCCTATATTTGAATTTTTTACATGGTTGGGATATCGAGATTTTTTATTCATGTTTATCCCATTTATTTATTGGTGTTATGACCGAAAAGTTTTTGGCAAACTTCTTGTAATAGTTTTCTTTTCCGCAATTATAAATTCATTTCTGAAAGATGTTTTTCAAGATCCTAGGCCAGATTTTGCTCTTAATATTGATCCATGGCTTCAAACTGAAACTTCATTCGGGTTTCCAAGCGGTCACACTCAAATTGCGGTCGTGATTTGGCTTTATATAGCCTTAAATGTGAAGAATTTATTTATAAAATCACTTTCAATAATTTTTCTCTTTGGAGTGCCTCTAAGCCGAGTTTACTTGGGAGTTCATGACATTGCTGATATTTTAGGAGGCTTGGTTGTTGGATTAGTTACTCTTTACATTGCAGACCTTATCTACAAAAACATTGAAAGAGGAAATATCAAATTCAATACCTTTACAAAATATTTATCATTAGTTGTAATTTTTCTTTTATTTTATCTTGCATGGCCGACTGCACATGGAAATGAAGCAGCAATAGCAATCGGAAGTCTAATGATTGGTTTCTTCATCGGCAAAGATATTGACTACAAACAATTTAATTTTGTTCGTGCTTCAAATACATTTGCTCACTACACATCATGCTTTTTGGCATTAGTTTTATTTCTTTTGTTTAATGAATTTCTAAATTTAGCTTTTGAAAATGTGAACTTACCTATAGAACTTGAAACGGCTTTAACTTCATTAGTATTAGGCTTTTTTATTTCTTTTTTGTCTCTTTACTTACTTTCAAAAATTAAACTTCAATTATCTAAGTAAGTTTCTCCATGCTTTAATGTGAAAAATCTATCTTGAGAAATATTATATTTTGAGACGACTTCAATTAACTTTTGAGGAGGCTCTCTTACAGGCTCATCGGTCAAAATAAATGTTCCCCAAGACATGCCAATGGCTTTAGAAGCTTCTAAATCCAAGAAAGACATAACTGCCTCTTCAGGATTCATGTGTGAAACTTCCATGATCCATCTTGGCTCGTAAGCACCGATTGGAATAGCAGCTAAATCAACTGACCCTAATCTTTTTCTGATTTCTTTAAAATCATCAGAATAGCCTGTATCACCTAAATGAATAAAGCTATGATAATAGTTTTTAAAATGCCAAGCTCCCCATAAAGTTTCATTTCTATCAAATAAGCCCCTTGCCGACCAATGCTGTACAGGAGCAAAAGTGATTTCTGTATCACTTACTTTAATTGAATCCCACCAATCAAGTTCTCTCACATTTTTTATACCTTTAATTATGAACCATTCTTCGAGACCCAGAGGGACTAAAAAAAGTACATCTTCGTATTTTTCCGAGATTAATTTCACGCTTCTGTAATCAAGGTGGTCATAATGACTATGAGAAATTGTTACGACATCAATGTTTGGTAAATCTTCAATTTCCATACCGGGTGGCATATATCTCTTTGGTCCGGCAAAACTTAATGGTGAGGCTCGATCAGTAAAATGTGGATCTGTAAGCACATTTATATCCTTGTTTTGATATAAAAAAGTTTCATGCCCAATCCATGTAGTAACAATGTTATCATTGTTATATATTTCTTTGTAATTTGGTTTCTCCATTTCAAATTTAAATGTCGATAAATCCTTACTTCTTCTCTCCCAACTCCATTGCATTAGTTTTTTAAAACTACTTTCATATGGTACTCCATTAGTGTTTGCATACGTTCCATCCGATAAATGATGTGCGGGAGTTTGTGGCAGGTTTTCAGTACTTGCTGACGCAGCATAAAATAAAAATAAGAACAATAAAAACAATCTCATAATTATTTATCCCTTAAGCTCCACAATATAGCCAGGCATATACTTTTTGATATCGGAAGCATATAAAGTACTGTCAGTATTGTAATTGGTATCCATGTAATTGCTTGCAACCATAACTCAGGTGAATAGTTTTGTTCTATATATAAAACCAAAGGAACAATGACGTGCCCAACAATAATAATTGTAAGCCAAGGACCAAAATCATCCGTTCTATAAATTGAGAGCTTTTCATTACAATTATTGCAATTAGGCTTCAGTTTCAAATATTGCTTATAAATTTTTTCTTCTCCGCATTGCGGGCATTTTTTAAAAACTGAGCGAGATAAGGCAAGTAATAATGATGCATTCACAATAATTACTTTTTGCTTAAAATAAATTCATTGCTTGAATCCGCTAACCAATCCCATAAATAATCAGCCAAACTCCATCTAACTGATATATCAAAAACTAAGTCATCTGATAATCTGTCGATGAGGACTGTTGCCTTACTTATATATGATTGAGCGCAAGAATTTCCTTTTGTGAGATATTGATCAAAATTAAGAGGGCAAGCTTTTGTTAAGACTTCAATACTTTTTGGGCCACTAAGCCTTATCGTCAAATAATAATCAGATACATCGGTAATTGCGCAAAATAAATCTGAAAGTATTTCTCTTAATCCATTGATAACATTGTCTTTTTTTTCATCTTCACTTAATAACAAATATTCATTTGGTCCTAACCACATAACTCTAGTCTCATTATTTCCAGTGACTTCGCCGGCACTTTTTGGAAGACTATATGTAAGGTATTTTTCTACTGCATCTCTTGCTTGCACATCATCTTCCTTTAATCTCAAATTAATTTTTCCTAAAAAATCAATTAGCTCCAATGAAATATTATCCGAAGCGATTTTTTCTTTTTGTGTAAGAGGGGAAAAAGTTTGCGGTTGATTACTCATTGTTTCTCTTACCTTCTTTGTCATAAAATATTGTATCTGTCACAGTAGCCTCAATAATCTTGCCATTCATAAGTGGTACAACTACTTGTTCACCCATTTTACTAAAACCGTCTTTTAACATCGCTAGAGCAATTGGATAACCTAGAGTCGGACTGTAATAACTAGATGTAATATGTCCTAACATTTTCATTGGCGGCTGCTTTAATGCCTTTTCAACAATATGAGATCCTTCTGGAAGAACTGTTTTTTTGTCATTAACTAAGAGTCCAACAAATTTTTTTCTATCATGTCTAACGGTATCAGATCTCGTAAAGGATCTCTTTCCAAGAAAATCTTCTTTCTTCTTTGAGACGATCCAATCCATATTCATATCACTTGGTGTGACACTTCCATCTGTATCTTGTCCGACGATTATAAATCCTTTCTCAGCACGCAATACATGCATCGTCTCTGTACCATATGGAGTAATATTGTATTTTTTCCCATGTTCCATAAATTTTTCCCAAACATAACGTCCATAACGTGCAGGTACATTAACCTCATAGCTTAACTCTCCAGTAAAGCTGATTCTGAAGACTCTTGCCTTCACTCCACAAACTTCCCCTTCTCTAAATTTCATGAATGGAAAACTTTCTTTTGATAAATCAATATTTGTTAAATCTTTTAAAAATTCTCTTGAATTTGGTCCCGATATAGACAGCACAGCCCACTGTTCGGTGACTGAGGTACAAAACACTTTCATATCAAGCCATTCTGTCTGTAGAAATTCTTCTAACCAGGACATTACTCTTGCAGCGCCACCTGTTGTTGTTGTCATGTGATAATGATTTTCTCCCAACTTACTAGTAACTCCATCATCAAATATCATGCCATGCTCATTGCACATTAACCCATATCTGCAGGAGCCAATTTCAAGTTTTGACCAAGCGTTTGTATAAATCATATTGAGAAATTTAGCGGCATCAGGTCCTTGTAGATCAATCTTTCCAAGAGTTGATGCATCTAATATACCCAGACTGTTCCTTACTGCTAAACATTCTCTTTTAACTGCTTGGTGAATATCCTCTTTGTTTTGAGGAAAATAATATGGTCTTTTCCATTGCCCAACATCCTCAAATACAGCTTTATTTTCAACATGCCATTCATGCATTGATGTTTTTCGTTCAGGGTCAAAAAGCTTGTCAACGCTTCTTCCGGCTATAGCTCCAATCGTCTGAGGAGCATAAGGCGGTCTAAAAGTTGTGTGACCTATTTCGTCGACAGGTTTATTATGAATATGAGACATTAAAGCCAATGCATTAACATTGGATGTTTTTCCTTGGTCAGTGCCCATTCCAGTTGTTGTATATCTTTTTGTATGTTCTACACTTATATAACCCTCTCTTTGCGCTAGAAAAATATCTGCAGCAGTTACATCGTTTTGAAAATCAATGAAATGTTTTGATCCTTTTGTAACTTTTTTCTTACCTAACATATATGGCTCAACATCAGAATGTGTGAACTCTATCTCTTCTTTTCCAGTCCAATTAACTTTTTCAACGCTATTGAAATTAAGTTCATTAGCTGCTGCTATTCCTGCTTCAAATGATTCATTTAGATTTTCTTGTAGATTAAACTGACCATTATTCGAACCAATTATTTTTTGGTTTTCGATGATTTTATCAGGAACAAAAGTATTTATCTTTAGATCATATTTTAGTTTACCTCTTGATTGGCTAAAGAGTTGGACTGCTGGATTCCAACCACCAGACATTAATACGCAATCAGTATGAATATTTTCAACTTCTCCTGTTAGTTGATTTTGATTTTTATCAACTTGCTGTATTTCAATTCTGTTTACTTTCTTATTGCCATAGGTCTTAATAACTGAATATGACTTATAAACCGTTATATTTAATGATTTACATTTTTCACTAGTTCTTGCATTTAAAAGATCTCTTGTATCTACGACTGTTACTTTAGCTCCCTTTTCAACAAACTCAAAAGCGGTTAAATAAGCATGGTCATTGTTAGTAAAAAGTACAACTGATTTACCTGGTAATACTCCGTACCTAGAGAGATACTTTTGACCTGCAGACGCCATCATGATCCCGGGTCTATCATTATCAGCAAAAACAAGTGGTCTTTCAAAAGCTCCTTGGGCCAAAATAACTTTTTTTGAACGTATCCGCCAATATCTTTCTCTCGGTAAGGTGCTTGAAAATTCTACATGATGATTAGTAACTTTTTCTAAAGCTGTTAAATAGTTGTAATCATAATATCCCATTGCAGTGGTTCTTTTGAGAATTGTAACATTGGCTAAACCATTTAATTCTTCTATGATTTTCTTCAGCCACTTTTTACCATCTTTCTCATTGATGCTAAAATTATAATCAAGAAGATATCCTCCTAATTCGGGATTTTCATCTATTAGCAAAACCTTACACCCCGATCGACCTGCGCCTAAAGCTGCGAGCAAACCTGAGATGCCTCCACCGACAATAGTAATATCAGTGTAATAAAATTTCTGTTCATATCTATCTGGGTTTTTTGCTGTAGGGGACTGACCTAACCCAGCAGCTTTTCTTATGAAATGCTCATAAAATAACCACATGCTTGGAGGCCATTTAAATGTTTTGTAATAAAAACCTGCAGGAAATATTCTTGATAGAAAGTTATTCATTGCTCCAATATCAAAATTAACTGATGGCCAACAATTTTGACTAGAAGCCTCTAGACCTTCATAAAGCTCTATTTCTGTTGCACGAATATTGGGCTCTGTTCGTGCTCCAAGTCCTAATTGAACAATTGCATTTGGCTCCTCTGAACCTGCCGTTAATATTCCTCTTGCGCGATGATACTTAAAACTTCTACCTATTAAATGAACATCGTTAGCCAATAACGCAGAAGCTAGCGTATCACCCTGATACCCAATATATGACTTGCCGTTAAAAACAAAGTTAATTGGCTTTTCCCTATTTACTTTACCGCCGTAAATTGTCCTATTTTGATTACTCATTTGATATCTCTGGCTTCGCTTCACCCATTTTATATGTTTTTATTATTTGATCTGTGACAGTGTCTCTCATTACATTAAACCATCGTCTGCATCCATGATCGTGAGTCCATCTTTCAAAATGGGTTCCTTTTGGATTTTCTCTGAAAAAAAGATACCTGCCCCATTCTTCATCACTTATTTCAGATGGGTTATCTGGCCTTGCAATGTGAGCTTCGCCGTGACATGTGAATTCTGTCTGATCTCTTTCCCCACAATATGGACAATTAATTATAAACATAATAAAAATTATTAATGAGCAACCGCTGCCGCTGCAGCTTCATCAACTAAGGCTCCTGAGAAATGTCTTTCTAATGAAAAAGGAGCTGCAATATCGTTTGGCTCTCCTCTAAAAACTGTCTCAGCAAATACATGAGCTGACCCTGGAGTTGCTTTGAATCCCCCAGTTCCCCAACCGCAGTTAATAAATAAGTCTTTTACAGGCGTCTTGCCTATAATTGGACTTCTATCAGGAGTTACATCTACGATTCCTCCCCAACTGCGAAGCATTTTAAGTCTTGAGAATATTGGAAATAATTCAACTAGAGGAGCCATCATATGTTCGATCATGTCAAAAGATCCTCTCTGAGAATATGAATTGTAGGCATCAGAGCCTGCTCCAACCACTAGTTCACCTTTATCTGATTGACTTACATAAACATGAACGGAGTTTGACATGATGACACAATCTAGAATTGGTTTAACAGGCTCGCTTACTAAAGCCTGTAAGGGTACAGAGTTTATTGGGAGAGAAAAACCTGCCATATTAGCTAATACTGAGGAGTGTCCAGCAGGTACGAGACCAACTTTATCAACTTTAACAGAACCTTTTGTTGTTTGTAATCCAACAACCTTGCTATTTGAAATATCTATTCCTTTAACCTCACAGTTTTGAATTATATCGACACCAAGATTTTCTGCAGCTCTTGCTATTCCAATTCGCTGTCTTTCACCTCCACTCAACTTAATACCTCTTTCACCAACAATAGTATCTAGTCCATGCTCCTGATTTGAAAGAAAATTTTGTAACTGAGACGATTCTATTGCATCTAAAAGCCTTGCTTCATTGATCAGGCTATCACTAGTACCTAGTATAATATTATTTCTTATAGTATCATCAATCAAAAATATATTTTGAGGAACATATGATATTTTTTTTTGCCATTCATCTAAATTATTAAATATATTTTCATCATCTACTGTAATATTGCCATCATTTGGCTCAAGCAAACCTAAAATTAAATCTACTAATGATGTTTTACCTGAACCACTCTCTCCAACAATGCCATAGAATTTTCCTTTACTAAAAGATAAATTTAAATTTTTAAATATAAAAGTTTCGGCCTCTGGATATTTAAAAGATATATTTTTTAAATTAATTTGATTTTTAAAATTAATCTCATGATATTTAATTTTTGAAGTTTCCTTGTCTTTACGATTAGTATCTAAGGTTAGGTCTTTATGTATTAAATTTATGGACGCTTGGCCATACTTTAAAAACTGGAGCTGAGAAAGCAATCTATTTACTGAAGGCAAAATGCGAAAAGCAGCTGCGCCAAATACAGCAAGAGTTGATATAAATACTTCAAAATCTTCACCTCTGCCTAAAAAAAATAATATTGCTATAACTAATAAAACAACTGCTAGGAATTCAATCCAAACTCTTGGTAGTTGCTGTATTGTAACATGGTATTGTCCAGACCGTAAATAAAGTGAATTATGATTGTCATATTTAGAAAGAAAGAAATTTTTTAATTTAAATACGATTGTTTCTTTTATTCCACCAAGGCTTTCTTGAATATATTTAATACGTTTACCATCATGAAATTGTCTTATTGCCCCTAGATTTGAAATAAAGGGATGTAATAACCTAGTGTAGATTAAAATTATTGGAAGAAAGAATAATATTATGCCTAAAGTTCCAATAGGTTCTATTGATAATAGTAAAAAAAATAGTGCAATAATTACAATAATTTCAACAGAGCAAAATAATAATGGCAAAACTACATAAAAAGATAAGTTGTCACATTCTTTTGTGACATTTCTAACTAGATCGGATGAATTTTTATTTATATGGAAATGAAATGGTCTCGACAAGTAATTTTCTAAAAGATTAGCTGAAACTGTAGCATTTATTTGAAATGCGAATCTTGATTGTAAGAAAACTACATAACTAAATAAAATACTCTTGGCTATAAATACAATTATTATTACTATCAAGAAAAAAACTATTACATTCTCCTTTGATGGAAAAAAATCAAGAAAAGACATAATCAATAATATTTGAGGAAAATTCGAAAGTAGAATTTCTAGATTTTGTATAGATAATATAAGTGGAAGCACTAGACCAATTCCAATGGTTTCAAATATACTTAGGATGATTGTAAGAAAATATATAAAGAAAAGGTTTCTTTTTTGGCTGGCCTTCATAATGCCTAGAATTTTATTAAGTGTATTAAGCATTTAAAGTTTTTAAATACCTAATCTCATTACTAAGACTTGTAATTGATTTTTCAATCATATCAGACTTCAAAAACTTAATGTCTGATTTAATACCCTGCCAATAAGTAATTGGTAATGTCGATAATCGATCTTTTGCTTTAATTGGGATAATTTCAAGATTGTATTCGGAAGATACTTGTTTAAGAAATTCATACTTTGAAAGAACTTCATCAACTCCGTATTGTAATAAATTAAATCCAGTTTTATTTATAATTATTAAATTTTTTAGACTTTCCCAAAAATCAATTAAATGTATAGGGTTAAAGTAGATATCTGTGTACCCCTCTACACTATTTTTCTCATCAGCAATAGCTCTAGCCAAAAATGATATTAGCCCACGACTGGATCCTCGCCCCTCACCAACAAAAGACAATCTAATTGAAATTCCCCAATTTATTTTTCTAAGCACTTCTTCACTTTCATACTTAGATTTAGAGTATGATGATATGGGGTTAACCATTTGATCTTTAGTCCAGAGAATATTCTTCTTTTTATAACCTCCGAAAAGAGAATCAGTACTTATATGAAAAAGTGATATGTTATTTTCTTTACAAAGTTCGGAGAGATTTTTGGGGAATTTCACATTTATTTCGTCAACTATATCTTTATTTTTTTCACAAAATATTAAATCTGTTATAGCAATACAATTAATTACGCATATAGATTTTATTAAATCTTCTCTTCTTTTGTTATAAATAAAATTTTTCCAGTATTTAAAATCAATTATAGATTTTGACTCTGGTTCTCTTGAAATGGCATCAAATCGAATATTTTCTTTTTTTAGATGGTAACACAGATTTCTACCCAAAAATCCATTTGCACCAAGAATTATTATATGGGGAAATTGATTAATCATAATCTAATAGATACATTAATATAAATCTTCCCAGGTAATACAATCTCCTTTTTTTAAATTTTTTTTAGTTTTTTTCCCTACTACCTTAAATAAATCCATAGGGGAAATTGAGTCTTTCACAGCAGGTCTTAAAGCCTCTAAGCAACTTGTATCGAGTAAATCTCCATTTTTTAAATCTTTAGTGATGTATAAACCCCTTTTTTGAACTATAGATGATTCAATTTCGTTGTTTTCTATTTTCTTGACATCAGATCCTAGGGCTTGCTCAAGTTCTCTACTGGCTTCAACCATTTTAGCCCAACTGATTGGATTCATTGAGAACTTATGATCTGGTCCAGATCTACTATTATCATCTGTAAAATGTTTTTCAATGCAGATAGCGCCTAACGCTATGGCACCTAGAACTGTAGTATGTCCAGGTGTATGATCAGATAATCCAAGCAAGTTATTTGGAAACAACTTACTATAAGCTTTTAATACATTCAAATTAATATATTTAAAATTCTCAATACTAGCAGTATAATTTGTATTACATTGCATAATTACTAAAGGTGTATTTTCATTTTTATTTTTTTCAATTAAGCTTACAGCATCGTTTACTTCATCTATCGTAGATGCACCGGTAGCAATAAAGATTGGTTTATTGATTTTCGAAATTTCTATCAGAATTTCAAGGTTTGTTATATCACCTGACCCTATTTTGTAAGCTTCAACATACTTATCTACATGCTTGATAGACTCTATATCGTATGGTGATGTAAAATATTCAATATCAAATTTTCTGCAATGTTCTTTAAGCTGTTCGGTCCAGTCAAAACTTATTGAAGCATCCTCATAAACCTCGTAAACACTTTTTTTCCATTGAGATTGATGCGCTATCTGAGGCATTTTATCAAATCCTTCTTTTGAAACAATTTTATGGGCTTGAAAATTTTGGAACTTGGCTGCGTCGGCGCCTGATTCTTTTGCAAGTTCGATCAATTGTTTTGCTCTTTTTAAATCACCATCATGGTTAGCAGCAATATCTGCAATAAAATAAGTATTTTCACCGTTACCTAAATATTTACTGCCTAGTTTAAATTTCTTTTCCATATTATATTCTTCTTACGATCTAGCAAATTTTATCTAAATCAGCTTCATTACTATTAATTAGGTATTTAGCATATTTTAGGTCGTAAGGGTAATTTATATCAAAGCCTTCGTTATTCTTTGTATAAAAAGGAATTATTTTATTACTTGTAATAGTTTTATACTTTTTCAGGACTGAAACATTTGAAATTTCAAGACTAGCATTCTGAACAAAGATTTTTGGAAGTGCTTTTGTTTGAGAATTGTAAAATGGTTGATTTTTTACTTTTCCCCTTGATATTGGATTTAAATAGCCATTTCTTACAGACCACATTTTGTAAGGGTGTTGATTACATGCTTCAACAGCTCTTAGAGAATTAGATTTACTTCCTTTTAGATAATGTTTCCAAGCTCTTTTAATTGTACTAGACTTTCTAAATGGATTAGTTGGTCTTAAAATAAAGAAGTGGGAGAAATCTAAACCTAAATTAGATAATTCAGAAATTGTGAAATTAACCCATTCAAAATCTGATGATGAAGCACCTGATATTATTTTTGGCCTTAAAAAGGGAACTTCGCCTCCATAACTCTCGGCAATTTTTGAGTATTTTTGGGAGTCAGTTGAAACTACTACTTTGTCGAAAATTTTACTTTTCAATGCTGAGTTAATTGAATAGGCAATCAAAGGATGTCCATAAAAATTTGTGATATTTTTATTTTTAATTCGTTCGGATCCGCTACGGGCTGGGATAAGAGCTATCAATTTATATTTATTCTTTTTTTTTAATCTCATTACAAAATATTTACTTTAATAACACTTTGTTTCGCTTTGTTGATGGTAAGCCATGCTCAATGGGTAACCCATATTTTTTTTCTACTCGAACTCTATCATTAAAATGTGGAGTTGAAGCTTCAATTAAGACACAATCAGTTATCGCTTCTTCTTGGTGCACTGAGCCAGGTGGGAAATGAAAAACTTCTCCTTTTTTTAATATTTTTTTGCTTAATTTTCCGTTTCCCTTATCAAATCTTATGAGTAATTTTCCTGAAACTAAGTAGCCACATTCATTTTTCTTATGGTGATATTGCAACCCCCCTTTTTTTCCTTTTTTAATTTTTATTTTCTTTAGAGACAATATTTTTGGAATAATAGCTAATAATTTTTCTTCACCCCAAGCTCTTGCACCTACATTTTTTGGTTTTGGAAAAATTACATTAACATGCTTTCTTTTATTCATAATTCACACTTGATCTTTTATACAATTAAAACGCAATAGTTACATGATATGCTATCAATTGCCATTATTTTAGTTTCTTATGAATTGAAAATCATAAAAAAAATTATTTTTTTAGCGCTTTGTAGAATGTGTCGCAGACCTCTCTTACCGCACCTTTTCCTCCATTACATTTAGTTTTATTAAAATTATGAGATTGCAAATCTACAGCTGCATCGTTTGTAATTATTGGAACTCCAACTATTCTTAGTGCTTTAAAATCATTAAGATCGTTGCCAACAAATGCAAATTGCTCAAGATGATAGTTATTTTTTTTAGCCCAGTTTTTAATTTTCTTTTCTTTATCGGTAATACCTTGGAAACATTTGATCTTTAGTTTTTTTGCTCTCTTTGATACAACATGATTTTTTTCGGTAGATAGTATAATTGGAATTATTCCGATAGATTTAATTAAATCAATTCCTATTCCGTCTCCTCTATTGCATCTAACAGTTTCTACTCCATTACTATCTACATAAACAAAATTATCAGTAAAAACTCCATCAAAATCAAAAAAAATTACCTTTATCTTCCTCATAGATTGATAAAGAGACTTATTTTTATAATTCATTCTTAAAAAAAATTTAAATTAAATTATCTATATCAATATTCTGATCTTCTTTTATTTCAGATTTGGTCTTTTTTCCTACAACCTCCTTATATCTCCAGGGAGGTAACCCATCATTAGGAGACTTAAACTTTAAATCATTGAATTTTATTAATGTTCCAGTCGCAAGTTTTCGAGAAGCAACTATCTTTTTACCCATTTTGTATAATGGTGCTTCTTCGCTTGGGTACCTATCTTTAATACCATTTCCAAGAGCTTCATGAGTGCGGTGCAAATCTCTTACTAACTTCTTAAGTCCCTGCGGTTCTAAAGAAAATGCATGGTCTGTCCCCTTCAAAGCCCTATTTAATGTAAAATGCTTTTCAATAATTCGTGCTCCCAGAACATATCCTGCTACTCCCATGGCAATTCCACTGTCATGAGCCGAAAATCCAATTATTATATCCTGAAATTTATTCATATATGTATTTATAACATTCAGATTCAATTCCTTAAATAGAGGTGGGTATCCTGAAGTACACTGCATAATACATAGTTTATTATTAATTGGCATTATTTCATTGTATGCTCGCTCTACGTCAATCATCTTCGCCCCTCCTGTGCTTATAATCATTGGCTTTCCTGTCTTTGCTATTTCTTTAAGCAGAGGCACATTATTAATATCCCCGGAAGCAACTTTATAAATAGGTAAATCGATTTTTTCTAAAAAATCTAAACTGCTAAAGTCAAATGCTGTTGAAAAAAAAGTAATTCCTATTTCATTAGCATAGGATTTCAATTCCATATACTGGTTATGACTAAATTCAAGAAACTCTCTATGCTCACCGTAAGTATTAGCATACGCATTTTCACTTGCATATGTACTGTCGTACATTTTTTTTGTGAATAATTCTTTATTATTTCTTTTTTGGAGCTTTACAGCATTTGCTCCAGCAGCTTTTGCACTGTCAAAAAGTTTTCTACACTGTTCTAAGTCTCCCTGGTGATTATGTCCTATCTCCGCAATTACATAACAGGGTGAGTCTTGCGTGATAATTTTATTATCTAAGTTTAATTTTCGTTCCATAACACTTATCTTTTATTATATTTTTTTTACAATTTTTTCACTGTAATAGCTATACATCAAGAAACCAATAGGCAAGAAGTATATAACATTTATCCAATTATTGAAAAAATTAAAACTTGGAGCAATTGGCCATAAGCTCACAAATACTGAGACATATAAACATATCTGAAAATCTGAAATAGAATTTCTATTTAGTTTCAATATAAACAACCCTTGGGCAAGTAATCTGTATGAAATTATAATGAAAATCAAAACAATTGGTATAATTCCAATTATACCAACTTCTGATAGTAATTGAAGATACGTATTATGTGGATGAGTTGAACATCCATATTGCACATAGTATTTTTCTTCATCACATAAAATTCTAAAAGTATTGGGACCTGCTCCAAAGAGTGGATTATCTAAGAAAATTTTAAATGCAGTTTCATAGTGCGCTTGATGTATCGCAGTAAATGTATAAATCTCATCGCCTCCCGCATTCAATTCTGAAATAGTTTTATCTATCATTCTTTCTTTAACATTGCTGGAAGTAAATGTGATTAATGCTATTAAGCCAATTGAAAAGAGAAACGTAAGCAATCTTATAAATTTCCACTTATTAATTAAAAAAACGATAAGAAATGTAGAGATAAAAAGTAATAAAAACGCTGTTCTTTCTCCAGATAAAAATATAAGAACATCTGTAGCAACTAATATTACCATTGCAATAAAAATTGGATATTTACTGCTTGTGAAACTAAAAGTAAATAAACCAAATAATAAAGGTAATAGTCTAGCAAGAAACTGGCCCATTTTTTCCTCTTCTCCAAACAAACTAGATAGTTTCGCTCCTCCATAAGTATTTCCAAAAATATTTTGACCAAAGAAGTATTGAATATATCCGTCAAATATAAGGAGAATAAAAGTGATTAGTAACGCATAAGTAAAATGTTTTATAAATTCTTTTTTGTGGTCGATTAAATACCATATCATCAAAGCAAATAATCCTCCCCTAAAGTAAAAAAGAGAACTTCTCAATGAGAGATAAATATCTTCAGAGAAAAAAGAAATTAATATCAAATACAAGCACCAAATAAAAAAAATGATACTAATCTTGTTTATGAAATATTTTTTTTTATTATTTATATAACAATTAATAATAAAAATTATTCCAGCTAATGATATTATCAAATCAGAAATAAACGGTCCAGATACAAGAGCTATTGGCAAAAGCAATATAGCAAAATAAATAATATTATTTAATCTGCTTAACGTCATAAAAAGTATATTATTTGCTAATGTAATCTTTTTTATATATCTTATTATTATTATTATCTATTGTTTTAATCAATAATTACGTTATGAGTTTCAGACATTGTCCTATTTGTGAAAAAACCTTTGCAAAAAATAAAATTTTTTTGAAAAAAAATATAAAAGAAAGTGAAATTACTTCATTCTCTTTTTCCTCACGTAAGATACCAGAATTTATGAATCATAAATTAATACTTTGCAGTTCATGTAGTTTAGTATATGCGGATAACCCCCCACAAGAAGTAGAGCTAGCAGAATCTTATCATCAAGCAGATTATGATAGTGGAAAGGAAGCAGATATGGCGGCAGATACCTACATGTACTACATGGAGGAGGCTATAAGTCGATTGGATAACACTGATATGGCTCTTGATATAGGAACAGGAAATGGAATATTATTGGAATTACTTAATGATAGGGGCTTTAAAACTGTTAAAGGTGTTGAGCCTTCAAAAGAAGCAATTAACTCAGCGCCTGAGAAAAGAAAGTCATGGATCATTGAAGGGATATTTAATGAAAGTGAATTTTCAGAAAATTCATATGATCTAATTTGCTGCTTTATGACGATGGAACATGTAAAAGATCCAAAAATACTATCAAAATCAGTTTTAAATATACTAAAGCCTGGTGGAATTTTTGTTACTGTTACTCACGACTACCAAAGTATTATAAATAAAATGCTAGGCAAAAATTCTCCCATCATTGATATTGAGCATATGCAAATTTTCTCAAAAAAAAGTATGACTGATCTTTTAAGAAATTGTGGGTATGATGACATAGGAATCAAATCTATAAAAAATAGGTATCCAATTACATATTGGACAAGGTTGCTTCCCTTACCTAAAATAATTAAGACTCTCTTACTGAGAATAATTTACTACACGGGTATGAACAATTTCAATATTGGAATAAATGTAGGGAATATAATGTCTATAGCGCGTAAGAAAAATGAAAGATTATAAACCAATAATTGTCGACAGATGGCCTGACTCTTACTTTGAAAAGAGAAACCTGAATGATCCAAAAAGAATTAAGCAGTTTGAGCTAGATTGCGTACTTATTAAAAAATATATTAAATCTGGTAAAGTTTGTGATGTTGGGTGCAGTACGGGAGAGTTTCTGGAGTTTATAGACTTTGAGGGTGAATTATATGGAATGGAAGTAAATGAGAACGCGCAAAAACGTGCTGAGATGAGATCAATTTCATTTGAAAAAAATATAATAAATCAAACAGAATTTTTTGATCTAGTTATATTTAGAGGTACGATTCAACATGTAGATGAACCATTTATGATGATGAAAAAAAGTTTTCAATCTCTTAAGAAAGGGGGGTTCGTGATCTTTCTTGCAACACCCAATTCAAATTCTATTCTATATAAATTCAAAAAAGACTTACCTTTTCTGGATTGGCCTATAAATTTCTATATACCTGGAAAAAAAGAACTCACAAATGCATTGAAGAATATTGGCTTTTCAATAGAAGAAGTTAGTTACCCTTATTTTAAAACTCCATACAGAAACCTCATAAAAGATCATTTGCTTTTTATCTTGAACTTAATAACCCCTAAATTTTATCCTCATGCTTTTTGGAAAAGCTCGATGAATATAGTATGCAAAAAACCTGAAAAATAATTATGCGGTTTGGTTGCGGGGGTAGGATTTGAACCTACGACCTTCAGGTTATGAGCCTGACGAGCTACCAGACTGCTCCACCCCGCGTTAAATTACAATTCAACCCCTATTTATTGGTCGATGAAAGATATCTTACAACTCAAGTTGAGTCAAACTTCAAAAAAAAGTATTTAATATTTTTCAAAAATCAAAAGTTAATCTCTCATGTAAATATCTCGAGTAAATACTTTATCTTTAACATCCTTTAATTCAATGTGCGATCTATTAGCTACAATTAAACTACTTCTTTTTTTAAATACATCTAAATCTTTTACTACTTCAGTGTTAAAAAAAGTTTTTTCTTTAAGCAATGGTTCATAAAGTATCATTTCTATTCCTTTAGCTTTTATTCTTTTCATTATTCCTTGAATTGAACTATCTCTATAATTATCTGAACCCTCCTTCATAGCAAGTTTATAGATTCCTACTATTTTTGGTTTTAACTTTATTATTAAACTTGCAATAAAATCTTTTCTTGTAGAATTTGCATCAACAATTGCTTGAATAATATTATTGGGTACATCACCAAAATTTTTGAGAAGTTGTTGAGTATCTTTAGGCAAGCAATATCCTCCATATCCAAATGAGGGATTGTTATAATAGTTTCCTATTCTCTTATCATACCCAATTCCATTAATTACAGATATTGCATTAAGTTTTTTATCGGAACAATAACTATCTAACTCATTGAAATACGCAATCCTCATGGCAAGATAGGTATTTGCAAAAAGTTTTACAGCCTCAGACTCATTTGAAGACATCAAAAGTAAAGGAATTTTATCACTTTCTAGTTCAGCAGCGTCTATTAATATTTCAGCAAATTTCTTTGCATATAATTTCTTACTTCCCATAATTACCCTTGATGGATACAAGTTATCTTTTAAAGCAGATCCTTCTCTTAAAAATTCTGGAGAAAAAACTATATTTTTGTATGAAAAAATCTTTCTTACTTTTTTTGTATAACCAACTGGTATAGTTGATTTTATTATAATTGGAACTTCATTATTATTATTTCTTATAACTTCATTTATTACTCTTTCAATAGATGAAGTATTAAACTGATTTGTTGAAGGATCATAATTTGTTGGAGTACAAATCACTATGAAATCACTATCTTTGAAAGCTATCTTTGGAGAATTTGTTGCAGATAAGTCCAATTTTTTTGTTTTAAAAAATTTATCTATTTCAGGATCTTCTATTGGTGATTTTCTTTTTTTAATTAAATTTAATTTCTTATTATCAACATCATAACAGATTACTTTATGTTTTGTTGATAACAAGACTGCCATTGAAGTTCCTACATATCCTATACCTGCAATTGTAATTTTCATTCAAATGTATAACTTTTAAGTATTAATTATTTCATTATAAAGTCTTGTATGCCATTTCCAAGCAGATTTAATAATTTCATTTATCTCTGTATGAACTATTTTCCAGTTTAAATCGGAAATTGCCTTTGAACTATCAGCAACAAGGTGTTCAGGTTCACCCGCTCTTTTGCCCACTAATTTATAATTAACTTTTTTTTTTGTTATTAATTCACATGCCCTAATTATTTCGAGAACAGAAAATCCATTTCCATTTCCTAAATTATAATCAAAACATCCCTTATTATTTTTTAGTTTAATATAAGCGAGATAGTGTGCATTAACTAAATCATTTACGTGTATATAGTCCCTAATGCATGTTCCATCCCTAGTGTTGTGATTATTTCCGTATATCTTTAGTATGTCTTTTGAATCTATTAAGCTATTGAAAATGCTTGGAATGAGATGGGTTTCAGGATCATGATATTCTCCGATTATAGCACTGTGATCTGCGCCCGCTGCATTAAAGTATCTCAGAATAACTGCGCTTAAATTAAATTCATTTACTTTTTCAGATAAAATTTCTTCAAATATTAATTTGGTTTTACCATAAGGATTAATTGGATTTTTGGGGTGTTTTTCATTAACTTTAATTGATTTTATTGAGCCAAAAACAGCGGCAGTGGATGAAAAAATAATTTTTTGGATATTATTTTTTATAAGCCCATTTAAAAGATTTTTAGACGCAGTCACATTATTTTGCATATATTCCTGCGCATTTATTAGAGAGTCATTGACAATTGAACTTGCTGCAAAATGGAATACAGCTTCGTAGTCATTTGAAGATAGTATATCACACAATGCTTGATTATTTAATAAATCAATTTCATAAATCTTACAATTTCTTAAAGCCCATCTATTTCCAGTAGAGAAATTATCAATAACATCAACTTCTAAATTTTTATCCTGAAGATACTTTACCATGTGGGATCCAATGTATCCTGCTCCACCGGTAACTAAAAATTTCATAAAATAGAAAAGAACATTTATTAATTTTATTGTAAAGTAACTTTTCACGTTTAGTAGACCTGGCAATGTCCTACTCTCCCATGCCTTAAGACAAAGTACCATCGGCGCTGGAGCCCTTAACGTTCGAGTTCGAAATGGAGTCGTGTGTAACCTCTCCGCTATAACCACCAGGTCAACAAAACGTGAAATCAATACCAAAAAATATTTTATTTTCTCTTCTATCTTAGTGTCGCTTGTGTTGTTCTAGTTTATTTCTAGTACATAGAAAATCAAGCCGATCGAGTTATTAGTATCAGTTAGCTTCATACATTGCTGCACTTCCACACCTGACCTATCAACGTGGTGGTCTACCACGACTCTCATGGAAGAATTAGTTTCGAGGGAGGCTTCCCGCTTAGATGCTTTCAGCGGTTATCCCGTCCGTACTTGGCTACCCAGCGATGCCGATGGCACGACAACTGGTACACCATTGGTACGTTCACTCCGGTCCTCTCGTACTAGGAGTAACTCCTCTCAATTCTTCAACACCCACGGCAGATAGGGACCGAACTGTCTCACGACGTTCTAAACCCAGCTCGCGTACCACTTTAATCGGCGAACAGCCGAACCCTTGGGACCTGCTCCAGCCCCAGGATGTGATGAGCCGACATCGAGGTGCCAAACACCGCCGTCGATATGAACTCTTGGGCGGTATCAGCCTGTTATCCCCGGCGTACCTTTTATCCGTTGAGCGATGGCCCTTCCACTCAGAACCACCGGATCACTATGACCGTCTTTCGACTCTGCTCGACTTGTCAGTCTTGCAGTCAGGCAGGCTTATGCCATTGCACTCAACAGCTGATTTCCGACCAGCTTGAGCCTACCTTCGCACGCCTCCGTTACTTTTTGGGAGGCGACCGCCCCAGTCAAACTACCCACCATACACTGTCTTGGATCCAGATAATGGACCTCAGTTAGATATCAAAAATTACAAGAGTGGTATTTCAAGGACGACTCCATGGAAGCTGGCGCTTCCACTTCAAAGTCTACCACCTATCCTACACATGTAATTTCTAATACCAATGTAAAGCTATAGTAAAGGTGCACGGGGTCTTTCCGTCTAACCGCGGGTACTCCGCATCTTCACGGAGAATTCAATTTCGCTGAGTCTACGCTGGAGACAGCGGGGAAATCATTACGCCATTCGTGCAGGTCGGAACTTACCCGACAAGGAATTTCGCTACCTTAGGACCGTTATAGTTACGGCCGCCGTTCACCGGGACTTCAGGTCGTAGCTTGCACCACTCACTTTAATCTTCCGGCACCGGGCAGGCGTCAGACCCTATACTTCGCCTTACGGCTTTGCAGAGTCCTGTGTTTTTAATAAACAGTTGCTACCCCCATTTCTGTGCCACCCACATCTGGTTGCCCAAACATAGGTCCTCCTTCTTCCGAAGTTACAGAGGCAATTTGCCGAGTTCCTTCAGCATAGTTCTCTCAAGCGCCTTGGTATCCTCTACCTATCCACCTGTGTCGGTTTCGGGTACGGTCTATGATGAGGCTATTTCCTGGAACAACTTCACTGCCTATCCAATCCATATAAGGATAGACAATTTACGTCATCCGTCACATCTCATCTGGTCAAGGAATATTAACCTTGTTCCCATCGACTACGACTTTCGTCCTCGCCTTAGGAGCCGACTCAACCTGCGCGGATTAGCCTTGCGCAGGAACCCTTGGATTTTCGGCGACAGAGTTTCTCACTCTGTTTGTCGCTACTCATGTCAGCATTCTCACTTCCGATATCTCCAGGAGCTCTCACGAGTCTCCCTTCAACAACGTACGGAACGCTCCGCTACCACACAATAAATTGTGTCCAAAGCTTCGGTGTATTGTTTAGCCCCGTTACATCTTCGGCGCCGGATAACTTATTTAGACCAGTGAGCTGTTACGCTTTCTTTAAAGGATGGCTGCTTCTAAGCCAACCTCCTGGCTGTTTTGGTCGTCCGACATCCTTTCCCACTTAACAATAACTTGGGGACCTTAGCTGTTGGTCTGGACTGTTTTCCTTTTGACTACGGACCTTAGCACCCGTAGTCTGTCTGCCATACAGTACTCATCGGTATTTGGAGTTTGGTTGGACTTAGTAAGGATCTCTCCCCCCTTGCCCATCCAGTGCTCTACCCCCGATGGTATTCATATGACGCACTACCTAAATAGTTTTCGCGGAGAACCAGCTATATCCGAGTTTGATTGGCCTTTCACCCCTAACCACAAGTCATCCAAAGACTTTTCAACGTCAACTGGTTCGGTCCTCCAATAAGTGTTACCTTATCTTCAACCTGCTCATGGCTAGATCACTCGGTTTCGGGTTTAATCCAAAGTACTGTCGCCCTATTAAGACTCGCTTTCGCTGCGCCTACACCTTATGGCTTAAGCTTGCACTTTAAACTAACTCGCTGACCCATTATACAAAAGGTACGCCGTCACCCTTACGGGCTTCGACAGCTTGTAAGCATTCAATTTCAGGATCTATTTCACTCCCCTCGTCGGGGTTCTTTTCACCTTTCCCTCACGGTACTAGTTCACTATCGGTCACACAAGAGTACTTAGGCTTGGAGGGTGGTCCCCCCATATTCAGACAAGATTTCACGTGTCCCGTCTTACTCGAGAACATTAATTGTCATTACCCATACGAGACTATCACTCTCTATGGTTTACCTTTCCAGGTAATTCTGGTTGTACAATTAATGCTACTGGCCTGGTCCGCTTTCGCTCGCCACTACTTACGGAGTATCGGTTGATATCCTTTCCTCCAGTTACTTAGATGTTTCAGTTCACTGGGTTCGCTTTACTAACCTATGTATTCAGTTAGCAATAACTCAAAAGAGTTGGGTTGTCCCATTCGGAAATCTTCGGATCAAAGTGTGTTCGTCACTCCCCGAAGCTTATCGCAACGTACTACGTCCTTCATCGCCTTTGTGTGCCAAGGCATCCATCAAATGCTCTTAAACGCTTGATTATTCTATGTACAAAAAACAAACTTGTTATTTTTTGTGACACTTAGATTTGAATTCTCAATAAAATTTTAATTTAGTATTGATGTCACTTCACGATGTAAATGGAAAAGCTTAAAACTTGGTGGAGCTGACCGGGATCGAACCGGTGACCCCCTGCTTGCAAAGCAGGTGCTCTCCCAGCTGAGCTACAGCCCCAAGAGATACCACGTCATGGTGGGCCTGGGTAGACTCGAACTACCGACCTCACCCTTATCAGGGGTGCGCTCTAACCAGACTGAGCTACAAGCCCAAACGTAAGGCTTTATAGTTTTAAACAATGAAAGAGAAACGAGGACGGTAAGCCACATATAATTACTAAGTAAAATATTTTTTAAATTCCTAAGAACTCAAAAAATTACTCTTAGAAAGGAGGTGATCCAACCGCAGGTTCCCCTACGGTTACCTTGTTACGACTTCACCCCAGTCGCTAATCTTACCGTGGTTGGCTGCCTCCTTACGGTTAGCGAACCAGCTTCAGGTAAAACCAACTCCCATGGTGTGACGGGCGGTGTGTACAAGACCCGGGAACGTATTCACCGTAGCGCGCTGATCTACGATTACTAGCGATTCCAACTTCATGCACTCGAGTTGCAGAGTGCAATCCGAACTGAGGTAACTTTTTGAGATTTGCTCCAGATCGCTCCTTCGCTGCCCTTTGTAGTTACCATTGTATCACGTGTGTAGCCCGGCCCGTAAGGGCCATGAGGACTTGACGTCATCCCCACCTTCCTCCGGCTTATCACCGGCAGTTCCTTCAAAGTTCCCACCATAATGTGCTGGCAATTGAAGGTAAGGGTTGCGCTCGTTGCGGGACTTAACCCAACATCTCACGACACGAGCTGACGACAGCCATGCAGCACCTGTATCCAATCCACCCGAAGTGAAAGACTTAATCTCTTAAGTCCGCGATTGGTATGTCAAGGGCCGGTAAGGTTCTTCGCGTATCTTCGAATTAAACCACATGATCCACCGCTTGTGCGGGTCCCCGTCAATTCATTTGAGTTTTAGCCTTGCGGCCGTACTTCCCAGGCGGAGTGCTTAACGCGTTAACTGCGATACTGGAAATTTAAATTCCCAACATCTAGCACTCATCGTTTACTGCATGGACTACCAGGGTATCTAATCCTGTTCGCTACCCATGCTTTCGAACCTCAGCGTCAGTATTGGCCCAGAGAGTCGCCTTCGCCACTGGTGTTCCTCCTAATATCTACGAATTTCACCTCTACACTAGGAATTCCACTCTCCTCTACCAAACTCAAGAAATGTAGTTTTGAAGGCAGTTCCAGAGTTAAGCTCTGGGATTTCACCTCCAACTTACAAATCCGCCTACGCTCGCTTTACGCCCAGTAATTCCGAATAACGCTAGACCCCTCCGTATTACCGCGGCTGCTGGCACGGAGTTAGCCGGATCTTCTTCTTCAGGTACCGTCATTATCTTCCCTGACGAAAGAGTTTTACAACCCTAGGGCCTTCATCACTCACGCGGCATCGCTGGATCAGGGTTGCCCCCATTGTCCAATATTCCCCACTGCTGCCTCCCGTAGGAGTCTGGGCCGTGTCTCAGTCCCAGTGTGGCTGATCATCCTCTCAGACCAGCTATAGATCGTCGCCTTGGTGAGCCGTTACCTCACCAACAAACTAATCTAACGCGGGCCCATCCAATAGCGCATAAAGCTTTCTCCCGAAGGACGTATAAAGTATTAGCTTAAGTTTCCCCAAGTTATTCTCTACTACTGGGCAGGTTCCCACGCGTTACTCACCCGTCTGCCACTAGATCCGAAGATCTCGTTCGACTTGCATGTGTTAAGCGTGCCGCCAGCGTTCATTCTGAGCCATGATCAAACTCTCAAGTTTAAAAATGACGCACACAAACTTATTGGCGGAGTTGCATAAAATAAATTATGCAATCCAATAAACGTGTACGGTTATTCTGTACTGCGGAATTACCGCCCACGTTTCTCTTTCAATTTACTTTTCCAATAGCATAATCGCGCAAGCAAAAAACTCTTACCCCTTAAGATAAGGAATAAAATGCCAGATCAATTATATTAAGACTATAAATAGTCATATGCCGCAAGCTCAGAGCATCACCGAACAAGGGTGAGCGTTTTTTACTGTATAGAGCCAAAAAGTCAAGCAGCAAAGGACATAAAAGGCAGAAAACTAACATTTTTATAGAAATATAATTATATAATGAATTCAATTACTTATTTAATTGTGTAGGTGTTTCGCATTAATCAAAAATAATATTTATGAAAAAACTCTAAAAATGTTTATACCAATATCCCAAAATGACCTTCATCAATAGAAATCAGATTATTCTGTTACTGAGCTTTATCTTCTTACTGGGTATTTCATATTTTTTGTCTATTTCGTTTGGAGAAAATTTAGCTAGAGAAAAAAAAGTTTCTAAGAAAATTATAACGGATGAAGACCCAATCCATATTGAGGAAAAATTAGAAATTGATTTTACACTCGTCCAAAAATACTACCTGCAAGAAGGAGAAACTTTTACTGGAGCCTTAAAGCAAGCAGATCTTCAAGATGACGAAATTAATGATGTTGTCAATATCATATCTAAAAAAATAGATTTAAGAAAATTAAAAGTAGGAACACTAATTGAAACTTACACTAAGTCAGTTAATGATAAAAAGATAATTAATGAAATAATTATATATCCTGATATTGAAAAAAAAATCTATGTAAAAAAAGTTAATAATAAATTTGTTGCTGGTGAAGACAAAAAAAAACTATTCAGTAAGTTAAAACTTTATGAAGTTGAAATCCATAACAGTATTTATGAGTCTCTTAAAAAAATAGATACACCAGATGAAATTATAATGGAGTTTGTTCAGTTGTATAGTTTTGACATTGATTTTCAAAGAGATATTAGAAAAGGAAATAAGATCAAAATTTTTTTTGAGATTTATACAGACTCACAAAACAATTATATTAAATCTGGAAAAATTAATTTTTCAGAGATTATTCTTAGTGATGAGTCCTATGAGCTTTATAGGTTCCAATCAGAAGGGGATGAATTTGTTGAATACTTTAATAGTCATGGCAAGAGCGCAACTAAAGCACTTATGAAAACACCAATTAATGGGGCAAGACTATCCTCTGGTTTTGGAATGAGAAAACATCCAATTTTGGGTTACAATAAAAAACATCAAGGAGTTGATTTTGCAGCGCCTACTGGAACACCTATTATGGCTGCAGGCACAGGCCATATAGAATTTGTTGGCAATAATGGGGGAGCTGGAAAATATATACGTATCAAGCATCTCAATGGATATAAAACTAGTTACTCTCACCTAAGTAAATATGCCTCAGGTATTCAAAAAAACGTCAAAGTCCGTCAAGGACAGGTAATTGGCTATGTTGGAAATACGGGACTGTCAACAGGCCCTCATTTGCACTATGAAGTAATCTTTAATGGAAAAAGAATCAATCCTATGAAAATGAAATTACCTTCAGGTAAACAGCTTAAAGACAAAAACTTGGAAATTTTTTTAGCTGAAAAAAATCGAATTAATACCGAAGTATCTAAATTAAAATCTATGAATTAGCTTCTTCAATAGCCTTTGCAGGATCTAGAGTTTCAACAGTATCATCGATACTAGCGGCTTCATTTCCATTAGTTTTCATCGAGCTATTTTTCTCATTATAACGATCTTGGCGATCATTAATTAGTCTGCTGTAATGTTCAGCGTGCTGTAAATAGTTTTCCGCACCTACATAATCGCCTGATGCTGCTGCATCTTTCGCTAAAACCTTATACTTTTCAAGAACTGTAGATAGATTACCTCTGACTCTGGTATTATTATTACCATTAGCAAAGTTATCATTGTTCCTATTGTTTGACCTTTTAAAAGGTCGGCTTCTTCTATTTTTCACTTTGAAAATTTAAACCTAATTTTTAGGTAATTTATTAATCGAGATTACGTAAACTAGTGTTAAGTACAAAATTAATCAAGTTTTTATTTATATTCTTTTTGTAACGATACACCTTGGTATATTAGAGATGTCTTTTTCTACTGAAATAAGCTGAAAACCTTTATTTTTTAGCAGTTTTTGAATTGGTTTTAATTGATTGTAACCGATTTCAAAAATGATTAATTGTTTTTTATTTTCATATTTAATTAGATTATCTAAAACCATTTTAAAACACTTTAATCCGTTATCTTTTGCAAAAAGAGCGATTTCAGGCTCGAAGTCTTGAACATCCTTGAGCATATTATCTTTTGATGAGGTTGAAACATATGGTGGATTACAAACTATAAGATCATAATTTGTTGTATTGAATACAGAAAAATCTGCATAGCAAAATTCTAATCTATTTTCATTTAGTAAATTACTTTTATTCTGCATCGCTACTTTTAAAGCCTTTTTATCGAAATCGATGCCAGTACCTTGACTTTTTTTAAATTCCCTTAAGAGCGATATTATCAGGCATCCGGAACCTGTACCTAGATCTAACATTTTAAGATTTTGGTTTGTATCGGGAAAGTATTTGATAGCAGTTTCAACTATAATTTCACTATCAGGTCTTGGAATTAATACTGAATTATCTATAAAAAATGTATCTTTCCAAAATTCTTTTTTATTAATTATGTATGCTATTGGCTCACTTTTTTTTCTTCTTTGAATTAGTTCTTTATATTGACCCAATTCAATTTGATCTAGTAGCTTATTATGACTAATGTTAATTTCTTCATTAGATGTATTTAGAATATACTTCAAAAGTATTTTTTTTTCCAAAATAGGTATAGAAGAATCTTCGTAATATAGAAGTTTATTTAATGAGAACATATCATCTTCCTTGATCTTCAAGTATTAGATTTGTGATAACTTCCTCTAATCCTGTAGAATTTAATATTTGCTCTAGTTTGTAGAGTGTTAAATTTATGCGATGATCAGTCACTCTTCCCTGAGGAAAATTATAGGTCCTGATCCTTTCTGATCTATCACCTGAACCTATCTGTGATTTTCTTTTATCCGCTATATCATCGTCTTGTTTTTTACGCTCGAAATCATACAATCTTGTTTTTAAAATCAGCATAGCTTTGGCTTTATTCTTATGTTGAGATTTTTCATCCTGTTGTTGTACGACAATACCAGATGGAAGATGAGTTATTCTAACCGCACTATCAGTCGTATTAACATGCTGCCCTCCTGCACCACTAGATCTAAATACATCAACTCTAATATCTTTATCGTCGACTTGAATATCTAGATCCTCAGCTTCAGGTAATACAACTACACTCGCTGCAGAAGTATGAACTCTTCCCTGAGACTCAGTTTCTGGAACTCTTTGAACTCGATGGACACCAGATTCGAACTTAAGTTTTGAATAAACGCTGCTACCTGAGATTTTCGCAACTGCTTCTTTAATGCCTCCTTTTTCAGAGTCTGAAATGGAAATATATTCAATTTTCCAGCCCTGATTTTCAGCATAGCGTTGATACATGCGCAAAAGATCATTAGCAAATAAAGCTGCTTCATCGCCACCAGTACCAGCTCTGACTTCTAGAATTACATTTTTTTTATCTAATGGATCTTTTGGGATCATTAATTCTTTCAGGACATTTTCAGCCGCTAATAATTTTTCTTTGACATTATTGATTTCAGATTTTGCTATTTCTATTAAATCAGCATCGTTACCGTTGATAACACTATTTAATTCTTCTAATTCTGACTGTTGAGCTAAATATAAATTAACTTGATCATATAAAGGTTTTAAATCAGCATATTCTTTTGAAAGAGATACATATTTATCTTTATCATTTACTGATTGGTTTAATTCGTTTTCAAGATTTTTATATTTATCTTGAATTTTTTCTAATTCATCTTGCTTAATCATGAAGTGATTGAATCTTTTTCTCTACAAGATTAACAACGTGATCAACTATTTCGGGATTTTTTATTTTATGATCAGCAACGCCTGATAAATAAATCATATTATTCCCCTTTCCACCTCCGGTTACCCCAATATCACTATTTAATGCTTCTCCTGGGCCGTTTACAACACAGCCAATAATTGAGAGAGTTATAGGATCTTTGATATGTGACAATCGTCGTTCAAGCTCACGAACTGTATCAATTACTGGGAAAGCCTGTCTAGCACAAGAAGGGCAGGAAATAATTTTAATACCCCTAGAACCTAAATTTAAACTCTTCAATATCTCGTGACCTACTTTAATTTCCTCTACTGGATCTGCTGTTAATGACACTCTAATTGTATCTCCAATCCCTTGTGAGAGAAGATTGCCAATACTTATGGATGATTTAATTGAGCCTGATAAGTAAGTTCCTGCTTCTGTTAATCCAACGTGAAATGGATAATCACAAAGTTTTGCTAATTTTTCATAGGCTTCAATTGTAGTAAATACATCTGATGCTTTTACACTTATTTTAAAATTATCAAAATAATTGTCCTCAAGCAGACGTATATTTGCTATTGCGCTCTCGACTAAAGCATCAGCACAGGGTTCACTGTATTTTTTTAGAATTTTTTCATCAATGGAGCCTGCATTTACTCCTATGCGCATACAAATGTTATTTTGTTTAGCTGCATCAATAACCTCAATAATTTTATCTACTCCAATATTGCCAGGATTTATTCTTAAGCAAGCAGCGCCTGCTTCAGCAGCTTCGATTGCACGCTTGTAGTGGAAGTGAATATCTGCAACGATTGGTACATCTACATTATTAATGATCTCTTTAAGAGATTTGGTAGACTCTTGGTCGGGGCAAGATACTCTAACGATATCTGCGCCTTCAGATACTAAATCATTGATTTGTTTTACTGTTGCATTGACATCTGATGTAAGCGTGTTTGTCATTGATTGTACAGAAATTTTTGCATCGCCACCAACATCTATACTTCCAACCTTAATCTTCTTTGTACGCCGGCGTATTATTTTGTTTTGAGAGTACTGACTCATAGTTATTTATAAATTAGGTAGATATTAAATATAATGAAAGAGTTGATTTGAAAACTTAAAAAATCTGTTTTCTACCTATCTCGCCTATAGAGCCTAAAAATTTTATTTGGCCGTTGTTAACTTTTATTGAAATGAGACCCATATTCCCCGAGGTTACAAATATTTCGTCATTTTTTGATACCTCAAGATTAAGCTCTTCACCCTCTTTGAAAACCTGACTAATTAATATTTCCTCTGTATTATCGACCTCTATCCAAACTTCATTGTCAAATAATATTGATAAACTAACAGTTTCCAAAAAATTTTGCTTATTGTCGGATAAGCTGGCAGATTGTTTAGAATTGCTTAAAGGTAGATTTAATTTTTCTGTATTTGTTTGATTAAAATTAAAAAATTTATTTTCAGCTAAATTATTTTCTAGATCATTTTGAGTTATTATCTCATTATTATCTAATTTTGATTCAAAAGATAAATTGTTATTTTTTAAAGAGTAATTAAAGCTTAAAATTATAACAACTAAAAATAATGGTAATAAAATTTGGAATTTAAAATTATTTATCAGCGATAAAGTAAAATTAGCCGTTGATAGATTGTTTGATAATTTAGAAGAATTTTCTATTGAAGAATGAGTAAAAGTAATTTTTTTTTCAGGAACCTTTACACCTAGGTGTTTTGCGTATAAAAAAAGTAGATGCTTTTGTGGAAATAAGTCCACTTCACTTTCATCAAGATCTTCAATTTTATAAATAACTTTTTTTGAAATTTTTGTCTCTTTACTTAAATCATCTACTGAACAGCCCCTTGCTACTCTCTGGTTCTTAATTTCTAATAGAAAATTTTGGTACATATGCCTTGAATTAATTAAACCTTAATCTAAAAAAAATAAACCAATCAATTGCCCAAAATGATTATTTCTTAAAGAATAGTAGTTAATATCAAGCATAGCCACTATATCTGGTCGAGCTGAAATACAGCATGTAGCGCATTTACAGCCTTTTCAGTTTTATCTTTATCTATTAAGACACTTATCTTTATTTCAGATGTTGAGATTACTTCAATATTGATTTTATTTTTGGATAAACATTCAAACATTTTTGCAGCTATACCTGGTTGATTTCTCATTCCTGATCCAATAATAGAAACTTTTGAGAGGTTTTTTTCGTTTAAAACTTTTGAAATATTAAGTTTTTTTTGTAAATTTTCTAAAATTTTTAATGTTTTATCAAGATCTATCATTGGAATTGTAAAAGTAAGATTTGTCATTTTTCTCTCAATAAAATTGTTCTGAACAATCATATCAACATTAACTGAATTCTCTGCAAGCTTATTAAAAATCTCTGCAGCAACTCCCGGTTTATCTTCCACATCAATAAGAGTTATTTTTGCCTCATCTTTAGAATAAGCAACTCCTGTTACGGCCCTATCATTTTCATTATTCACATCATTTGAAATTAAAGTTCCTTTATCAGACGGACTGAATGTTGATCGAACGTATACGTCTACATCATTACTCATTGCAGATTCAACTGAAGCTGTTTGCAAAACTTTAGCCCCTTGTGAAGCCATTTCGATCATCTCTTCATAAGAAATTTTATCTAATCTTCTTACATTTTCTGTCATTCTGGGATCGGAGGTATAAACTCCATCAACATCAGTATAAATATCGCATCTTTCAGCTTTTATTGCTGAAGCAATGAATACTGCAGTGTTATCTGAACCTCCACGACCAATAGTCGTAATTCTACCCTCATTAGAAATACCCTGAAAACCAGCTACGACAGCTATCTTTTTGTTTTCAAAATCGTTAATGATTTTATCCGGTATCACTTTATCAATAAATGAGTTTCTATGCGAACCCCTAGTGATTATTGGGACTTGCCAACCAAGCCAAGATCTTGATGGTAGACCAATTTTTTTTAGAGCCAGTGACATTAATCCTGCTGTTACTTGCTCTCCTGAAGAAACAACAACATCATATTCACTATCATCATTATAATTTATCTTATCGACATGCTCTATTAGCTGATTAGTGGCTCCAGACATAGCTGAAACAACTACAACTATATTATTGCCTTTATCATATTCTGATTTGACAATATTAGCTGCGGATTCAATTAAATCAGTTGTAGCTACTGATGTTCCGCCAAATTTTAAAACTATAGTGGACATTTGACTTTTCGTTATTAAATTGTGTTACGTAATACTCTAAACAAAAACAAGGATTACTTTAATACGATACTTTAATCAAGTATTAGTTAAATGATTGATTTATGGACATTTCTTCGATTAATAAAACTGAAATTGATAAGTTTAAAAACCTTGCCAAGGAATGGTGGAAGCATGATGGCAAGTTTAAAACACTGCATAAATTTAATCCCATAAGACTGGAATATATAATCAATACAATTAAAGATCATTATGCAATAGACCAAGAAAATGAATCGCCTTTAAAGGGATTATCAGTTTTGGATATTGGATGTGGTGGTGGACTAATGAGTGAACCATTAGCAAGGTTAGGTGCAGATGTAACCGGCATTGATGCTTTAGAGAAAAATTGTATCACTGCAAAAATTCATGCCGAAGAAAATAATTTAGATATTAATTATCTTAATACAACTGCTGAAAGTCTTAACAAAAATAAAAGGTATGACATCATTTTAAATTTGGAAGTAATAGAACATGTAAACAATCCAAAAAATTTTATTAAAGAATGTAGTGGCCTGGTATCTAATAATGGTATTATGTTTATAGCAACTATTAATAAATCTATCTTTTCGCTTATTTTTGCAAAATTTATGGCTGAATATGTATTAGGATTTCTTCCAAAAGGCACACATGATTGGAATAAATTTTTAACTCCTGAGGATATTTACTCTTTTTTTATTCAAAACAACTTTGATGTGATTAGTAATATAGGTGTAAATTATAATCCATTAAGAGACGAATGGTTTATGTCTAAAAGAATGGATGCAAATTTTATTGTTTCTGGAAAAAAAAATTAATTATCTTCTTTTATCCATGGAATAGAAGTTACCTCAATACCCTCATCACTTAGATCAGTAACTTCTTCTTTAGTTGCGTTGCCGTATACTGGCTTTTTATTAGATTTGCTATAGTGAATTTTTCTTGCTTCGTATGCAAACTGGTCTCCGACAAACTCAAAATTTTGTTTAACAAACTTATTTACTTCTTTTACTTTATTTCGAAAGTCTCTGAGTGCTTTTTCGTTTGGTGTGACGCTAGTTTTTTTTACGGATACATTTGGACTTGAAAGTTCTTTAGTAATATTTGAGGACCCGCACGAAACACATTGAACAAGCTTTTTTTTGATTTGTGTTTCACATGACTTTGATGACCCAAACCAACCTTCAAATGAATGAGAACAGTCACTGCATTGTAAATTAAAAACGATCATAATAACTCTATATTGTAATTATATTGTTTATTTCAATATTTGTGTTCTGAAACTTGGCATATTAGCTCTAATTTTATGAAGCTCTTTAAAGTCCAAACTAGCCATTATAATGCCTTTTCCTGCCTTTTTTTCAGCCAATATCTCACCCCATGGGGATACAATTAGACTGTGTCCATAGGTATGGCGCTTTAATGAATTTTTTCCATATTGTGCGGGAGCTAAAACATAAGAACCATTTTCAATAGCTCGTGTTTTTAAAAGATTATGCCAGTGGGCTTTACCAGTAGTGGTTGTGAATGCTGAAGGAATAGTAATTAACTTTGCCCCCATCATCACTTGTTTTCTATAAAGCTCAGGGAATCTTAAATCATAACAAATTGATAAACCAATTTTTCCCCAAGGAGTATTAGTAACCACAACTTTTTTGCCTGGTTTAAAGATTTTGGATTCTTTATAGCTTTCTTTTTTGGATATTTTCACATCAAACATATGAATTTTATCGTACTTGCATTGAATATTGCCTTTGCTGTTTATCAAATAGGAGCGATTATATAATTTGTTCTTATTATCTTTGATAACAATAGAGCCAAGCAATATCCATACTGATTTTTTCTTTGCAATTTTTGTAAATTCAATAAGAAATGGATCGTCCTTCTCCAGAAATACTGACCTTTTTAATTTTTGTCGATCTAATGAGATAATATTTGTAACTTCTGGTGTTGAAATTAAAAAGGCGCCTTTATCAATAGCTTTATTTGAAAGATCTATTGTCTCTTTTAAGTTTTTATAGATATCTGAACTTGATGTAAGCTGAAGACAGGCGGCTATTAAATTATTTTTCATTCAAAATTTTATCAAGCGTGCCCGACATCTCAAGCTTATTTAATTCTTCAAATCCGCCAATATGCAGCTCTTTAAAAAAAATTTGTGGAACGGTTCTTTTTCCATTAGCTCTTTCTAACATAATATCTCTTTGGGAGGGATTATCTTGAATGTTAATTTCTTGGTATTTAATTTGTTTTTTATCAAGGAGTTTTTTTGCTAAGTCGCAATATCCACAATTATAGGAGGAATAAATAATTATTTGGTCGCTCATAAATTTAGATCCTATTATCAAAGTAACTTATAATTTCAGAAATATTTTCAATAACTTTATCATCTTCCATATAAGTTTCACCTAATCGAACAACGATCATATCCTTAGATGGAATAATTAATATATATTGCCCGCCAAAACCTGCGGCATAGTAAGTATCCTTTGGAAGTCCACGTGTAAATGCTGGATGAGGCATCCAAAACTGATTGCTATACATTTGGTAGGAGTTTTTAGCTGGAATTCTTGTATCATCAATCCATTCTTTTGATACAATTCTCTCCCCATCCCATAATCCATCTCTTAAATATAAATATCCAAATCTTGCATAATCCCTTGCGTTGGCAAAAATTGAGCTGCCACCAATGAAAGTTCCAGAATTATCAAATTCGAAGATCGAATTTTTTATACCTATTTTATCAATAAGATTACTTTTTATGAAATCTAAATATTCAATTCCTTGAGCTTCAAGCCTTGTTTTTATTATTTGACTTATAATATTAGTTTCTCCAGTCGAGTAGTTGTATTTCATACCTGGTAGAGGAGTTTTTAGTTTCATGGATGATGCAAACTCAGCTTGATCAAATCTTCCCTGCCCAAATAACATCTCTAATGTGTCTGACCTTCCACCTAAATCATATTCCTCAACATAATCCAGCCCTGACTGCATATTAAGCATATGTCCTATAGAAATGTTTTTTCTATTGTCATCCCAGCTTGGTAAGAGATTTGTTTCGTCTTTTGATTGTAAGAATCCCCTATCAATCATCATTCCAGTCAATAGGCCAATATAGCTTTTTGCCATTGAATAAGAGACAAGTTTTGTATCTTTTGTAATAGGAGAATTGTAATTTTCATAAACAATACTTCCGTCTTGAATAATTAAAAGTGCATTCGTACGTCCCAATTCATCATAAGAGTCATCAGAAAAAGTATAATTAATAATTGTACTAAACTCTTCGTCATCAATTTCTATTAAATTTTCTGGCCATGTATTTGTTGGCCATTCGACTGTTTCATTGTGTGGTAATTGATTAACTATAGCTAATGATGGATTGACCCAAATTAAAATAAAGGATAAACACGTTATAAATTTTATAATTTTATGCATAAAGTATCTCGATTTATTTATAACATATTAGTAATATTTACATCATTTTTTTTTATAAATACAAGTATTGCAAAGTCTGATGAAACCCTCATTGGATTGAATGCTTCAGCAAAGCACTATTGTGTTTGTTTCTTTATTTCAGAGATGAAAAGTGATTATTGTGATGAAGCATATGATCGTGTTATTGCTTCTTCAGTTTCAGACGATGAATTGTTCAGTCAAATTAAACTATTAGGTTACAATAAAGATGAGGGGAAAAAAGAAATTTCAATTGAATATGGAGATTATAAAATAGTCTCTGTTTTCACTGAGGAAACAGGTTGTTATTTTAAAAAATAATTAACAACTTTAGTATTTGCAGGCAATAATTTTGCTTTCTTCAATTCCTTTGCAGACACCCATCTTAAAAGCTCCCCTTCTTTACTTATAATTTTTCCTGTCCATTCAGTTACTTCGAATACATACATCATTAATAAAAATGAACGATACTGGTGCTTAAAAAATTCATAGTTTGATAATTTGTTTATATCTATTTTTATATTTAATTCTTCCTTTAGCTCCCTAAATAATGCAACTGCAAAATTTTCGTTATTTTTCAATTTTCCACCTGGAAACTCCCAAGAATTGATAAAAGAATCCTTTTGTTTTCTGCTCATCAAGAGAATTTCACCATTTTTATTTTTTATAATTGCGGAAGAGCAAAATACTACCTTCATGTCCTGTATGCTGCATTGATATCAACATATTTGTGAGAAAAGTCACATGTTTGTGTTTCATAAGAATAATTGCCTTGTCCAAGGTCAAGTTTTAGATCAATTTCTTTGCTTGCCATATATTTTTTTAATTTTTGTAAATTTAATTTTTTATACTCCGCTCCATTAGCAACAACTGTTTGCTTACCTATATAAATCTTAAGTTTTTTTGGATCTATTTTTTCATATGTTTTACCAATCGCCATTACAATTCTCCCCCAATTTGGATCATTTCCGTAAAAAGCTGTTTTTACAAGCGGGGAGTTTGCGACTGCCTTAGCAATTCTTTTTGCCTGCGGTGAATTTTTGGCACTTTCAACTTTTATGTTTATGAATTTTGTCGCACCTTCACCATCTCGTACAATTTGTTCCGCTAAATATTTAACGACAGGAAGTAAAGAGTTTTTTATTTTTGATATTCTCTTATCTTTTATTGATGAAATTTTATTTTTAAATGAAACACTATTGGTGCTAGTCATAATTACAGTATCATTTGTAGATTCATCTCCATCAACCGTTATTTGATTGAATGACTTATCTACAAGATCTTTTAATAATTTCTGTAAAATATTTTGAGGTATTAAACAATCTATAAAAATAAATCCCAACATTGTTGCCATGTTTGGCTCTATCATTCCAGACCCTTTCGCAATCCCTGTGATTGTGATTGTTTTATTTTCAATCATTGTTTTTACAGAAATTGCTTTTGGAAAAGTATCGGTTGTCATAATTGATTGAGCTGCTTGTAACCAATTATTAGTTTTTGATTTATTTTTTTTTAATGTATTTAATATTTTATTTTCAGGAAATTTTTCTCCAATAACACCTGTAGATGCAAAAAATACCTTCTTAACTGAGACTTTGAATTTATTAGAAACAAAGTTACTCATTTTCGTTAACGCATTAATACCTGCCTGGCCTGTAAAAGTGTTTGCATTTCCTGAATTAACAATCAATGCTTCTATTTCTTTATTTTTTAAATTTTTTTCGTTCCAGTCCAGTGTGCATGATCTTAATGAGGACTTTGTAAAAACTTCAGCAACTGAAGTTTTATTTTTGAAAAGAAATAAAGCTAAATCCAGTCGTTTCTTATTGTATAAGCCTGCAGAATATACAAACAAATCAATGCCTTTAATCTGTTTTATTTTTCCAATATTTTTTGGCGCTAAAGGTGATTTTTTTAACATTTTTCAAACAATCAAATATGAGTGATTTAAGTAATTTTATCTTAATTGGTGTTAGTATTTAAGGTATAAATGCTTGCAATTAAATAGAAAATACAAATATCTACTCAAATGTTAAAAGTTAACTCATTTTTTAATACAATTTTTAGCCGAAGCGAAAAGAAGAAATTAGCTGAATTTCAGCGTACTGTGCAATTAATTAATGATTTAGAGCCTGAAATTGAAAAGCTATCTCAAGATATGCTGCTTAAAAGAATTTCAGAGATTAAATCTGAAATATCAAATGGAAAAAAAATTGATGACTATTTAGTAGAGTCTTTTGCAATGGTGCGTGAGGCTTCCAAAAGAACACTTGGTCAAAGACATTTTGATGTTCAATTGATTGGTGGCATGGTTTTACACAATGGTGGAATTTCAGAGATGAAGACTGGTGAAGGAAAAACACTTGTTTCTACATTGGCTGCGTTTCTAAATTCTCTATCTGGAAAAGGTGTTCATATAGTTACAGTAAATGATTATCTTGCAAGGCGAGATGCAGAATGGATGGGTTCTATATTTAATTATTTAGGTCTATCTGTTGGATGTCTAACTAACGATACAGAGGGACGTGAAAAAAGAAAAGAACAATATGCCTGTGACATTACTTACGGAACCAATAATGAATTTGGCTTTGATTATTTAAGAGATAATTTACGTGTATTAAAACAGAATATTGTTCAACGAGATCATAACTTTTGTATTGTTGATGAGGTTGATAGTATATTGATAGATGAATCTAGAACACCGCTTGTAATTTCAGGCGCTATAGAAGATAAAACAACTCTTTATAATTCAATTAATAAAATAATCCCTTTTCTAAATGATGATGATTTTGAAATAGATGAAAAAACAAAAACAGCAAATTTAACAGATGCAGGAAATGATAAAGCTGAAAAAATATTAAAAGAAAGAAATATTATATCTGAAGGAACTTTATATGACATTTCTAATGTCGCGGTGGTACACCATATAAATCAAGCATTAAGAGCAAACAAACTATTTGAAAAAGATAGGGACTATATTGTTAAATCAGGAAGTGTAGTAATTGTTGATGAATTTACAGGCAGGACGATGGAAGGTAGAAGATATGGGGATGGGCTACATCAAGCAATAGAAGCAAAAGAAAATGTTAAAGTTCAAAATGAAAGCCAAACATTAGCTTCAATAACCTATCAAAATTATTTTAGACTATATAATAAAATATCTGGTATGACGGGAACTGCGCTCACTGAAGCAGAGGAATTTGGTGACATTTATAATTTGTCTGTTTTCGAAATACCTACAAATATTCCAGTTTCACGAATTGATAATGAAGATGAAATCTATAGAACAGCCGAGGAAAAATATGATGCTATTATTGAGCAAATTAAAATATGTAATGAAAAAAGCCAGCCCGTCTTAGTTGGGACAACAAGTATTGATAAATCTGAGAAAATTTCAAAAAAACTCAGAAATAATAAAATTAAACATGAGGTACTAAACGCTAAACATCACGAGCAAGAGGCAAAGATTATTGCTAATGCCGGTGAACCAGGTGCTGTTACAATTGCAACAAATATGGCAGGAAGAGGAACTGATATTCAACTTGGCGGTAATTTCGAATTTAATTCAAGCACAAAGAATGGCCAGGAAAATTTAGAAGGACTTAAAGACACAATTACTCAAAAAAAAGATGAAGTGATTAAAGCTGGAGGTCTCTTTGTAATTGGAAGTGAAAGACATGAAAGTAGAAGAATAGACAATCAGTTAAGAGGAAGGTCTGGTCGTCAAGGTGATCCTGGGGAAACAAAGTTCTTTATAAGTTTAGAAGATGATTTAATGAGAATTTTTGGATCAGAAAAAATAGATAGTGTTTTAAAAAGCCTTGGCTTGAAAGAAGGTGAGTCAATTAAGCATGCATGGATTTCAAAAGCACTTGAGAGAGCGCAAAAAAAAGTAGAAGGAAGAAATTTTGACATAAGAAAAACTCTGTTAAAGTTTGATGACGTCTTAAATGATCAACGTAAAACGATATTTGAACAAAGACTTGAGTTAATGAATGCGGATAATATTTCAGAAATTGCAAATGAAATGCAATACGACGTTGCTGACGAAATTGTTGAACGTTACTGCCCAGAAAAATCTTATGCTGATCAATGGAACTTACAAGACCTTCAAGATGAGATAAATCAATACTTTTCAAAAAAAATTGATGTAAATTTAGAAAACTTAGAAGGTGATATTAATCAGCAATATATTAAGGATAAAGTTTACACACTAATAAATGAAAATACCGTAAACAGAAAAGGTAATCATTCAGAAGAAGAGGTTAATTCTGCAGAACGAATGGTTATGCTTAAAATTTTGGATGATAAATGGAAAGATCATATTAATAACCTTGAACAACTTAGGTCAACTATTGGTTTAAGAGGGTACGGTCAAAGAGATCCCCTAAATGAATATAAAAATGAAGCGTTTGGATTATTTGAGGAACTAATAAATAGTTTAAAAATTGATGTTTCTAAAATCTTTTCAAGAATGAGATTAAGAGAAAAACAAAACCAAACTTTAAATGAAAATAGTGTGTCTGAAAAAATTAACCAATCAGCTATAAAGACAAAAAAGATATCAAGAAATGCCCCTTGCCCTTGCGGTTCAGGTAAAAAGTATAAACATTGCTGTGGTAAAATTAATTAAATAAATAAGTTAGTATGCCGGTAAACAACATGGCAAGTATAGCTCCTAAAACAATTCTTCCTAAAAAACTATTATAAAATCTTTTTTTATTGCCAGATTTCCCAAACTTTTCATCAAGAACAGTATTAGCTGCTGTGATTTTTTCACTAAATAATCCCGACCTTCCTATTTGAAGATATCTTTCTTGTCTTGCATGTTTTAAATCATTTCCATGTTGATTTGAGAGCAAATTTAAATATTTCTCAATTTCATCTCCAACAGACTCAATCGCCCGATGAGGATTTCTATGTGCGCCACCTGTAGGCTCTTTAACAATTTCATCAATTACATCAATTTTTAACATATCTTCTGCTGTAAGCTTAAGGGCTGATGCCGCCTCAACAGTTTTTGTATTATCTTTCCATAAAATTGATGAACAGCCCTCTGGAGAAATTACTGAATATATGGAGTTTTCCAACATAAGGACTGTATTTCCTGTACCAATAGCGACTGCACCGCCTGATCCTCCTTCACCAATTATTATTGCTATAATAGGAACACCTAATGATAAACAACACTCAGTTGTTTTTGCTATTGCTTCAGACTGTCCTCGCTGTTCAGCTCCTACTCCAGGGTAAGCGCCAGGAGTGTCTACGAAGGAAATTACTGGAATGTCAAAATCCTCTGCAAGTTTCATTAATCTTTGAGCTTTTCTGTATCCCTCAGGCCTAGGCATTCCAAAATTATGTTCAATTCTTGATGTTGTATCGTGTCCCTTTTCATGACCAAGGACTAATACTGTTTTACCTCTAAATTTTCCAAACCCCCCAAGAATGGCTTTATCTTCTGAAAAAAAACGATCACCTGATAATGGGAAAAAATCCTCAATTAGATTTTGAATATATTCTCTAGTTTTTGGTCTTTGAGGATGTCTTGCAACAAGTGTCCTTTGCCAAGGTGATATTGAAGAATATATCTTTCTATAAGTTTCATTTATTTGTTCTTCAACTTGCGTAATTTCTTCAAGAAGATTATCTGATGGAGCATTATCATTTAAGCTTTTGAGCTCATGAACTTTATTGTCAAGTTGTTCGATGGGCTTTTCAAACTCAAGATAGGTGTTCATTTAATAATAAATTATTTACTTAGAGTTTCTATTAATTTTGTTTGTTCGATAATTTGCTCAGCTTGCCTTATTGAAGCGGCATCTATTAATTTTCCATTTAGTGTAGCAGCGCCCGCGCCTGACTCCTGTGCTTTTTTCATCGCTTCAAGAATATCTCTGGCTTTTTGAACTTCTTTTTCCGGTAGTGTGAATACCTCATTTGCAAGATCTACCTGACTAGGATGAATTGCCCATTTTCCCTCGCATCCAAGAATTGCTGTTCTTCTTGCGTGAGACTTAAAACCATCTGGATCTGAAAAATCCCCAAAAGGACCGTCAATAATCCTAACACCATGAGCCCTTCCAATAGTTGTCATTTTTGATATTGGATAGTGCCACATATCATTCCAGTGAGTTTTTCTCTCTCCATCAATTTCATCAGTTAATATTGAATAGTCTTGATTAGATCCGCCGATATTTGTTGTTCGCATTCTAACTGATGCCGCATAATCAGCATAACCAAAATGGAGAGATTCAATTCTTTTACTCCCAGCTAAGATCTTATCTAGGTTTGTTATTCCCATTGATGTTTCAACTATAAGTTCAAAGCCTATTTTCTTTTGTCTTTGAGTTTTATCTTCTATTTGCGTCACTAACATATCAATCGCATAAACATCCTCTGGAACACCAACTTTTGGTATCATGATTAAATCTAATCGCTCACCACCATTTTCCATTAAGTCAACAACATCTCTGTAACAATAATGAGTATCCAATCCATTAATTCTTACTGAAATAGTTTTTTTCCCAAAATCATGATTGTTTAGTGCTTTGATTACATTTTCTTTTGCTTGTTCCTTATCTTGCGGTGCCACAGCATCCTCAAGATCTAAACAGATTATATCTGCATTGCTTGCTGAAGCTTTCTCAAACAAATCTGGCTTTGACCCTGGAACAAATAACTGAGATCTATTTATTCTTATAGTGTTAGAGGGTACGGGCGTGAAACTCATTTTGTTGGTTTATCATCATAAAATCCTCTTTTCAAGGACAACTTGAATTACAATTATTCTTTGAATACCTTGGATAATGGGTGATTATCTTCCACCGTACTTTTCAATCTATCGCTAAGAACATGAGTATAAATTTGTGTTGTAGATATATCTGAATGCCCAAGTAGCATTTGTAGTGATCTCAAATCCATTCCATTAGCAAGTAGATGCGATGCAAAGGCATGTCTTAGCTTGTGGGGGCTAACGTATTTTGCATCGATATTCGCTTCTTTGCACAATACTTTTAAAAGTTGATGAAATCTTTGCCTTGAAATATGACCAAGTTTTGAATTTCTTGAAGGAAAAAGCCATTTGTCTTCATTTTTATCTGCATTTAAAAATTCTACTCTTACTTTTAGATACTTTTCTATTGTGGATAAAGTGTTTTGATCAACGGGCACAAGTCTTTCTTTATTTCCTTTACCAGTAACAAAAATAAAATTTTCTTTTTCATATAAAGATGACAATTTTAATCCAACTAGCTCAGAAACTCTTATTCCTGTTGCATATAATATTTCTATCATAGTGAATAGTCTCAACCCTTTAATAGAGTCATCATTTTTAGCTGTCTCTAATAGCCTATCTACCTGATCGTTTGTTAAAAAAATTGGTAGCTTAGAGTTTTTTTTGGGTATTGATATTTGCGAGAACGGATTATCTTTCAGTATATTTTCAGTAACTAAAAAATCAAAAAAATGTCCTAACGAAGATAATTTCCTGAGGATTGTTGACCTCTCAAATCCTAAATCGTTCATCATTGAAATATATTTTTCAATTGATTTTCTTGAAAATATTAGTTCAGATGATTTGCTTGTTGTTTGTCTTTCTAAAAACTGATTTATATCGCTTTTATAAGACTCAATCGTATTTTTACTTAAACCTTTCTCAGATATCAGTGATTCTAAGAAATTCTCAATAATAGATTTTTCTATTTTCGGCACTATAAATTGTACGTTGAAAAATACTCTAATATATAGTCTTGTGCGTAATCTTTATTAATCTCGAACAATGAGTCTATTATAAGAAAAATCGAAAACTCGTCATTCTCATTAAAATTATCATCTCCATGCAATATGTTTAGTAAAATTATTTTCTCACCTATTTGATTTTCAAGAGACTCAAAATAATTATGAAGTTTTATATTTGCAGTTATTGAGGAGACTTTATTTAATTCATTTGGAGTTTTCCAATAACTAATTTTTTTTGAATTTGTAATAAGTTCGTAATACTTAACTATAATATTCTTCTGCCTATCGGAAAAACCATCATAGTCAATTAATTGATTTAAGTTAGTCTCTTTTATTGCTTTACCGTTCGCCAATGAAAGATAAAACTTAGCTTTAGAAAGCTCTAATGTGTTTGAATTGAGATTCAATTGACTCACCCACTCATTACATTTTTCTGGGTCATCATTTAGTATAAAGACCAGGCAAATACCCGATGCATTATCGATATAATCTGGTTTTGGCTGAACTATTTTTATTTTATCATAAATCATTAAAGACGCTGTATCCAACATGCCATGCGCACTAAATAAACTAACATATTCAGGTATTTTATTTACTAATTCAGCCTGAGATGAAGTTTTTCTTATATCTTTAAAGATTTTAATTCGCTCTAGTAAAGCTGAATTATCCTCACCAGCGTCCTTAGTGTTACTCAGATCAAAGGACTGGTAAATCTCTGCAAGGTATTTGTGTTCAACCAAGCCTTTTTTGACAAGTTCTTCAGCAATTGAAATTTTTTTAAGGTTGTTTTTCTTATAATTTAAAAAGTAGAACAATTTAAATTTTATTGGTGAATTTATGGAAATATATTTATCAATATCGACATTGTATTTTTGTAATAAATTTAAATTAATTAGATTTATTTCTTTGAGATTTTCAGCTTTAATTTCACCACTGTAAATAATTTCAGATAATAAAGATAAATACTCTTCATTGTAAGAATTATTATCCTCTCGCATTAAAGAGATATTTAGATCAAGAGTTAGTTTATTAGCTGACATTGCATTGCAAAATGATGCAAAATATAAATCACTTAATCTTTCTGATATTAAATTAGAGTTGCTATTACAAATTCTTTTGTATTGATTATAGATAAGTAAATTATCTATCATTCCATCACTTAAAATATCGTTTATTTCATCACTATTTAGTAAGCTAAATAATTGAGATATATTTTTATAATAACCTCTTGAGATTAAAAAATCTGATTTAAGATTTAAAAAAGATAATGAGTCACTATTTGATTTATCGGGTGGAGCTGCTGTAGTTAAGATTACATTTTTTACTAGGTTCGTAAGAGTTGAACTAGTACTTTCTTCAGGAGCTGTATTAATTAAATATGCTATATCCTCTATATTAGACCCATCCCATAAATTAGCTTCAAATCCACCATTAGTTGGATCATATAAACCTATAGCATCGGCTTTAGTGAATAGAAAATTTTCCTGTTCTACGGTTTGATTAGTTAAGTTTACTGCTTCCTGCGTATTTGATTTTTCAACAGAGCTTTCAATTTCGCTTATAACACTGTTCTCTTGCCAAATTTCATATGGCTCTTGACTCAAATTGCTTTCCGCCAAAACATCAATATTAATGAAAAATGAGCTTATAAGAGATAAACTAATGATATATAATGTTACTTTATTACGAATGCTTTTATCAAACATATTAATTTCTTTTAACAGAATATTTTAAAACTGTGAAATTTATTCACATTTAATAATGTCAAAAAAAAGACTCTCTCAAACAAAAAAAAATATAGTTTTTTTAGGCCATATGGGCTCTGGTAAATCAACTATTGGCAGAGGTTTATCAAAAAAACTAGGCTTAGATTTTTATGACACGGATAAAGAAATTGAAAAAGAAATGGGTCAAAAAATTGCAAAAATTTTTGATGAAAGCGGAGAGAGTATCTTCAGAAATATTGAGAGAAAAATTACTTTAAAATTACTAGATAAAAAAAACTCTATTATTGCACTAGGCGGAGGTGGCTTTGAAGATTTAAAAATAAGAAAGTTAATATTGAATAAATGTAATTCAATATGGCTAAAATGTGATTTGAATATTTTAGAAAAAAGATGTAGAGTGTCAAAAAAAAGGCCTCTTTTATCAAATAAAAATATAAAAGCAGAATTTGAAAGATTAAATAAAATTAGGCAGAAAAATTACTCAAAAGCTAAATTCACAATCGATGTGAGCAAAAAAAATAAATATCAAATAATTAAAGAAATTACCGAAGCTTTAAAAATCTAATAATGAAAAAAACTTTAGAGGTAAAGACCGGAACAGACGAATATAAGATATTAATTGGTGATAATATTTTATTGAGCTCAGGCTCACTAATAAAAAAGAAATTAACAAATCCGCGAGTTTTTATAATTACTAATAAATTAATCTATAAGCTTTACGGAAAAAAATTAGAGAACTCACTAAAAAAAAATAAAATAAGTTTTAACAAGATAATTATTAATGATGGTGAGAAATACAAAAATATTAAAACTATTAATTTAATTACGTCTAAACTTCTCAAATATAAGGTTGATAGGAATGATACTTTAATTGCTTTTGGTGGAGGTGTTATTGGCGATATTGTTGGTTTTACAGCAAGTATCACATTAAGAGGTATTAATTTTATTCAGATACCTACAACTTTATTATCGCAAGTCGATTCTGCAGTAGGAGGCAAAACAGGAGTCAATACTAAAGAAGGCAAAAATCTCATAGGTACTTTTTACCAACCTAAATTAGTGATTTCGGATGTTTCACTATTAAAATCTCTTCCAAAAAGGGAGATTTTATCTGGCTATGCTGAAATAATTAAGTATGGACTTATTATAGATAAAAGATTCCTTAATTGGCTTTTAGATAATGAGTCGAAGCTTATGACATTTAACAAAAAATATTTAATTGAGGCTGTTTTCCACTCTTGCAAAAATAAAGCAATAATTGTAAGAAAAGATGAAAAAGAAAAAAATATAAGAGCAATACTTAATTTAGGCCATACTTTCGGACATGCTATTGAAGCAATAAATAATTACCAAAAATCATTAACACATGGAGAAGCTGTATCTATTGGCATCTTGATGGCTCTAGATATGTCTTCACTTAAAGGGAATAGTTTAAATAAAAATATTAATAAAATAAAAGATCATTTTCAAAAATTAAAAATGAAAACAAAAATACCTAACAATATTAAAAGAAAGACATCACTTAAAAAATTTAAAGAGACAATGAATTCTGATAAAAAAGTAAAAAATAATCATATAAATCTGATTCTTTTAAGGAATTTAGGTAAAGCTTATTTAGCCAATCGATATTCAAATAGAAAATTAGACAGTGTGATAAACAAGTATATAAATTAGATGATATTTGAAATTATCGTATTATTTTTAGCAATAATAGTTCTTTTAGCATTTTCTGCGTTTTTCTCTGGTTCAGAAACAGCACTAACAGCAAGTACGCGAAGTAGATTAACTGGCCTTGGCATGAAGGGTAAAAAGAATTCTAATGTTGCAATAGATTTATTGAATAAGAAAGAAGCCTTAATTGGAGCGATTTTACTTGGTAATAATTTAGTCAATATTCTTGCTTCAGCTTTAGCTACGAGTTTATTAATCAAAATTTTTGGGAATACAGGTGTTGCTTATGCCGTAATCATAATGACAGCATTAATTGTGATTTTTGCAGAAATTCTTCCTAAAAGCTATGCTATTGCGAATGCAGAAAAAATGGCACTATTAGTAAGTCCATTTTTAAAACCATTTGTAACTATTTTAGCACCGGTGACATGGCTGATGGAAAAAATCGTTTTTACTATTTTAAATATAATTGGAATTAAACATGACCAGAACGCAAGAAGTTTATCAGTAGCTGATGAAATTAGGGGAACTGTAGATCTACACCATAAAGAAGGAAGATTGTTTAAAATGGATAAAGACATGGTGACTGGAATTTTAGATTTATCAGAAACAACTGTTGAGGATATTATGGTGCACAGAAGCAATATCTTTATGGTTAATATTGATGAAGATCCTGAAAAAATAATAAACCAAGTTGTTGAAAGTCCTTATACAAGAATACCTGTGTGGAAAGACAATAATGAAAATATTATTGGCTTAATACATGCAAAAAATCTGTTGAGGAAGCTAAATGAACTTAAATCTGTAAAAATTTCAAGAGAGGATATTAAGAAATCATTAATTAAAACTTGGTTTGTACCAGAAACTACGCCTCTAAAAAATCAATTACAAATGCACCTAAACAGAAAAATTAAATTAGCCATGGTGGTCGATGAATACGGTGTGTTAAATGGAATGATAAGTCTTGAGGATATTATTGAAGAGATTGTCGGAGAGATCAGCGATGAACATGATATCGATTTAACTGATATTGTGAGAAATAAAGATGGCTCAATTAAAGTTCAAGGATCTACAGAAATAAGAAACATTAATAGAAGTTTTGGTTGGGACCTACCTGATGAAGATGCAAATACTATTTCTGGTTTAATAATAAATGAGTCAAGGTCCTTTCCTAAAGCTGGGCAAGTTTTTCAATTTTATGGATTTAAATTCGAAATAATTGAAACGAAAAGAAATTTGATTTCGCAAGTCAAAATTGCATCACTTAATTAAATCATATTCTGACTTTATATAGAGTTTTAATCTTATTGAGTGTATCTCTGTCAATATTTCTTCTTTCAGTATGTTATGAACAATTCTCTCTCTTTCAATTCTTGAATGTCCATCAAAAGATTCTGAAACAATAATAATTTTAATATGTGAAGTATCTTTGTTATCACCTTCATAATGATTTTTGTGTTGATCAGAAAAGTTTATAATTTTAAAAAAAGACGGGTTTAGATTGTCATTAATTTTCTTATCTATAGATTCTTCTAGAGTCATGTATATTAATCTAATCTAACATATGAAAAGGCAATATGAACAAAAGAAAATGTCATTTTAAAGGGTGCGAAGAAATAGGAGAATATCGCGCTCCGTCTTCCCCAAAAGATCTAGGAAAATACATTTGGTTCTGTCTAAAACACATAAAAGAATATAACAAAAAATGGAATTATTTTTCAGATATGACAGCCGATGAAATTGAAGCATTTATCGAAAATGACATAATTGGCCATAGAAAAACTAAGCAAATAGGATCAAATGATACGAGTTATTTTGAAAAAATATCTAAAATTTCAGAGAGAATGTTTCAAGGGATGAATAATCTTGAAAATACGCTCGTACATCCTAGTTATTATAGTTCTAAGTATTTAAATGCTCTTGCAACTTTAGGTATTGATAATAAGGAAAGTTCACTCAATGAAATCAAGTCTAAATTCAAAAAGATTGTAAAAGAATTACACCCTGATACAGTTGGTAACAATGAAAAAAATAAAGAAAAATTAACTAAGGTTTTAGAAGCCTATAAAACAATAAAGGAACAATATGACAACAACAGAAAATCTCATGCAAAGTAAACCAGATATATCTATATCTGTGAATCAAGCTTTTGGATTTGATACAGATCTTCATGTTGAGGGGTTTTCAAAGAAATCAGAGTATGTTCCTGAAATCGACTCTAACTATTGTTTTGATAAGGCAACTACCATGGCAATACTGTCTGGGTTTAAATATAACAGAAGAGTTATGGTCCAAGGATTACATGGGACTGGGAAATCAACACACATTGAACAGATTGCTGCTCGGCTCAATTGGCCTTGCGTAAGAGTCAATCTTGACAGTCACATTAGTAGGATTGATTTGATTGGTAAAGACGCAATCGTATTAAATGATGGAAAGCAAGTTACGGAATTTCAAGACGGTATCTTACCTTGGTCATTACAAACACCTACAGCTTTAGTATTTGATGAATATGATGCTGGAAGACCAGATGTTATGTTTGTCATTCAAAGAGTATTAGAGTCGGAAGGTAAATTTACATTATTGGATAAGAACAGAGTTTTAACGCCAAATCCATATTTTAGATTATTTGCAACCACAAACACCGTTGGGTTAGGAGATACAACTGGACTTTATCATGGCACACAGCAAATAAATCAAGGGCAGATGGATAGGTGGAGCATAGTTACCACTCTTAACTATTTAGATCTTGAACAAGAAAAAAAGATAATGCTTTCGAAAGTTCCTTCATTTAATAACCCTGAAAAGGAAGAGATCATTGAATTGATGATAAAGGTTGCTGATTTATCCAGAAAAGGTCTTGCAAATGGAGATATATCAACGGTTATGAGTCCCAGGACAGTTCTAACTTGGGCCCAAAATTCTGAAATTTTTGATCACAATTATTCCGCAGCATTTAAACTTACTTTCTTAAATAAGTGTGATGAAAGTGAAAGACAAATTATAGCCGAGTACTATCAACGCTGTTTTGGAGAAGAGGTCACAACTGAAGCAAGCAAATTTGATTTAGTTTAGTGAAAGAAGATTTTTTAGAGGATATCAAAAAAGCTATATCTTCCACTACACGAGCAATAGCTGAAGATAAAGAAATTGATGTTGTATTCGAGGATAATCTATCATCAACTGATAATAAAATTGTACTACCTAAAATTGACAATAATGAGGACTTAAAAAATTTAAATCAATTACGCGGGCATGCTGATAATGAGGCTCTTAGGTATAAATATCACAACAAGGAAACTTATATACAATTTGAACCCTCTGGTGAAAAAAATAGGAAAATTTACGAAGTTCTAGAAAATACTCGAATCCAACTTATAGGCAGTAAGTTAATGCGAGGGATTAAATCTAATTTAAAGACACTCTATGAACAAAAATTTAGAGAGAAGAACTTAGACACTGTTTCAAAGCAATCAGATTTGAATATTGAAGACGCAATAGACTTGTATTTAAGAAATAAAATCAATCCTGATTATCTACCATCTAACTCAAATAATGCCCTTAATCTATGGAAGAAATGGTTGAATAATAAAATTAGTGATTCATCTGATCAACTTTTAAAAAATATACATAATCAAAAACTATTTGCTGAAAATGTGAACGAACTAATTAGAGAGCTTGATTATTATGATAATGAAAATAGTGATGATAAAGACAACAAAGAAGAGGAAAATCAAAATATTGATCAACTAGAAAACAATGAGGTCAATGAAATGGAAAACCAGTCTTCCTTTAGTGATGAAGAATCTACTCAATCTGAGGAAGAGGTAGGTTATGATGAAACTGAGATGAATATTGACCAACAAGAAGATGATGAATTAAGTGAAGTAGATGAGGGTAATACTGAAAACGCAACTCCCCAATACAAAGCAGAAAATTCAGTAGAAAAAATACTCAACGAATACGAAATTTATACTGAAGAATTTGATGAAGTTATTACTGCAAAAAATATCTGTGAAGATGAAGAACTAAATAGATTAAGGGCTTATCTAGATCAGCAATTAAAAGCTTATCAAATGATAATTTCAAGATTAGCCAACAGACTGCAAAGAAAGCTGTTGGCTAAACAAAATCGAAGTTGGGATTTTGATCTTGAGGAAGGACTGCTTGATACCTCAAGACTTACGAGAATAATTATGGATCCATACCATTCACTATCGTTTAAAAAAGAAAAAGACACAGATTTCAAAGATACTGTGGTTTCATTACTTATAGATAACTCAGGTTCAATGAGAGGTCGCCCTATAACAGTCGCAGCAATGAGTGCAGATATTCTTGCGAGGACACTTGAAAGGTGCGGCGTTAAAGTTGAGATACTCGGCTTTACCACTAAAGCTTGGAAAGGTGGAAAGAGCAGAGAGCATTGGATGCAAAATAAAAAAATTCCATCTCCTGGAAGATTAAATGATTTAAGGCATATAATTTATAAAGCGGCTGATGAACCGTGGAGAAGGTCAAAGAAAAATCTTGGATTAATGATGCGCGAGGGACTTTTAAAAGAGAATATAGATGGTGAGGCATTGTTATGGGCACACAAAAGGCTTCAGGCAAGATATGAAGCAAGAAAAATATTAATGGTTATCTCAGATGGTGCGCCTGTCGATGATAGTACACTTTCAGTAAATACAGGGAATTATTTAGAAAAACATCTTCGAGGTGTTATAAATTGGATAGAGTCTAAATCTTCAATTCAGTTGCTTGCTGTTGGAATTGGCCACGATGTAACAAGATACTACAAAAGAGCTGTTACAATAGTTGATGCAGAACAATTAGCTGACGTAATGACTGAGCAGTTGGTAGATCTTTTTGAAGAAAACGAAAATAATTTAAATCGTCAGACTATTAACTAGCTTTTTTTTGTGCATTATTCATAGCACGTTGTACTCTCTTTGCTTTTTGAGACAATTTCTTACTTTTTGTTTGCGTTAAAAATTCATCAATACCGCCAAATTTGGAAACTGTTCTGATTGATGAAGTAGCTACAGAGAACTTTATATTCTTATTTAAAATATCACTTTTAAAAGTTACAGACTGAAGATTAACATTAAATTTTCTTCTCGTCTTATTATTGGCTTTGCTCACATTATTACCAAATTGTACTTTTTTTCCTGATAAATCACATGCTTTTGTCATAGTAAGTTTAAGTAAAGTTTTTGGTAATTATTGTCAATATGATTATTGCTTGAGAGTATCTTTTGTGATTGTTTCAACTGCTTCGTACATAGACATTTCATTTTTCATTACTTTTTCAGAGTATTTTGGAATATTTCCCTTACTTGTCAGTCGTTTTGTTATGTCTGATGCAATTATATTTTTTACCTCTTCCTCGATCCAGTATTCGAGCTGATCAGCGCGTCTTTCATCAAATATCCCTTTTAGTTTATTTTGATCGATTATCTGATTAATTGTTTTAATAACATCCTCCATTCCAGTTTGCTCAATCGCAGATACTAATAACACCTGCTTTTCAAGCGCATCTAATTTCTTATAGTAACTCAGTGCTGATTTATAGTCAGCGGCAGTTTTTGAAGCTTCCATTTTCAACTCACCGTCATTTTTATTGACTATAAATATATCTGCATATTCCGTAATACCTTTTTTTATTCCTTGCAGCTCATCACCAGAACCAGGGCCAACAATAAGAGTAAATATATCAACTAAATTGCTTGCAACAATTTCTGATTGTCCCACACCAACTGTTTCAATAAATATAAAGTCATAGCCTGCAGCATCTAATATGATGGATGCTTCGCGAGTTCCCATTGAGATACCTCCTAAAGTACCTCTTGACGGTGTAGATCTTATAAAAGTATTTGGATTTTTTGATATCTCTACCATTCGAGTTTTATCTCCTAATATTGACCCACCAGTAATTTGCGAGGATGGATCGATAGCTAAAATACCTAACTTATAATTTTGACTGACTAAATAACTTCCAAAGGACTCAATGAATGTTGACTTCCCAACTCCTGGCGGGCCAGAAAAACCTACTCTTATTGATTTTCCAGGCTTCTTAATTAACTCTGAAATTAGCTGCCTACTAATTTGTTGATCAGTGTCTTTTGAGGATTCAACTAATGTAATAGCTTTAGCGATGGCAGCTCTTTCACCCTTAATAATCTTATCTACTAATTCCATTAACTATTCTTTACTTAAGTTATCTGAAATCAAATCAATAACTTTTTCAGCAGATTCTATGATGTTGGAACCTGGACCAAAAATGGCTGATACATTATTTTCATACAGAAATTCGTAATCTTGTTCTGGAATTATGCCCCCCACAAAAACAATTATCTTTGACTTAGGATCAATCTCTTTTAGGCCTTTCATTAATTCAGGTACAAGTGTTTTATGTCCTGCCGCTAAAGTTGAAACTCCAATTGCGTGAACATCATTTTCAATAGCATCCTTTGCAACATCTTTAGGCGATTGAAACAGTGGGCCCATATCAACATCAAAACCCATGTCAGCAAATGAGGTTGCAACAATTTTTGCCCCCCTATCATGGCCATCCTGACCCATTTTAACTACTAGAACTCGTGGTCGTCTACCATTTAAATTTTCAAATTCCTTAATTTTACTCTCAACCTTCATAAATTCTTCATCACCTTCAAAATGTTTACCATATACTCCTGAAACACTTAAGCTTTTTGCAAAATGTCTACCATATACTTGCTCTAGTGCTTTTGAAACTTCACCAACCGTTGCCCTTAATTTAATAGCTTCTATACAAGGAATAAGAAGATTTGTTTCATCTTTAGCAGCATTAGTTAAATTAGTAAGTGCTTTTTCTACTGCTTTTGTGTCTCGTGACTTTTTTATTGCCTGTATTTTCTTTATTTGATCATCTCTAACGCGATTATTATCAATTACTCTCACATCAACTGAAGGTTCTTTTGGATTTTTATATTTATTTACACCAACCACAACCCTTGATCCACTGTCGACTTTAGCTTGCTTCTTAGTTGCAGACTCTTCAATTTTTAATTTAGGAATCCCTGCTTTAACAGCTTTGGTCATCCCACCTAATTCTTCAATTTCTGAAATAATATCCCAAGCTTTTTTTGATAATTCTTCAGTTAAGTTTTCAACAAAATATGACCCCGCAAGAGGGTCAACCGTTTTTGTAACACCAGTTTCATTTTGAAGAATCAATTGAGTATTTCTAGCAATTCTTGCAGACTCATCTGTTGGTAAAGCAATTGCTTCATCGAAGGAATTTGTGTGCAAACTTTGTGTTCCTCCAAGTATAGCAGATAAGGCCTCGTAAGATGTTCTTATAATATTATTGTATGGATCTTTCTCAGTTAAAGATACGCCAGATGTTTGACAGTGTGTTCTTAAGATAAGAGATCTTTCATTTTTAGCTCCAAAGTTTTTCATGATCTTAGCCCACAGAGTTCTTGCAGCTCTTAGTTTAGCAATCTCCATGAAAAAGTCTGTTCCGATTGCAAAAAAGAAAGAGAGCCTTGGTGCAAAATCATCAACATCAAGACCCTTTGACATTGCTGCTCTTACATATTCCATTCCGTCAGCTAAAGTATAAGCTAATTCAAGAACATTATCAGCGCCAGCTTCTTGCATATGATAACCTGAAATCGAAATAGAATTAAATTTAGGCATTTCTTTTGAAGTAAATTCAATAATATCTGCAACAATTTTCATCGATGGCTCAGGAGGATATATATAAGTATTTCTTACCATAAACTCTTTTAAAATATCATTCTGAATTGTTCCTGATAGCAAACTTTTATCAACACCCTGTTCTTCTCCAGCAACAATAAATGATGCGAGTACTGGCAACACTGCACCGTTCATAGTCATTGAAACTGACATTTGATCTAGAGGAATATTATTAAAAAGTATTTTCATATCCTCAACAGTATCTATAGCAACGCCAGCTTTACCCACATCACCCATTACCAAATCATCATCTGAGTCATATCCCCTATGTGTTGGCAAATCAAAAGCAACTGAAAGACCTTTTTGACCAGATTCTAAATTCTTTTTATAAAATTCATTGGACTCCTCAGCAGTAGAAAATCCAGCATACTGCCTTATCGTCCAAGGTCTATTTGTATACATTGATGCCTTTGGACCTCTTGTATAAGGCCATTGGCCAGGAAGAGAATTATTCTCGACAAATGAAAAGTTTTCTAGATCATCTCTAGTGTATACTGGTTTAATATCTATTCCTTCATCAGTCTCTGATTTTGCATCACTAAAATTTTTCTTAGTTTCTTTTTCGAAACTTTTTTGCCAAGTATTAAAGCCATTATTTGATTTATTTGTCATTTTTATTGAAACTTTTAAATTTTGATTAAGTGATATATATAGTTAATTAGAAATAAAAAAAATTAGAATATTTAAAGAACATTCCAAGTTGGTGATTCGGACATATAATCTACACCTTTTGTTCTATAATAGACACCAGATATAGTATTCTTTAAATTCTAATATACAAATATTTTATTATGTTAGATAAATTCAAAACGCTATTATCAAATAATAAAGATGTCAAAGAAGAAGAGTTTGAGGCATCACAATTAGCAGTTGCGTCTTTAATGGTTACGACTGCTCTGCACGATGGTGAATTTGATGAGATTGAAAAACACGAGATATTAAAATTGCTTGGTAATTTTTATAATTTAGATAACGATAAATTAAATAAACTTTTTGAGGCTTCTTTTGAACTTGTTGACAACGCAAATGATATTTACCAATTCACGTCAAAAATCAATAGCTTACTTTCTGACGATGAAAAAATAATGATAATTGAAATGATATGGAAAATTGTAATTGCAGATGGCAGAATTGATGATTATGAAAATGCTTTAGTACGTAAAATATCTGGTCTTCTATATATCGATGACTTTAAAGTTGGTGAAATAAAGAAAAAACTCTCACAATAATTTAAAATGACATACCTAGTTAATGAAAAATGCATAAAATGCAAATATACTGATTGCGTGGAGGTATGTCCGGTTGATTGTTTCTACGAAGGTGAAAATATGTTAGTAATTAATCCTGATGAATGCATAGATTGCGGTGTGTGTGAACCAGAGTGTCCTGTTGATGCAATCATCTCTGATACAGATGATAAAGATGAAAAATGGTTAGAAGTGAATCAAAAGTTTTCAGAAATATGGCCAAACATTACTATGAAGAAAGACTCTCCAACTGATGCAAAAATGTATGAGAGTGAAGAAAATAAATATGATAAATATTTTTCCGAAAAATCTGGAGGTTAGGTAATTTTATGAAAAAAAAGAAAAAAGTCAGTAAAGTCGACAAAAAGAAAATTTTAAAAAAGAAAACTGTTAAGAAAAAAACTAAAGTTGTAAAAAAGAAAACTTTAGTAAAGAAAACTCCAAAAAAGAAACAAGTAAAAAAGGTTGTTAAAAAAACAAAAGAAGCAACGAAATTTGTAGAGCCTAAACTTCCTCCACAATCTGACAAAAAAGTTAATAATCGAATTATTAATCCTGCTCACTATCAAGCGAAAAAAGTTAAAAAGTTTTTAGAAATAAAGACTATTAAAGAAAAAAAAGTTAAAAAAATATTTAATACAAAGGATCATGTTGTTTATCCAACACACGGCGTAGGCCAAGTTATAGATATTGAAAAAAGAGAGGTCGTTGGACAAAAACTAGAAATGTATGTGATAGAGTTTGTACGAGATAAATTAATTTTACGAGTTCCGGTTGAAAAGGCTAAGTCTCTTAATTTAAGAAAAGTAGCAAAACCATCTAAAATTCAAACTGTATTAAAAATCCTATCCCAAAAACCAAAAATAAAGAGAACAATGTGGAGTAGAAGGGCTCAGGAATATGACCTTAAAATTAACTCAGGTGACATTGAACAAATTGCTGAAGTTGTTAGAGATCTTAACAGGGCAAATAATCAAATAGAGCAATCTTATAGTGAGCGTCAACTTTTTGAATTATCTTATGATCGATTTTTGAGAGAAGTGATTGCTGGACTTAAAATTACAGAGGAAAATGCAATAAAAAAAGTCGATAAGATTCTTGGTAGAGATAAATTAAAAAACGCCCCTAGTTTGTTGAACTAAGGGCGCAAAAAAAAAGCATTGATTAATCAATGCTAATTATCTTCTTTTTTTTCTTCTAGCAGCTTTCTTTTTCTTTTTAGGAGCGGCTTTTTTCTTAGCGGCTTTCCTTTTTTTCTTTTTAGGAGCAGCTTTTTTCTTAGCTGGCTTCCTTTTAGCTGCTTTACGCTTTTTCTTTTTAGGAGCTGCTTTTTTCTTAGCTGGCTTCCTTTTAGCAGCTTTACGTTTTTTCTTAGGCGCTGCTTTTTTCTTAGCTTTTTTCCTTGCTTTCGCAAAGATCACTTTTAGTTCCTCCATAATTATCTCCCCCCGTTTGGGTTTAGTTAGAGGTTAGTAGATGAATCAAAATTGATTCGTTCTAATACAATGATTAAACTTTTATGAAAAAGTGTCAATTTTTCGCTGTTTTTTGAATTTTTTGAAATTTAAAATTTTTTTTCAATGTATTTTAAATTGTTAGTAAATGTATTTAAATACTTATAGTTATTAGATATTTTCATAGTAACAAAAATTTATTTTTTTTTATAAATTTTAATTAAAATAAAATAAAAATTATTTTTTTTTTGAAAAAATCTTTAATTATGCGCTCGTAGCTCAGCAGGATAGAGCACAGGATTCCTAATCCTGGGGTCGGATGTTCGAATCATCTCGAGCGCGCCAATATAAGTCAGCAAACGTTCGATCCATTATCTATTTTTTGTTGTGGATGAAGCAAAATCACCTCTTTGTTTTTATTTATTGCGCCAAGAATTAATACTTCTGATTCAATTCCTGCGATATTTTTTTTTCCAAAATTACATACTGCAATAATTTGTTTTTGAAGAAGCTCTTCAATTGAATAGTTTGTTATTTGAGCTGAACTTTGTTTAATACCAACTTTTTCACCAAAATCTATTTTTAGCACATATGCAGATTTTCTAGCCTTTTCGTTTATTTTTACTTCTAAAATAGTGCCTACTAAGATCTCAATTTTCTCAAAATCTTCATATTTTACAATGTCTTTCATATTAAATTAAGCCACATTGGCAGTTTTTATAACCTCTAAATTGAAGATTCAAATTGTCTTTTCTTATTGAATTTGTATTTTGCACTCATGTCAAGTTTTGATGATACAAATGAAATGAAATCTTTTGTTAAGAAAGCCATGTCTATCCCTTTACTTGAAGAAAACCATGAAAAGGTTTTAGCAAAAAAATGGATCAAAAACAAAGATGAAAAGGCATTGCACGAACTAACACAATCTCACATCAGATTGGTTATTGCTTTTGCAGTCAAGTATAAGAACTATGGTCTTAATTTAAGTGACCTTATTCAAGAGGGAAATATAGGTCTTATGAAAGCTGCAGAAAGATTTGAATTGGATAAAGAAGTTAGATTCTCAACTTATGCTGGATGGTGGATCAGGGCTTCAATTCAAGACTTCGTTCTAAAAAATTGGTCATTAGTAAGAATCGCAACTACCTCAAAGCAAAAAAGTCTATTTTTTAGTCTCAGAAAATTAAAACAGAAAATTCATCAAACGGAACATGGATCAATTGATTTTCGAACTGCGCAAGGCATTGCTAATGATTTAAATATTTCAACTTCTGATGTTATAAAAATGGATAGCAGAATTAGTCAAAACGATAGTTCTCTTAATCATAAAATTAATGACGAGAGTGAAAGTGAGTTTATGGAACTCATTGAGGACGAAGATGCAAGACCTGATGATAAAGTATTTGAAAAGGATCAAGTAAATTTCAAAAAAGACTTAATAAAACAAACTTTAGAAATACTTGATGAAAGGGAGGTAAAAATAATCAAGGATAGACACCTTTCAGAGGAAGTTAAAACATTAGATATACTTGGCAAGGAGTTAAAAATTTCCAAAGAACGTGTAAGACAGATAGAAAAAGGTGCTATGATGAAGATGAAATCGTATATATCAAATTCACAAAAGAAAGAGTTCCTTTTTTAATTTATCATATTGGTAACGTATTCTCCAATAACAAGTGAAGAGGTCAATCCAGGAGACTCCATTCCAAATAAGTTAACAAGATTCTTAATACCATGTGACTCTTCTCCTTGAATTGAAAAGTCACTTTTACCCTCGCCTTTATTCTTAAGTTTTGGTCTTACACCTGAATATCCGGCTTTAAGATCTTCAATTTTAATTGAGGGAATATATTTTATGACATCATTATGAAACAAAACTTGTCTATCTTTTTTTACTTCATAATCAATTTCATCTACCCATTCAACATCAGGTCCAAATCTAACTTGCATTCCTAAATCTAGTCCCAAATGCAAACCAAGACTTGCATCATTTGGTATTGGGTAAATTAAATGTCGAATCTTTAGGTCTTTTCCTGTTTCGAAATAATTACCTTTGGCGAAATATGTTTTGGGAATATATTTTTTATCTAAGGGTAGAATATTATTTGCAATATTTTCAGCGTATAGACCAGCAGCATTTATTATGACTGACGATTCTATAATTATTTCTTCTCCATCACTCAGCACAGTAGAACAATATTTATCACCATGAATTTCAGAACGTAAGAATTGTGAATTAAAAACAATATTGCCAGAGTTTTCCTCCAATTCGCCAAGATAAGACCTCATGAGAGAGTTTTGATCAACAATACCTGATGATGGTACGAATAATGCCTCAATACATTTGACTAAAGGCTCTTTGCTTGCAACATAATTTCCTGTTACTCTCTCTATTCCTTCAACACCGTTATATTCTGCTTTGGAGAAAATTTCCTCGAGTTTGGGAATTTCATTGGGAGATGTTGCGACAATGAACTTTCCTGTATTAATGTGAGGCACATTAAATTTTTGACAATATTCATACATTCTACGGTTTCCATCGGCACAAAATTTAGCCTTCATTGAGTCCTTGTCATAATAAACGCCTGCATGAATTACTCCGCTGTTTCTTGAACTGGTAACAGAACCAAAAGTATTTTCTTTTTCCAATACAATAACTTCATGACCTTTAGCGGCAAAACTTTTAGCTATGGCTAATCCAATAACCCCTCCACCAATTACCAATACATCTACGAAATTAGTACTCATTAGATATTTTTAACCATTAATGAAACTTTTTTTGTATTATTTTCAGTAAACTGAACTCCAACATTCTTATAGTTTAAACTTTCATGAAAACTTTTAGAAATTGGGTTTGGAGGTTCTATATTAAATTCGCATGCAATCATATTATATTCATCTAGTGATTTTTCGAGATCAAGATACAGACTTTTACCTATACCCAATCCTCTAAACTTACTCGATATAGCAATTCTATCAATGTAAGCAAAATCTCTATATCTTTCAGTAAACCACTTATAATTTAAACTCTGATAATCAAGGCCAGAAGGTAAAACAAGTAAAAACCCACAAATAATTTTATCATTGTTGATAGCGACTTTAAAATAAGTTTTTTTTTCATAAAAATTTAAAAACTCTTCATATGATACAGAGTTCACAGCAGGAATAGCATCTTCATTAATCAAAATGATATCTTTTATATCCTCTATGGTAACATTTCTTAATTTAAACATTACAAGTAACTTCATAGCTATTTTTATAAATTTCTGGCATTCTTACAGGCTTAAAACTAACAAGACTCACACACGCATAGTCAACATTTGAAGTAAAGACAGTTTGATTTTTTGCAATATTTATTATTTGAAAAAATCTGCTCAATCTGATTTTTTTATCAGTCTTTGTAATCCATGTTGAAATCGCAATTTCATCGCCAATGAAAAGTGATCCAGAAAAATTATTTTCACTCCTAATAACAACACATGCACATTGATATTTTTTATATACATCAGGAGTAATACCTAATTTAGCTGAATGATCCCAACTGACTAGTTCACACCAATTCAAATATACTTTATTATTAACATGTCCTAAAATATCAATATCACTCTCTTTTATGGTGAACTTTAAAATATGAGGGTTACTAAAATCCCATTTTAAATCTTTTATATTAACCAACTCTCAATTCCTTAGGTAATTTAAAAGTTACATTTTCATTTCCTAAACTGAGCTCTTCAATCGTAACTTGATAAAATTCTGCAAATTTATTAATTACATTTTTAACCAGTATGTCAGGAACCGATGCGCCTGAAGAAATACCAATTGACGTCATAAGCTCATAGTCTTTTACATTTAGATTAACTTCGTTTTCCAAGAGAATTGAGTTCTCACAACCTGCATTTTTTGCAACTTCCACCAAGCGATTAGAATTAGATGAATTACTTGATCCAACAACTATAAAAGCATCACACATTTGAGCGTATTCTTTTATTGCTTTTTGACGATTTGAGGTTGCATAGCAAATATCTTCTTTTGGAGAAGAAATTATTTTAGGTAATCGAACTTTTAATGCTTCTATTATTTTTTTTGTATCATCGAGTGAGAGTGTTGTTTGAGTTAAATAGGCAAAATTATCATTGTCATTTATAGACAGTTTCATCACATCACTTACCGTTTCAACAAGTTCTATGCTGCCGCTTGGAAGCTGGCCCATGGTTCCTATTACTTCAGGGTGGTTTTTATGTCCAATAAGAATTATGCGGTAACCCAATTCAAAAAACTTCATAGCTTGAACATGAACTTTGGTTACAAGTGGACATGTTGCATTAATAACTATTTTATTTTTTTTATTTGCATGTAGCTCAACATCCTTTGAAACACCGTGAGCGGAAAAGATAAATGGACGATCTGGGGGCGCATCATTAATATTATCTAAAAAAACTGCACCCTTATCACTCAATTCATCTATGACATATTTGTTATGAACAATTTCGTGATTCACATAAACTGGTGGGCCATATTTTTTGATTGCTAGTTCAACTATTTCAATTGCGCGGGTAACGCCAGCACAAAATCCACGAGGCGATATTAAATATATTTTCTTACTAGTTTTCATACTGTTTTAATTTATAAAAGAAGGTATATATTTTTCCATATGAATTTAGAAGACAGAATTGAAATATTTGGCAAGATTTTAGTAAACCATCGTATTAAAGTAATATTAGGCAGTTTATTAATCATTTTCACAATATCATTCGGTATGAAATTCCTAGAAACGCCCTCAGGATATAGGGGCTTTGTTGAGGAAGATTTTAAATACTACAAAGATGTGCTGGATTTAGAGGAAAAGTATGGAAACATAGATGTTCTGACTTTTGTTGTTAAACCAGAAAAGGGTAACATATTTCAAAAAGATGTATTAAATCTTATTCATGAACTCACTGAAATTTCCTGGCAAACACCATATTCGTCAAGAGTAAGCTCAATTACAAACCATCAATACACTACAGTAGACGGCGATGACATATCAATAAGTGATTTTGTTCATGATGTTGACTCATTAAGCACAAATGAAATTGCAAATTTATATAATGCTGCAGTTTTAGAGGACGCGGTTGTAAATTTTGTGATGTCTGAAAGTGGAAAAATAGGTTTAGTTAATATTAATCTTGAAATGCCTGAAGATATTGCTTTCCAGGAACCAATTTCGTTTGCCTGGGAACAAAAAAATTATTTTGAAAACAGATATGAAGACATATTTGTTGGTGTAGCAGGCTCTGCTCAATTTTCACATAATTTTCAATCTACCTCGGAGTCTGATGCATCAAAAATGTATCCAAGTTTTTTACTGCTGATAATTATCTTAACTTATATTTTATTGAGATCTGTCGTAGCTTCAATAATTTCACTAATTGTAATTATGTTGTCCATTCTGCCATCACTTGGAGCTGCAGGATGGCTTGGGTTTGAAGTACAACCCCCACTTATTACTGCACCAATAATTATACTCACAATATCACTAACGCATGCCATACATATGTTGTCAATTGGTTTGACTAACATGACTGAAGGAATGACAAAGAATGATGCTATTATTGAGAGTTTAAAAATAAATTTTGTACCGATATTTCTTACAAGTTTTACAACGGCTGCAGGCATCGCAGGTATTAACTTTGGGGATATTCCTGCTTATAGCGAAATGGCTAATACTGTTGTAATTGGCGCAGGTATTGGTTTTATTTTAAGTGTGACGATGCTTCCAGCTATGTTTTCTTTACTTCCAATCAATGCAAGAAAAAGAAAAAGTTATGTACTAGAAGTTCTAAAAAACCTAGGTGAATTAATTTATAAATTTAAGGAGAGGTTCGTTATTGTAATAACTGCAATTTGTATAGCAGTTTTTAGTTTATTACCAAATTTACATTTTGATGACTATTTTAGTACTTATTTCGATAGAGTTCCTGAATGGCTAGAAGTGAAAAATACTGTTGACCCTGAATTTGGAAGCTCTTTTTATATATTTTCTGATATGCAATCAAATGAGCCGGATGGTATAACAAATCCTGAATACCTTAAAAAGCTTGATGACTTCGAAAGTTGGCTCCTTACTCAACCTGAAGTAGCTGATGTATCTACTATTTCAGATGTTATTAAGACTTTACATAAAAACATGAATGGCGGCTTGGATGAGTATTATGCAATTCCTGACAATAAAGCACTCATTGCGCAGTATCTGCTATTGTATGAGTTTTCAGTGCCATATGGAATGGATTTAAAAAATCAAATGACTGCAGATAAATCAGATTCTAGAATTCTTATCAGAACAAATAACTCTACATCAATGGAGTCAGTTGCATTCAATGCACGTGTGGATGAATGGGTTAATGAAAATATTTCACCTTTTAGTACAAATGGTGTTGCTGGGATTCCAATTATGATGCCACAACTATTTGTTGAAAACACAAGAGGGTTAGTAATCGGGCTTTTAATCTCTTTTACGTTTATAATTATGGTTGTTGGAATTTCTCTGCAAAGTTTTAGGTACGGCATAATAAGCATTGTTCCAAATATTATTCCTTTTGTACTTGGTTTCGGTCTTCTTACTCTTGCCACTGATATGGTAACGGCCGCTCATCAATTTGCTGTTCTTATTTCAATAGGCCTTGTAGTTGACGCTACTATCCACTTTTTATCAAAATATAAAAAAGCTCTTGCAATAAATTTACCCCCAAGAGAAGCAATACAATATTGTTTTAGATTTGTTGGTTATCCTATAATTGTTGCATCAATTTGTCTTTTTTCTGGGTTCTTATTTTTAACACAATCAATGTTCTACTATAATTTTATAATTGGTGGGATGTGTGCTTTGATAATTATGATAGCTTTACTCATTGACCTGTTGCTTTTACCGGCTTTGCTTTTAATATTTGGAAAAAAAGTTTAAAATGAAAAAAAATGAAATTCGCAAAAATTATATTTATCATATTTGCCCTTTTTCCATTTTATCTCAGCGCAGAAACAGCTGAGGAACAGGGGCTCAGAATAGCTAAAGCATCATATGAAAATGGCAGAGGCTTTACTGACATGGTGTCAGATCAATTGATGATACTTATTGATCCAAAAGGTAATGAAGTAACACGCGAAGTATCAGGTAAAACACTTGAGAATTTAGATCCAAACGATGGTGATAAAAGCTTGACTTACTTTAAAACTCCCAAAGACGTAGAGGGGACAGTTATGCTGTCACATACACACATAAGTGACGATGATGACCAATGGCTATATTTGCCTGCTCTGGGTCGAGTGAAAAGAATTTCTTCTAGTAATAAATCAGGAGCATTTATGGGCAGTGAGGTGGCTTTTGAAGATTTTTCGGGAACTGACTATAGAAAGTACGAATGGAAATTTCTTGGTGAAGAAATGGAAAATAATGAGACTTTTTATAAGTTAGAGTCTTATCCTAATTATGAAAATTCAGGATATTCAAAAAGAATTTCACTTATTGATAATTTAAATCGAACATACAAAGTAGACTTTTATGACAGAAAGGGTGAACTTTTAAAGACGCTGTATTTAGAGGATTATGTTTTGTACAAAGATAAAATTTGGATGGCAAATACTATGAAAGTAGAAAATATCCAAAACAAAAATATAACTATTTTCAAATGGCTAAATAGAGAGTTAGATGTAGGCATCAATAAAAAAGATTTTGAGAAGTCTAGCATATTGCGACTAGCAGATTAGCGGTGCTAAAAAAATATATTATTTCGTTTCTTTTTGTATTTTTACAATATTTAGTCGCTTCACAAAATGCAGCAGCTATTGATTATAAAGCTTATGGATTTATTCAACCTGAGATAACAACGTTTTTTAATGGGGATGGAAGACACGATCAATCAAATTCTAATCAATCAATTTTTGTAAAAGGAACATTCATTACCTACTTAAATAATGGAGATCAAAAAATTACAATTAACACTACTGGACGTATAGATGAGAAAGATAGTGAACGCAGTTATATTGACTTTCAAAAATTTAAGTATGAGCAATATTTTGATGACATAACTCTAAAAATTGGGAATGAACTAATTTTTTGGGGTGTAAACGAAAGTTTTAATATTGTTGATATAATCAATCAATCAAATTTAGCTGAAGATATTTCTGGAACAAAAAAATTTGGGCAACCAATGATTTCATTAAATTATAATCATTCATATGGTAACTTTGATTTATTCATAATGCCATTTTTTAAGGAAAGGGTTTTTCCAGGAAGAAATGGAAGACCCAGGCTAGCTCTCGAAGTTGATAAGAGCACAGTTGCCTATGAGTCTTCATCAAAGAAAAATAAAATTGACGCCGCTGTTCGTTATTCCACAGTTTACGATGATTACGATATTGGTATAGCTCATTTTTACGGAAATAACAGGTCTCCGGAGCTAAACGTAAATCCTTTGTCTCAAAAATTAGATGCTTACTATCCTATTTTATCTCAAACTAGTTTAGATATTCAATCAACGAAAGGTGCATGGTTATACAAACTTGAGACACTTACTGCAGAAAATGGGGAAGAACGGCACTTTGGAATAGCAGGAGGGACAGAGTACACTATTTATGGTTTGAGAGAAACCACAAGTGATTTAGGAATTATAGTTGAATACACATTTGATGACAGAAATGACTTTGCTTTCAATAATGAAGGAGTCTTAGCATTAAGATGGACAAAAAATGATATAAAATCAACAAGCCTACTAGCTGGTTTAGTCGCTGATATGAGTGGAAGTTCAAATAGATTTTTCGCTGAATTTGAACAACGCATTAGAGATGATCTCAAAGTATTTATAGATATGAGTATCAACGGAGAGATTGATGCCGATGATTTTACATATGCGTTTGAAGAAGACTCTCAGCTAAAATTAAAAATTGCAAAATATTTTTAAATTCTAATATCTCTGCTATTAATTTTATTAAAGGACTCTTGATCTAAATTTAAATATTTTTTTTCATCTCCTGAAGCAAAATAAATTGGATCTTGAATTTTTGTTGGGTCATAACCATCTTTTACTAAGTCAGTTTTTTTATACTTGAACGTCCCAGTTTTCTCTATTTCTGGACTTATCCTAATAAATACGGGCACACTATAAGCTGGCAATTGCTCAGTCAGATATTCATAAAGCTGCTCTAATTTAAATTCATCATTTACAACTAAAGAAGCCATTCCGGCTCTGCCGTCTTGATTTGGTACTTCAACTCCATAAACGTTGACTTCATCAATACCTTTATACGCAGAGATGGCTTCACTTACTTCATTGGTTGATACGTTTTCTGATTTCCATCTAAAAGTATCACCTATACGGTCAACGAAATAGTAATATCCCTGCTTATCTTTTTTAAGTAGGTCTCCAGAGGAGAACCATCGATCACCTTTTTCAAAGACATTCTCAAGAATTTTTTTCTTTGTTGCCTCTTTGTCTGTATAGCCTTCAAATTTACCCGTGAACTTATCATCATCAGGTATAAATCCAATCGCCTCACCGGCCTCACCATCTTCACATTCTATACAAAACCCATTCTCATCTCTGATCACTACCTCATTCTCTACATCGAATTTAACTACTTTAGTTGGCAATACACTTTTTAAATATGGGGGTATTCTTCCGATTGAACCGAACTTACTATCAACATTTGTTAGTGAAATATTTCCCTCTGAGGCCCCATAAAACTCAACAATCCTATCAATACCAAATCTTTCTTGAACAATCTTCCAAACTTCAGGTCTGAGACCGTTACCATAGATGCCTCTAATTTTATGCTTTGTTTCGTATTCACTTTTCTTGGTGGCTACTAAATAACGAAACAGTTCTCCTATATATGTAATTACTGTTACATCATGTTTAACACAATCTTCCCAAAAACTAGCAGCAGAGAATTTCTTTCTCAATACTAATGTGCCACCAGTACAAAATGTCGAACCAACACCAACAACTCCACCCGTTGCATGATAGAGTGGTAAGACCATGTAAGTTTTATCAGTCGGTTTCATATCAAGTGAAAACATTTGCAGACCACATCCAACTAAAAATTTTTGATGGCTGAAGTTTGCGGCTTTAGGCATGCCTGTAGTTCCACTTGTATAAATATAAAACAGTGATTGACTATTTGATAATTCTTCTCTTAAAGAAGTTTCGGGTCTTACTTTACTGTTTTCAATTTGTGAGCCATCTAAAGTTTCATAACCTTGAACATCCTGACCTGCTACATAAACATCTAAATTGCCTTCAATATATTCTTGAGCTGATGCAAGATTTTCCATTAAGTCAGAACATATGATCAGACTTTTACTTTCTGATTTTTTAATGCAGTGAGCAAGCGATTTACTCTTTATATTATTGTTAAGACAAGCAACTGTAACGCCTATCTTCGCAAGTCCAAACCATGTAAATATATACTCAGGTTTATTTTCCATCAAAAGAGATATTACATCTCCCGTCTTATAACCTTTATTAATTGCCCAGTTTGCAATCTGGTTCGCTTCAGCATCCATCTCACGATATGTGTATTTCTTGTCTTCAAACTCGATGGCAATATTGTCAGGAGTTTTATCAACCTGCTCCTCCATAATATCAGCTACAGTTGTGTATTTTTTTTTGTCGAAACTTCTTGATCGTCCAACTAATTTTAAAAAAAACTTAAAATAACTAAATTCTCTTGAAACTGCACTTACAACACTCATTTTAAATACCTAATTTATTCAAATATTCCGTAATTTTTGTAGTTATTGGCCCGTTTTTAAAAGAACGGTTGTTAATTTTACTAACTGGCCGCAAACCCATGCTATTTGTAAGAAATATTTCACTTACATCAGAGAGATTATTCAATGATATGCTTCTAACTTCAACCTTTTTCTTTTCTATTAATAAACGCCTTACAGTCCCATCTAAGGCACCATCATTGATTGGTGGGGTAAAAATTTTATTTTTTTTAACAAAATAAATATTTGAGCTTGAACAGCAGCAAATTTTGTCACTTTCGTTAAGCATTAATGCGTCATCATATCCATTTTTCTGCGCAATGAGTTTTGATTGGATATTCTCAAAATAATTGTTTGTTTTATTCCTAGATAACAAAGAATTTGAGAATCTTTTGATTTTTGAAACTTTAAGTTTCACTGGCATTATGGTTGTATGATTACTGGTTAATTTGGAAATAGTAATGAGAAAATTTGACTTTTGATTGTTTTCAATATCTAACCCTCTTCTCTTTGCATCGCCTCTGGTCAATGTATATCTTATTGAAAGTTTGTTGTTTAACAGATTATTTTTTTTTATTAATTTTAAAATTATATTTTGTAAATTCTTCTTTGATAACTTGAAATTAAAATAATTATTTCTTATTGACTTATTAAATCTAGCAAAATGAAAATCAAATAAAATTATTTTATTTTTATTATATAATAAAGTATCAAAAATACTGTCTCCTAAAAGTAAACCGCGGTCTTTTATGCTAATAGTTGCTTTTTCTTCATCTATAAATTTATTATTGAGATAAACTTTCATTATATTTGTTTGTTCTTAGACATAATCTTATTCAATGATTTTTTATTAATCCGTAACAGGTTCTCTACTTTTTTATTCAGTTCGTGATATTCATTTAAAGGTTTTGAATCTGCTACGATCCCTCCCCCCGAATTTAAAAAGGCTTTTTCATTATTGACAGTAATAGTTCTGATCGGGATATTAAAATCTGCATAACCATTTAATGAGATGAAACCTATAGCTCCACAATATACGCCTCTTTTGAATGTTTCTAATTCTGAAATAATTTGCATTGCTCTTACTTTTGGTGCCCCAGTTACGGATCCTCCAGGCATACAGTGTTTTATAACATCAAATATATTCATACCTTTAGATAACGTGCCCTCAATATCAGAAACAAGATGGTGAACATTGTTATAGGTTTCTAGTTCAGCCAAACGAGAAACTTTTACCGTTCCAGGTTTACAGACTTCAGAAATATCATTTCTCAAAACGTCAACGATCATTAAATTTTCAGCATTATCCTTCTTACTTGAAGATAATTGTTTTTTTAATTTTGCATCTTCGAATTCACTCTCACCCCTTTCAATTGTACCTTTTATTGGTGAAACCATAATTTTGTTATTCTCTAATTTTAGAAATCTTTCAGGTGAATAAGAAAATATATTAAAATCCTCACTTCTAATTAAGCATGAAAAAGGTGTCTCTGTATTTTTTCGATAATGCAAATAGTACCGAACGACATCATAGTCTTTTGGAATCTTAGATAAAAAACGTTGAGTGAAGTTAGCTTGGAATATGTCACCATTTTTTATGTAATTTAGTATTTTATTAATTTTTGAAATATATTTTCTTTTATCAAAATCTTTTTTCCACTGAAAACCAAGTAGTTTGTTAATTGGATTATTTATCCGCGGCACCGAGTACAAGTTTTTTGCATTTTGTAATCGAATTTGATGTGATAACTCAATTTTAAATTCTTTATCTAAATTAATTGAAAAAAGATAAGCTCTTTTCAATTTGTTATCGAAAGCAATCACTATATCGAAGAGACCAAAAAATAAATTTGGCAATATTTTTTCTAATGGATTTGCACTTTCAATCTTTTCCTTTGCAAGGCCTGCTTCATAAGAAACATAGCCTGCTAAACCACACTGAAACTTTGGTAATGATTTAATTTTTTTTGATTTAAAACTTGATATTAATTTATTTATTCTTGCAAATTTTTTTGAATTTAAATAATTTTTGCTTGTATTGAACTTTATGGTGTAGATAGGATCAAATGCAATATAGGAATACCGATTATTTTCAGATATCGTTTTATTTGCACTATCTAAAAAAATTAAATTTCTTTTATCTTGAAATCTTATTAATACTTCTTCTGGATTAATGTAATCAAGTTTATTTATCTTTATCTTTTTTTTTCTCATATAAAATACTGGTAGGGATATCCGGAGTCGAACCGGAACGCCCGAAGGCACCAGATTTTGAGTCTGGCGCGTCTACCAATTCCGCCATATCCCCATTCTTAAAGACTTATTATACTTTACTTATATTCGTCATAAAGGCTTAGTAGAATTATGTATGCAAATATATATATTAGCAATGGTATGTTAATCTCAATTTATCATAACTTAAAAGCGTATTTTGTCTCACTTGGTAAGCGTTTTATAAAAACTAAGTTCGCTTATCCGTTCATCTTTTTGATGGGATTAATTGAAGCAATTATTTTTCCATTCCCTCAAGAAATATTCATGGTTCCAATGATGGCATTAGACAAAAAGAAAATATTTAAAATTGCTGGACTCTCAGTTCTTGGCTCAATTACTGGAGCGATAATTGCATATTTTATTGGTGTATACTTCTTCAATAGTGTGGGAAATTTTATTCTTCAGAATTTAAATTTGGTTGAGTCATTTAACTCATTTGTTAATGACATAGATAATTATGGTTTCCTTTACGTTTTCATAGGTGGTTTTACTCCTATTCCTTTTAAAATTGTTACACTGACAAGTGGTTTTTTAGGTATTAATTTTTTTATTTTCTTAGCTGCAAGTGTGGTCTCAAGATCAGTGAGATTTTTTCTTATAGGCTATTTAATCTATCGATTTGGAAGCATTGCACTTGAATCATTTGAAAAAAGAATAAATTTATATTCATTTATTCTTATAACTTTAGTGATTTTAGGCATTTTATATATTACATACTAGAATTATGAGTCTTATTAACATCAACTTTATTATCTCAGCATTAGTAATAATTGCAGTATTCGTACTGGAATACGTATTTAATATGGCTCCTTGTGACATGTGTCTCGTTGAAAGGTATCCTTACTATTTATTAATTATAATAGGTCTGGCATCAATTATTTTTAAATTTGAAAAAAGAGCAACAATTAAAAGGATCGCAAACTATGCTTCAATTCTGATTTTACTATTTGGATTTTTGTATACCTTAAGACATGTATTGGTCGAAAGAGGCTTGGTTAATTTAAATTCAGGATGTACCTCTAATTTGTCTGATTTATCTGACAAGTCTAAACTTTTAGAAAGTCTTAATCAAACTCCATTGATTAGATGTGACGAACCTACTTATTTATTTAATTTTATTTCGGTAGCTGAGGCAAACTTGATTATGACATTTTTACTATTATCTATAACTTTGTATTTTGTATTTTTAAAAAAATGAACGTTAAAGAAAAAATTTTAAAAAAGATTATTAGAGTTGATCAGGCAGGTGAGCTTGGTGCTCAGCAAATATATCAGGGCCAGAAAATGATATTCAAACTTCAAAAAAATAAGAAAGATTTTGACCAAATATCGAAAATGGCTAAAGATGAAGAGGAACATTTAGATTTTTTTGACAATATCGCCAAAGAAAAAAAGATCAGACCCACAAAACTGAAAGGCCTATTTGGTATTGGTGCTTACGCAATGGGTGTAAGTACTGCCCTCATGGGCCCCAAAGCAGCCTATGTGTGCACTGAGGCAGTTGAAGAAATTATTGAAAAACATTATCAAAAACAAATTGATCAACTAGAGGGAGTGGACGAAGAATTAAGAAAAAAATTAGTAAAATTTCGCGATGATGAAGTTGAACATAAAAATACCGCTATTGATGAAGGGTCGCGAGAAGCCTTTGGTTATTCTGTTTTAAGAAAAACAATCAATGAAACAACAAAAGCTGCTATTTTTTTGGCTGAGAGAATTTAATTATCTTTCTAGTTGAATATCCCAATATAAGAAATCCATCCAGCTTTCATGCAAAAAGTTAGGAGGAAAAGATCGGCCACATTTATCTAAATCAGCCATTGTAGGTACTTTTGGAATATTGAGAGGCTTCATACCCGAGTTTTTCAAAAGTTTTCCTCCCTTTTTTACGTTACAACTTGAACATGCTGTTACAATATTTTCCCAAGTTGTTTCACCGCCGTGTGATCTAGGTATAAGATGATCAAATGTTAAATCTTTCTTTGAACCACAATATTGACAACTAAACTTATCACGCAAAAAAACGTTAAATCTTGAGAATATTGGATTTCTATTTGGCTTGATGTACGTTTTTAGACTAATAACGCTTGGCAAATACATTTGAAAACTTGGACTTCTAATTTCTCTTTCATAATTGGATACAATATTTACTCTTCCAAGAACAACGGCTTTTACACTGTCTTGCCAGCACCACAAAGACAGAGGATAATGACTAAGAGGCCTGAAATCCGAATTTAGTACCAAAGCTGGACATTTTTCTAAAGGAACTGCGATACTCATTAGTAATTAATATATGCAATTGTATAAAAATTTCAAAAAATTTTTTAATTTGAAAATTTTTCTACTAAGAATTTAATTGCTATGTCTAAGCCGTCTTGAGCAATCGAATGCTGAGTGTTCGGGGAAATATGAGCTTTAACATCTAAACTTA
>CABYLU010000003.1 GCA_902519835.1 uncultured Pelagibacteraceae bacterium
GTTTGGTCTAATTTCCCCAATTAGAGGAGGTTTCTGAGATATAATTGGAGTCAAGACTACATCATACTTATCAGTTTCTTCCATTACTGATCGAGCAATCTTTTGCATAGTATAACGCGCCCAAGTGTAGTCACTCGCTCTGAAACTTTTACCCAAGTAATTAAATAGTCTAGTTGCAATTTCAATTTCATTTTTCTTAAATTCTCTTCCAACAACATCTTTCAATTCATTAAACATCTGGGTTACATGAGAGGATATAGTTATTGTAAATGCTCTTGCAGCAAGAAGTCCGTCATAACTGAAATTCATTTCTTCAACATCGTGACCTAAGTCTTCACATAATTTGGCATTGAATGTAATTGCTTCAATTGCATCAGGGGAGGGTTCAATTCCAACAGGACTATTAAGATTAAACCCAATCTTAAGTTTATTTTTTTTACTCAGAGCTTCAACAAGAGAACCTTTTTTGTATGGAATGCCATAAGGATCACCCACAACGTTTCCAAACAAACAATCATACATATGAGCCGTGTCTCTGACTGTTCGAGAAACAATACCGGAGTGGGTGAGACCTCCCCATTTATCACCGTGAGAAGGCGCGAATGATGTTCTTGCTCTATTAGGCTTTAATCCAACTAGACCGCATGATGCAGCGGGAATTCGAATTGATCCACCACCATCACTTGCATGTGCAATAGGAACTATTCGACTTGAAACAGCTGAAGCTGCACCACCACTTGAACCACCTGTCGTTCTATTGGTATCCCAAGGATTTCTTGTTGGGCCAAATTCAGTTGGCTCAGTTGTAACCATGAGACCGTATTCAGGTGTTGCAGATTTTCCACATATAACAGCACCAGTTTCTCTAAATTGTCTTGTGAGGTGATTATCATAGGGCATTTTAGTATTTTTCAAATATTTGCTACCTTGCATCATGTGATAGTTAGCTAAAGAACTATCCATATCTTTCATAAGAAATGGGACTCCAATAAAAGTTCCATTTAATTCTTTGTTTCTATTTATTGACTCGAATGCATAGTGATACATTGTACGATGCACTGCATTTAATTTAGGGTTCAGTTTTTCAATTAGATCAATGGCACTATCAAGAGGATCAATAGGGGATATTTCTTTATTTCTAATTAATTCGGCTATGCCCAAACCATCATAATTTGTATATTCTTTGAAAATAGCCATTATTGATTATATTCACCCCAAAAATATGATAATCTCTTTAAAATTTTTTTAATGATTCAGTCTATTTAAAACCTATGGCAGATGCAAATAAGAAAAAAGGAAACCCAGTCATTAATTTTATTAAAAGGTACTTTTTTACAGGTCTTTTAATATCGGCGCCAATTGGAGCGACGATTTACATTACAATATTTATTGTCGAATTTATTGCTGGTCTGGTTCCAGACAGATTTAACCCAAATGGGCTGCTACCTGAGATCATTGGCTATAAAATTCCTGGCCTTGAATTAATTATAGCATTTCTATCTTTTATCTTAATCGGTCTAATATTTTCAACCTTATTTGGAAAAGCCATTCTTGGTTATTTTGACAATCTTATCACACGTATTCCATTAGCTGGCAATGTCTATAAAGCTATCAAACAGATCACTGAGACATTCTCAAATACTGATTCAGCATATCAAAAAGTTGTTCTCATCGAGTATCCAAGAAAAGATATATATGCAATTGGCTTTATGACAGGTGAGACAAAAGGTGAAATTAAGGAAAGACAGAAAATAGAAATGGTCAATGTATTTGTTCCAACCACACCAAATCCTACCTCAGGGTTTTTACTCTTCATACCTAAAGATGACATCGTTGAACTTGATATGTCTGTTGAAGATGCGATTAAATTGGTTGTATCAGCAGGCATGGTGGTACCACCAAGGAAATAATTAGCCAGTTTTTAAATAATCGATTGCAACTTGATTTCTAAATAGATGCAAAAGTGTCCTTTGTGCTTTGCCCGCAGATTTTTTCAAATCCGGATCTTCTTTAACGATATCCATGGCAACGCCTCTCGCTTCCTCGAGTATATGCTTATGCTTGTCTAGATTTGATAGTCTAAAATTTGGAATACCACTTTGTTTTGAGCCTAATATTTCCCCAGCACCACGAATATCAAGGTCTTCTTCGGCGATCAAGAAACCATCGTTTGTTTCCTTCATCACTTTTAATCTTCGTTTAGCATTTTCGGTGAGTGGCCCCTCAAAAAGTAATATGCACGTTGACTGTACATTTCCTCTACCAACTCTTCCTCGAAGTTGATGAAGTTGTGAAAGGCCATACCTCTCAGAATTCTCAATAATCATCACAGTTGCATCAGGGTCGTCTATTCCTACTTCTATTACTGATGTTGCGACTAAAATATCTATTTTATTATCTTTAAACTTTGACATGACATCGTTTTTTTCTTCTTGTGACATTTGACCGTGAACTAAACCAACATTGTTTGATGAGTAATATTTTTTCAAGTCATTGACTCTTGAGTTGACTGATTGCAATTGAAGTTTTTCGGATTCATCAATTAAAGGGCACACCCAATAAATCTTTTGTTTCTTATTTAATATTTTTGTAAGGCTTTCTTTTAGTTGGTTAATTTTACTGATATTGATTGATTTGGTGATTATTTCCTTTCTGTTTTTAGGTTTTTCAGAAATTTTGGATATATCCATATCCCCATACGCTGCCAATTCCATCGTTCGAGGTATAGGAGTAGCGGTCATCAATAAGATGTCACAACTATTTCCTGCTTTTTCATTTAATAAAATCCTTTGGTGTACTCCAAACTTATGTTGTTCATCAATGACAACCAAGCCAATGTTTTCAAAGGTTACTTTTTGCTGAAATAATGCATGTGTTCCGATAATAATGTCAGCTTCAAAATTATGATTATTTTTATTTGAGGATGTAATTAGTGAACATGTTAGGTTTAAATCACTGATAAATTCTTTGATTGTATTAAAATGCTGCTCAGCAAGAATTTCTGTTGGCGCCATTAAAACTGATCTTTTATTATTTTCAATGCATTGCATCATTGCAAATAATGCAACAATGGTTTTCCCGCTACCTACATCTCCTTGCAGAAGTCTTAACATTTTACTTGAACCTTCTTGATCGTTTGAAATTTCTTCAATAGTTGTTTCTTGATCACCAGTGAGTTGAAATTTCAATTGATCTCTTAATTGTTTTGATAATTTATTTTTTTTAGGAAGTGAAATTCCATTTTTATGACTAATTTTGTTTTTAATTAATCTAATTGTTAACTGTTGAGAGAACAGCTCATCAAAAACAAGCCGTTCTATATATTTATTATCATCATTTTCCTTCACATCTTTAGGATTATGCATTTGATAAATAGAGTCTTTCCATGATGGCCATTTGTTTCTTTCTAAAACCTTCGCAGGTATCCATTCAGGCAATTCATCAACCATACTTAATGCAGAATTAATTGATTTTTGTATAATTTTAGATGTCACTCCTGCTGTTAAAGGGTAAACACACTCAATCTTTTTAACAGAATCTAAGTTTTTAATATCAACTACATGATGAGGATGTGTAATTTGATACAAATCGTTAAATTTTTCAATTTTACCACTTATAACCCTAGTGCTACCGATCGGTAAGATTTTTTTTATGTATGGACCTCGTAGATTAAAATATACAATTGACATTTGTCCGCTGTCATCAGAGACATTAACTCGATATGGCATTCTTCTATTGAAAGCAGGAGTGTGACTATCAATTTTAACAACGACAGTTGCAATGCTTCCTTCTTCCAAATCAATAATTTTAGGACTATTTCTTCTGTCTATGTATGCGGCTGGTTTATGAAATAATAAATCAACAATATATTTACCGCATAATCTCTCGATTATTTTAGCGTTCTTTGGTCCAATCCCTTTTATCGTCATTATATTTGAAAAAAGCTTGTATAAGATCTTTGGCCTCATATATGTATTGTATCAAAGATCGATAAAAAAAATATGAACGATTTACATACACTTCAAAAAAAGCTTCAGTTCAAATCCTCCCATCGGGGATCAAAGGAAATGGATATTCTCTTGGGATCTTTTGTTGAGAAATACATCAAACTATTTAATGAAGGTGAGCTTCAAATGTTAGAGGCTATATTAGAACTTGATGATAATGACATATATCGATATGCGCTAGATAAGGTGACAATTCCAAAAGAAATTGATAATCGCGTCATGCAATTACTCAAAGATTTTACTATGCTTAAAAAATGACGAAACCACGCTTAAAGACTCAAATTAATGAGAATTTAAATATCAACATTGAAGAAAAATTTGATTATGAAAGAACAATTAACTATTTATCTGCCAATGGTTATGCACGCGTAAGTTCAATTCGTGAAAATGGTGAATTCTCTGTTAAAGGAGATGTTATTGATATTTTTCCAACAGACTTCAAGAATCCAGTTCGTATTAACATTTTTGGTGATGAGATCGAAAAATTTGAGGAATTTAATCCTAAAAATCAAAAATCGATACAAAGTCTGTTCAGACTCATTATTAAACCTTTTAATGAGTTCTCTTTCAATCAAAGCAAACGAACAATTAAAGCAGATACTTTTTTAACTGATCTCAGTACTTTTGAACAAGATGATCTTATTGTTCATGTTGATCATGGAATAGGAAAATTTAATGGATTAAAAAATGTTACTGTCCTAGAAAACGATCATGATTGCATTGAAATTACATATTTCAATAATGATAAACTTTATGTGCCTGTTGAGAATATTGAACTTTTGTCAAAGTACGGTGGCAATAGCGAATTCGCACAAATTGATAAACTAGGAAGTTCAAATTGGCAATTTAGAAAAGCCAGCGCAAAAAATAAAATAAATGAAATTGCTGAAGATTTAATAAAAGTTGCGGCAGAAAGATCTCTAAAAGAAGCGACAAAATATACTGTTCAAGAACCTTATTATTCAAATTTTATAAATGAATTTGAATTTCAGGATACCGAAGATCAAGCAAATGTGACGTCAGAATTACTATTTGATCTGAACAGCGGGCTTCCAATGGACCGTTTGATATGCGGCGATGTTGGCTTTGGTAAGACAGAAGTTGCATTAAGAGGAGCGTTTAATGTAGCTATGAGCGGTGCTCAAGTGGCATTTATTGTTCCAACAACACTACTATGCAGTCAACACTATAAAAATTTTACAAAAAGATTCAAAAACTTTCCATTGAAAGTAGATCAAATCTCAAGATTAAACTCAACATCTGAAAACAACAAAATTATTGAAAGAATCAATAGTGGAGAAAGCGATGTGGTTGTTGGGACACATGCGCTTCTTAACAGTAAAATTAAATTTAAAAAATTAGGTATGCTTATTATTGATGAAGAACAGCACTTTGGAGTTTCTCAAAAAGAAAAAATTAAGTCATTACGTTCAAATGTGCATGTGCTAGCTTTAACAGCCACACCAATACCACGCACATTACAAATGTCACTTGTAGGTCTTAGGGATTTGTCAATTATTTCTACAGCACCATTAAACAGGCAAAATATAAATACTGAAGTTATTGATTTTAATGATGAAAAAATAATCTCTGCAATTGAATATGAATTAAGTCGTAATGGCCAGGTGTATTATGTCTGCCCAAGAATTAACGAATTAAAAGAAGTTGAGGATTTTTTAAAAAGTAAACTTCCAAATGTAAAGTATCAAATTGCCCACGGTCAAATGCCGTCCAAAAACCTGAAAAATACAATGATTGATTTTTATAATAATGAATTTCAATTATTACTGTGTACCACAATTGTCGAGTCGGGTCTTGATTTGCAGAAAACTAACACAATGATTATTCATAATTCTGATAAATTTGGGTTATCTCAACTTTATCAGTTAAGAGGACGAATTGGCAGATCTAATATTGAAGCTTTTTGTTTTTATACAGTTAAAGACATCAATGGAATAACTGAAAATGCCCACAAAAGACTTATGCTTCTTAAAAAATTTAATTCTAGAGGCTCAAGTTTTAATCTTTCAAGTCATGATTTAGATATGCGAGGATCAGGAAACATTATAGGCGATGCTCAATCTGGGCATATTAGAGAAGTTGGTCTCGAACTTTACCATAAATTGCTAAAAGATAAGATATTGGAATTAAAATCAGATACATCGACAGTAGATAATGAGTGGTCTCCACAAATAAATCTTGGTTTAAGCGTCTTAATACCTGAAAAGTATATGCCAAATTTAAACACTAGACTTTTTTATTACCGGCAGCTTGCTTACTTAAGTTCGAGTGAGGAATTAAGCAAAATTAAGGAAGAAATGAGTGAGCGATTTGGCGAGGCTCCAAAAGAGGTTGAACATTTGTATAACATCACTGAGCTTAGAATTATATGTAAACAGTTGAAAATAGAAAAATTTGATATTGGAAATAAAGGTTTAACTATAAAATTTAAAAATAATCATTTCGAAAAAACAGACAAACTGGTTGAATTTATGTCTCAACATAAGTATGACTTAAAGTTAAGATCAGACCAAACACTGGTGTATAATTACCAAAAAACATCAAATAAAGATCGAATATATAAAGCTTTTTCTTTTGCAAAGGAATTGCAGGCATTATAGTAGAAACATGGGTGTTTTATCTGGATATAAGATAATCGAATTATCAGGGATTGGGCCAGGGCCATTGTGTGGAATGTTGTTTGCCGATCTTGGTGCTGAGGTTATTCGTGTTGATAGAAAAAATACCGTTATGCCTAATCAACAACCAAAATTTGATATTACAGGAAGAAGTAAGAAATCTATTTGTTTAAATTTAAAGGATCCCGAGTCTAAAGAGGTTTTATTTAAATTAATTAAAAATGCAGACGCGCTAATAGAAGGTTATCGACCAGGGGTAACTGAAAAACTAGGGATAGGACCTGAAGAATGTTTAAAACAAAATGAAAAGTTAGTTTATGGAAGAATCACTGGTTGGGGTCAAAATGGTCCTCTTGCACAGGCAGCTGGTCACGATATTAATTATATCGCATTAGCAGGTGCTCTATATTCAATTTGGGGTGAAAATAAACCATCAATACCACTTAATTTAATTGGTGATTATGGAGGAGGCACCATGTTTCTTGCATTCGGTGTATGCGCTGCTTTACTGTCAGCAAATAGAACGGGTAAAGGACAAGTAGTTGATGCCGCTATGATTGATGGAGTTTCAGTTCTTACATCAATATTTCATAGTTTATCTCAGTCAGGAGTATGGAATGTAAATAACAGAGGTAATAATTTATTTGATGGCGGCGCGCCCTTTTATCAAGTCTATGAGACAAAAGACAACATGCATGTCTCAATAGGTTCTTTAGAGCCTCAATTTTACCAACTCTTAATTGAGAAATTAAAGCTCGGTGATGAATTTAAAAATCAAATGCAATTAGATCAGTGGGATAATATGAAAAATAAATTAGCTGAAATATTTAAAACCAAAACAAGGGATGAATGGGATGAAATCTTTGAAGGGTCTGATGTTTGTTATTCACCAGTTCTCTCTATCGAAGAGGCAGCTAATCATAAACACATGAAGGCGCGTGATAATTTTGTAAATATTAACGAAGTACGTCAACCATCACCAGCACCACGTTTTAGTGTTACACCATCCGAAAAACCATCTCCTGCACCTAAAGTTGGACAAGATAATAAAAGTATAATGCTTGATATTGGTTTTTCTGAGGAACAAATCAAAGAATTAGAAAATAAAGGAGTTCTATTATAGTGCCTAGTTTTGATGTTGTGAGCAGGATTGAAATGCAAGAGGTTGATAATGCCATATCTAATTCAATGAAAGAAATTGGACAGAGATATGACTTTAAAGGTTCTGTCTCAAAGTTAGAGAAAACTGAGGGAGGGATTATTTTATTATCTGAAGATGAAATGAAGGCTAAACAGGTATTGGATATTCTAATTTCAAATTTAATAAAACGTAACGTTGACCCAAAAGTGATAAAGTTAAAATCATCTGAAAGTGCATCTGGCAACACGATCAGACAAAATTACGATTTATTAGAGGGCATTGATCAAGAGGTGGGCAAAAAAATTACAAAATTAATCAAAGAGTCAAAATTGAAAGTGCAAGCAAAGATTCAAGGAAATGAGCTGAGAATAAGTGGCGCAAAAAAAGACAATTTACAAGAAGCCATATCTAAAATTAAGGAGCTAAAATTAGAATTACCTCTTCAATATATTAATTTTAGAGACTGAGTTATCTTAATGGTTGGTCCGTTGTTATTTCTTGTTCTTTAATTTTCTCTCTATACAAAATAAATATTCCCGCTGAAACAATAATTAATATTCCAATTATTGTTCTCAATGAAACAGTTTCACTCCAAATAAACCAGCCCAATAGTACAGCCCAAATTAAAAATACATACTCAAATGGTGCAACAATATAAGGTTTACCGTATCGATATGCGTTGAAAATGAATACAAAGCCAAAAATTACACAAACACCAACTAAAAATAACATCAAGAGAGTTGTTGCGTCATTGAATGACCAGTATCTAAATAAAAATTCTAAAATTTCATTTCCAGAATTATCCATATCTAAGTAAAATCCAGAATAGGTAATTATGGGACATAAAATTATAGTAGCGATGTATACATGAAGTGTTTGCGTGTAAACATTATCCTCATTTGATGTATATTTTATTATAATCATACTGCCAGAATATCCTGCAGCACATAGTATTGGAAATATCATGAATATATTAATGGTTTCGAAATCTGGTGAAACGATAAGCATTACACCTGTAAAACCATAAATAATTGTTAGCCATCTAATGATGCCAATTTTTTCTCTTAGAAAAATAGATGAAAATATAGTAATAAAGAATGGTGCTGTAAAAAATAGAGCGGTTGTAACTGCAAAAGATAAGTACGCAAGACCAATATAATAAAATACGAACGCAAAAATAAACATTATTGTTCTAAAGATTGTTAATTTTGGGTAATGAGTCGTCCAAATAAGTTTTTGGCCTGTAAAATAAAAAAATAGCACAAGAAGAACAATAGCAATGACACTTCTTGCAAACATGACCTGAAGTATTGATATGTCAACGGCTAATAACCTTACTGCGGTATCTTGAAATGCAAAAGCAGTCATGCCCATTAAAATATATGCTATTGCTAAAAAATTATTCTCTTTTGCCATTAATAAAATATTAATACATAAGTTTTAGTAATAAAATATATTAATTGTTCTATAAGATTTGATATTAAATAATCTGCTAGTCAAAAAATATTGTGCAGTATAAAAAAAGTAATTTATTATGGTAAAAATTGATACTGAATACGACTATATCATTGTTGGCGCTGGATCTGCTGGCTGTGTATTAGCGAATAGATTGACCTCAAATTCAAAGAATACTGTCCTTCTTCTTGAAGCAGGTGGGGAAGATAAATCCTTAACCTTAAAGATGCCTGCTGCTGTTTTATCGAATCTTAAAAGTACTAAACACAATTGGGCATTTAGAGGTGAGCCAGAACCCGAACTAAATGGTCGTCAACTTCAACATGACCGCGGTAAAACCCTTGGTGGCTCATCATCAATAAATGGAATGGTCTACATAAGAGGAAACACACTTGATTATGAGGGTTGGAGACAAATGGGATGCGATGGATGGGGATACGCAGATGTCTTGCCATATTTTAAGAAAATGGAATGTTATAGTGGAGGAGGGGATGATTTTCGAGGTGAGTCAGGTCCAATAAAGGTACATAGAAGCATTCCCAAAGACCCACTTTCACTGGCTTTTATTAATGCAGGAAAAGAAGCAGGATATAAAGAAACAGATGATATAAGCGGATTTTGCCAAGAAGGTTTTGGTATATTTGATCGGACAGTATTCAAGGGTGAACGATGGAGCGCATCAAAGGGTTACCTTGATCCGATACGTAATAGAAAAAATTTAACAATTTTAACAAATGCGCTTGTTTGCAATTTAAATTTTAAAGATAACACAGCAGAAGGCATATGTTTTAAATATAAAAATAATGAAATAGTAAATGTAAAGGCAAATAAAGAAGTAATTCTGAGTGCTGGTGCAGTTGGATCACCACACATACTTATGCTCTCAGGAATTGGACCAAAAGAGCATTTAGACTCAATAGGAGTTAATACATTAACTGATTTACAAGGTGTTGGACAAAATCTTCAAGATCATCCTGATTTTATTATGAAATATAAATGCTTAAAACCTGTTTCACTTTGGCCAAAAACAAAGAGATTAAGTAGTATAGGATCTGGCATCCAATGGCTATTAACTAAAGAGGGCATGTGTGCATCTAATCATTTCGATACTGTTGCATGTGTAAGATCAGCACCTGGTGTTGAGTACCCTGACTTACAATTATGTATTTCACCAATTGCCATGAAAGACAATAGTTGGGAACTGCTTCAAGAACATGCATTTCAAGTTCACGTCGGTTTGATGCGAACTCACAGTCGTGGTAAGATCGAATTACGATCAAAAAATCCTGCTGATCCGCCTCGCATTCTTGTTAATTATCTCAAAGACAAACGTGATAGAGAATTGTTACGTAAGGGCATTCATTTGGCGCGCGAACTACTTAGTCAACCTGCTTTTTCAAACATAAAGGGTGATGAAATCTTTCCTGGTGAAAACTACAAATCAGATGACGAACTTGATGCAAAATTAAATTCCAACATTACGAGTCAATGGCACTTGTGCTGCACGGCTCGCATGGGGCTAAAAACAGATAAACATGCAGTTGTTGATAATCAAGGTAGAGTTCATGGTTTCAATAATTTGCGAGTCGTTGATGCTTCGATTATGCCTTTTGCTACAAATGGAAACACAAATGCGCCAACAATTATGATTGCTGAAAAAATAAGTGACAACATATTGGGTGATAATCCTCTGCCTCGAATTGAATTAAAAACCTGGCAAAGTCCTAACTATCAGATGTATCAAAGGTAAGTATTTAGATCGTAAAATATTAATACATAAGTATTAGTATTAAAATATACTAATTACTAACTCAAATTTCATACTTAACATAAATTCAATCAATAATTTTTTTTACAAAGGAGACATCATGTTACACATAAGTAAATGGGAAAGACAAGAAAATGCAAGCAGAGATAAACTGGGAACAGCTGCATTGAATTTGTGTAAGGTTGCAAAAAGTACTGATGGAGTTCATTCAGCAAAATTCTATTGGCCAAATCCAAATATGGTTGCATTTGTAGTAGAAGCTGAAACAGGTTCTTGGGGAATTGGAGCTGAGCCTACGGGTGAGGCAATGAAGGCATTTTTTGATTTAGGTGATGCCGCATCTTGCGTGATGGATGAAACTTGGGTTGATGCTAGTCTTGGTCAAAAAAGGTCGGATAGAGCAGGTTAATATAAATTCATCTGGCGGAGAGGGTGGGATTCGAACCCACGAACGAGTTTCCCCGTTGCTGGTTTTCAAGACCAGTGCTTTCAACCGCTCAGCCACCTCTCCCTTGAAGAGATCAATTTATTGAATTTATTATTTAAAACAATAATTAATTTAGAAATCCAACCTTGCTGATTGTATATACAGTCAGTAATGAAATTGCAGTGCAGAGTGCCATACCCCATGCGATATCTGAAATAACAATAGTCCAGTTAAATACATTAAACACCGCTTTAACAGTTAGTGCATATGTTGCATAAGTAGCAAGACCATACATAGCAGCTGGCACTATTACACTTGTTAATGAAGCATTCTTAAATGGGGCCACTACAAAATAAACAAGTCCAAGTACAAATATTAGATAAAAAATTACAGCAGAGGTTATATCGAGATTAATTTTTAGATTATCTGGTAGATTTTTATTATAAATACGTACAACAAATGTTTGAATACCGATTGTATCGATTATCAAAAAGTAAAATAGGGTAGTCAAATAGAGTTTTATCATAGACAATTAAATTAATGAATAAACAAGCTTTGATCAATGCATTATTTAGTTCTTTAGGAGCTTTTGTATGTATTGGACTCCTAGCCTATTTAAATTCTTCAATTGAAGGTGCGATATGGCTTATACCGCCCTTTGGTGCATCAATGGTTTTAGTCATGGCTGTTTATGACAGTCCACTAGCGAAACCTAAAAATTTAATACTTGGCCATATACTATCAGCTCTATCTGGGGTAATTATTTTTCATCTTCTCGGTAATACGTTTATCTCATTAGGCTTTGGAGTGGCTTTAGCTGTTTTTGTGATGATGATCACTAATACCGTGCATCCGCCTGCTGGAGCAAATCCAATAATTGTTATATTAACTGGCCAGACTTTAAGCTTTGTTTTCTTACCTGTTGCAGTTGGGGCTTTTATAATTGTGACTTTTGCTTACTTGTATAACAAGCTTCTCAAAAGAAATTATATTTAAGAAATTTTATTAAGCTTTTCTACTTCAGAGCAATACTGATCAATAAAAGCTGTTCTCATTGGATTTGGAGGCAAGCGATCGAATTTAAACGATTCAATGTTCTTTAGTTGATTTGTAGAGATTTTTGTTTTTGAAGCGATGGTTTTTAAATCTATTGAGATAGATTTTCTTAATTTTGAAATTTCCTTAATTTTATTTACTAGCTCTTCGTCCATATCAGTTTTGCTGTTATCAAGTTTTTTATATGGCATGACAAACATTCCAGTTTCATTTTGTACCATATAAGTGATTTCTCCAAGTGTTAATTTGTAGGTGCAGAAAAACCGCACCTACATTGGGCTTTAAATTAATTATCTAATAATATGGTTTAAAATTAAAGCTTATAAATACCCATTTTGGGTTATCTTAACGATCTATATTTTACTAGGACCTTCAAATAAAACGTCAGCATTTTTTAATCTATCAATTAATGTTGACCCTAGGCCAGTTGAAGTAGTTAAGACACCACCAGCGTTGGTATTGGGGAGATTTTCACTATTTAATGCAAGACATAGAGCGGACTCGCATATTAATTTAGCAGTTGATTTATAACCGGGATCACCTTTGCAAAACATCCTCAATTTATATTTTTCGTTATTTTTATTTTTTCCGATAAAAATGCTCTCAAACCAACCATTTTCTCTTGTTTTTTTATCAGGTCCATTACCAGCTTTAGTAAATAGTTTTCTAAAGAGACCACTTATTGGACTTATTAACATTAGCCCAAAAACAACAAGTCCGGCTGTCACAAGAAATGCAGAACTGTATTTTTTTAACATCATATATTCTTGATATTTAAATTCACTTCCATAACTTGCCTGATTTTTATCATGGATTTCAGAGCTTCTTCTGACAACTCTAGTGTTTGCAATTGCCATAACAAAGGGCGCTGACCATAATTTAATATCATCGATGTATTTTATTTTGAAATTATCCTTATTTTCAGAAATATTTTGAGTTTTTATATATTCCTTTGAATTAAGTAAAAATGGATGTCCCATTGAATATTTGCTTTTGTAGTTACGCATGGAAAATGCACTTTCAATCGTGCCACCACTTACACCTCCATTACCTCGATGATAACCATCAATTCTCTGTAACTCTTGATTGAGACTTCTTTGCAAGTAAAAGCACCCCATATCTGATGGAATAGAGTCATAACCACATGATGGAATAATTTTAATTTGCTTTTTTTCTGCTGCCTCGTGATGTTTATCAATAAGATCACGTACCCATATATTTTCCCCAGTAATGTCTAAATAATGAGTTCCAGCTTCAACGCATTGTGTAACTAAATTATTACTATACTTGTTAAATGGACCAGCTAAAGATGCAATCACACGAGTTTTGGAAGCAATTCTTAGCAAATTTTCATTATCTTCACTGTCTGCAATAAAATAATCAGGTTTACACTTACTATTTTTGGATATGTTGACTAATTTATCCTCATTACGTCCCGCTATAGCCCAATTTAGGTCGCTATAGTTATCATCTAAGTACTCAACAGCTAATCTTCCGGTAAAACCAGATGCCCCATAGATTATTAAGTCATATTCTCTGTTCATATTTATGTAATATTTGTAAAATTATGTTAAAATTATCAAATGTTAGACTGGATAATAGGCGGCCTAGTAACGATTTCATTCTTATATCTACTTTATTGGGCATTGACACTGATTTTTGCATAAAGTGATTGAGTTTTTAATCTCATTATTCCAAGACCTTTCACTTATATTTTATGCATTTTCTTTCATTATTTTGATTTTGATAGTGGGAGCGTATTTAATTAATTTTTTTAAAAATATGAAGTAAAATCAGTATATTATATTATTATATTTACAAAATACTTTAATACATATTTTTATTAAAAATTTACTTTATTAAAATGATACAAAACATTGATTATATTGACAAAAAAAGAATTGCTTTAGGTATTGTTGCACATGCTAATAATGATTTGATTCTGAAGACAATTATGGATGCAGAAAGTCAAAAATTAATAAATCCAGTACTCATAGGGAATATTGAATTTATGACCGCCTTTATAGATAAACATAAATGGTCATTATCAAAAGATAAATTAATTGAGAGTTATTCAGAAGAAGAGTCATCAAAAATTGCCTGTGAAGTAGCGAGTAGGGACACCGGTTTAGAAAAAAATATAATCATAAAAGGTCATCTTCATACAGATGTTTTAATGGGTGAGTATATAAAAAAAGAATATAATTTAAGAATAAGGGGAAAGCGCTTAAGCCACATTTGGTTTATGACTTTTCCAAATGATTCGCGTAATCCAATTATTATTACTGATGGTGCTTTGAATATATCCCCAAGTTTAGAGACAAAAAAACATATTTTATCGAATGTACTCGAATACATTAAAAAAATTTCTTCTTTCAATCCATATGTTGCAGTTTTATCAGCAACTGAAGAGAAACTAAAGCAAATGCCAAGCTCTATTGAAGCACATGATCTCGTTGAATGGGCAAAAATTAATTACTCAGATACTCCTGTTGAAGGACCTTTTGCTTTGGATAATGCTATTTCAAAAGAATCAGCAAAAATAAAAGGAACATTAGGGAAAGTTCCAGGTAATGCCAATGTTATTATTATTCCAAATATAGAAACAGGAAATGCACTCGTAAAATCTCTTGTACATTTTGCGAACGCTACTGCTGGAGGATTTGTAATTGGCGGTAAAAGTCCTGTTGTTATAACAAGTAGATCAGATGATGATAAATCTAGAATGGCATCTATTGTAAATGCTATAATTTGTACATATTAATTATTTAAAAGCTTGATTTAAGTCCTCTATAAGATCATCACTGTCTTCTATGCCAACAGATAATCTGACAAGCTTTTTGGGCACTTGATTAAAGGATTTATCGTCTAAATATGCATGTGTCATTAAAGCAGGGGACTCAATTAAAGACTCAACTCCCCCCAAACTCTCAGCTATAGTAAAAATTTTTAATTTACGCATAAACTTGGATATTTCTGACATATTCCCATCATAGATAAAAGTGATCATTCCACCAAACCCGTTCATTTGTTTAAGTGCAATATCTTTCTGTTTATGATTTGGTAATCCAGGGTACGTTACGTTTAATGCTTTTTTATGTGATCTTAAAAAGCGAGCAACTTTAATTCCATTTTCATTATGTTTTTTCATTCTAATAGCTAGTGTTTTAATTCCTCTCAAGGTAAGAAAACAATCAAAAGGACTTGGAACGGCGCCCGTAGAATTTTGAATTAGGGCTAATTTTTTCTCAAGTTTTTTATTCTTTCCAATTACCAAGGCTCCACCAATAACATCAGAGTGACCGTTGATATATTTTGTTGTCGAGTGATTAACAATATCAATTCCATGCTCAAGCGGTCTTTGATTGTAAGGTGTGGCAAATGTATTATCACATACAGTTATAAGCTTATTTTTTCTTGCAATACGGGCTATTCTTTTTAAATCCGTAATTTTAAGCAGTGGATTTGTTGGAGTTTCAATCCAAATCATTTTTGTATTCTTTTTAATTTCTTTTGAAAAATTTGTATTTAAATCAACGAATGTAAATTCAATATTTGATGACTTGCTCTTAATTTCATTAAACAACCTAAAAGTACCGCCATATAGGTCATCAAAAGCAATTACATGATCTCCAGGCTTTAAAAGATCTAAAACCGCTGTTTGAGCTGCAACTCCTGAAGCAAATGCAAATGCTTTATATCCACTTTCCAACTCTGCAATTGAATTTTCTAAAACTTCTCTTGTAGGATTTTGACTTCTTGAATATTCATATCCTTTGTGTTCTCCGGGTCTATCATGAGCATAAGTAGATGTTGCATAAATTGGAGTCATTACGGCTCCTGTTAATGGATCTGTTTTGACCCCAGCATGCACTGATAAAGTATCAAGCTGATTTATTTTCTTTATATAAGATTTTTTTCTTTTAACCATTCTTCATTATACGCTGTATTTAAATATTTTTCACCATTATCACAAACAAATGTAACTACATTTTTTTCTTTATCTTGGTCCTTGCAATATTTAATTGCCGCTGAAATAAGAGTTCCACTTGATGAGCCTCCCAAAATTCCTTCCTTCAAAGCCAATTCTCTAATCATACTAAATGCTTCTTCGTTCGTAACTTCATAAGCTTTTTTTATATACTTTAATTCTAAAGTTTCAGGAATGAAATCTTCACCTATACCCTCAACAAGCCATGAATAGTCTGCTTTTTTTAATGGTTTGTTTTCAACAGCATCTTTAACTATTGAACCCTTTGGATCCGCTAGAACCATTTCTGTTTTTGGACTATGCTCTGAAAAAAACTTACCTAGACCTGAAATTGTACCTCCTGTACCAACGCCACAAACAACAGCATCAACATCATTATTCATTTGATCCAGAATTTCTGGACCAGTTGAATATTCATGAGCCTGGGGATTTGACATATTTGTAAACTGGTTTGCCATAAATGAGTCAGGGGTATTTTTTGCAACTTCTTTAGCCACATTTACATAATGCTCAGGACTATCAGGTCCCACATCACTCCTTGCCAAAATTACTTCTGCTCCGAGAGATTTAAGATGAAGTATTTTGTTGTGGTTCATTTTATCGAGTATTACAACTTTTGACTTATATCCTTTTAAGAGAGCTATCAAAGCTAGACCAAGTCCAGTATTACCAGCTGTAGCCTCAACAACTGTTGAACCCTTCTTTAACTTTCCCTGAGCTTCAGCGTCCTCAATGATTCTTAGAGCCACTCTATCTTTTATGGATGAGCCTGGATTAAGGCTTTCCATTTTAAGAAAAAGATTACATTTTCCGGTGTCTAAATTTTTAGCTTGAACAATCGGAGTATTACCAATTAAATCAACCAATGACTTTATTTTCTTCATCAAATTTAAATATTTATATTTCTAAATTAGTTAGTTTATTTACTGCAATAACAGTATTTACTATAATTAATTTATCCTCATTGCAAGCAGATGAACAAGGATCTTTTGAAGATTGGCTTATTTATATTGGAAATCTTGCACTCAAAGAGGGGATCTCTAAAGATACAATAAATAATAGCATTAAGAATATTACACAGAATGAAAGAGTATTAGAACTTGATAGATCACAGCCTGAATTTACTCTTACGCTTGAGAAATATTTATCGAATACCACTCCCGCAAGTAGAGTAAAAAAGGGAAAAAAGCTCTATAAAGAAAATAAAAATATTCTAGAAAAAGTTTCAAATGAATTTGGTGTTCAACCACGATTCCTTTTAGCTCTGTGGGGCATTGAAACAAGTTTTGGTAAATTTACCGGATCGTTTAATGTAATACGTTCACTCTCAACATTATCTCACGATCTTCGTAGAAGAGACTTTTTTACTGAGGAGCTAATTAATGCACTTAAAATTATTAATGAAGGACACATTGATGCAAAGAATATGATGGGTTCTTGGGCAGGTGCAATGGGTCAAAACCAATTTATGCCTTCAAGTTTTCTAAGTTATGCAATTGATTACAATAATGATGAAAGAAAAGATATATGGACCACCCTAGATGATGTATTTGCATCTTCCGCGAATTATTTAAGCAGCTCAGGATGGGATAATAATCTTACGTGGGGCAGAGAAGTCATTACTACTAAACCTATAAATAAGGACCTTATTACTACTTCTGCAAAAAAAATAGAAATTTCAAGAAAATTATCTGAATGGTCAGAATTAGGAGTTTTAAAAGCAAATGGAGAAAAACTTCCAAATAAAAACTTAGATGCATATTTAGTGTTTCCTGAAGGCGAAGATGGAAAAAAATTCTTAGTATATGAAAATTTCAAAGTCATCATGAAGTGGAATAGATCACTTTTTTTTGGAATATCAGTTGGCACTCTTTCTGATATGATAGAATATTATTGATGAAATATATTTATTTATTATTAATTCTTTTGTTGTCACAATGCGCTGCTGTTAATATTGTTCCATTAGCAATTGAAGATAGCAATAAAAACAAAAATATTTCATTAATAGAAAAATATATTGAAGAACCTTACCAAGTTGATGGTAAATGGTTTTATCCAAGAGATTATAAATCATATACAGAAGTAGGAATTGCTGAAATTGAGATAGAATTAAACAATGGTGACTTGACAACAAATAAGGAATTTTTTCATAATGACGCACATTCTGGATCTCATAGATCACTTCCATTACCATCAATACTTGAGGTTACAAACCTAGAAAACGGAAGAACAACTAAAGTTAGAGTGAACAATAGAGGAGCATATTCATCTACGCATATAATAAATTTATCATCAGGAGTATTTAAAGAATTAAATTTGAATAGTGGAGGTGGGTTAGTGAAGATTGAGCTAATTAATACAAACGAAAGCTTTATTCTCTCTGAAACACAAACTTTTGAAGAGGAGAAGAAGGTGGTAGAAGCGCCTATCTCAGATGTTGTTGTGATAGGTGCTGAAATTCCTAATACAGAAATAGTTACTAATGTGACTGATATTAAGACTATAGAAAAACGACAATATAATGAAATATATCTAAATATCGCAACATTTTCATTTTTAGAAAACGCAAAAATTGTTTTAGATCAGTTATCGAATTTCAAAGCTAAAGTCTATAACATGACAACTAATGGAGGGTCTCAAATATTTAAAGTACTTATAGGGCCATATGAAGACGTAAATAAGTTAATCAACGATCTCAAAGATGACACATTTAAAAAATATGAAGATTTATCAATATTTTTAATATAAAAAGATAATATGCATTTACTTAGACTAGTCATTTTTTACCTAATATTTATTCCAATTCCTTTTGTACAGGCGTCATTTATAGATACTGAAGCTGAAACAGCAGTAATTATTGATGCCACTACAGGTAAAGTTCTTTTTGAAAAAGAAATGAATAAAAAAACATATCCAGCCTCAATGACAAAAATCATGACAACATTAATAGTATTTGAGAAATTATCTAACGGAACTCTATCTTTAGATGATAAATTTCTTGTTTCAGAAAAAGCTTGGAGAGAGCGAGAAGGCTCATCTATGTTTGTCGAAGTAGATAAAGAAATAAGAGTTGAAGACTTATTAAGGGGAATTATTGTTCAATCTGGAAATGATGCTTGCATAGTTATTGCTGAAAATATTGCAGGATCTGAGGAAGCTTTTGCCATCATTATGACATCCAAAGCTAAAGAAATTGGTATGTTGAATACAAATTTTACTAACTCAACAGGTATGCACAGCAACGACAATTATTCGACTGCATACGACATAGCAATTTTATCTCAATATTTAATCAATGAGTTTCCAGAGTATTATCATTTATTTGCTGAAACTGAATTTGAATGGTCTGGAATAAAACAAAAAAATAGAAATCCATTATTATACAAAAAGATGGGTGTAGATGGCCTTAAAACAGGTCATTTATCAATTTCAGGTTATGGACTTGCAGCATCTGCCGTTGAAGGAAATCGAAGAGTAATTTCTGTAACAAACGGTTTTAGTACACAGCAAAAAAGGTCTCAGGGCTCATCAAGACTTATTACTTGGGCATTTAGAGAATATGAAAATATTGAGCTATTTAAAAAGTCTCAAGAAATTGACTTAATCAAGGTTCCTGGTTCAAATGAGTCGTTGTCATCAGTTAGCGCTTCATCAGATATAATTTTAACAGTTCCTAAAACAAAAAATAAGAGTTTGGATTTTAGTATTGAGTTGGATAGTCAAATAAGCTTCCCAGTTACCGCTGGGACAAAAATTGGACAATTAAAAGTAAACATACCTAATGAGTCATCTGAGTATTTTGATGTTTATTCTACAAATGAACTAAAAAGGGCAAATATTTTTTCTAGGTTTTTTAGCTACATTTATCAATCTATTGTTAATTTATTTGTCTGATAGGTGATTAATTCACGATTCATATCTTTTGAGGGCGGAGAAGGGTCTGGCAAATCAACTCAAATAAAACTTCTTGCTAAAAAATTATCAAAAAAAAGAAAGGTTATAATTACTAGAGAGCCAGGCGGGACAAAAGAAGCTGAAAAAATAAGAAATTTAATTGTAAAAGATAAAAATCAAAAATGGTCTGGTGCAGTTGAAACAATGCTACTTTTTGCTGCGCGAAAAGACCACATAGATAAGGTCATTATGCCTAATTTAAAAAAAGGATATTGGGTATTATGTGACAGATACATTGACTCAACCACGGCATACCAGGGATACGGTAAAAAAGTTGACCTTAAACTTATAAATTCACTAAATAAAATTCTAATTAACAACCTAGTGCCAAGTATAACATTTCTCCTTGATATTGAACCTAAGACAGGTCTAGCTAGATCAAAAAGAAAAGGTAACAATGATTTAAGGTATGAGAATATGCATATAAGCTTTCATAGAAAAGTAAGAACCTCTTTTTTGAAAATTGCCAAAACAAACAAAAGTAGAATTAAAATTATTGATGCTGGTCAGGATAAAAATAAAATTTCAGAAAATATATGGAAAATATTAGGGAAAAGCAAAAGAATATGATCGGTATAGATCAAGTTTATATTAAACAAAAGGAAAAGCTTTTCAGTCTATACAAAAATAATTTACCTCAATCTATTATTTTATCAGGTTGGGAAATCGAACTTTTATCAAATATAGCGATATCGTTTTCAGAATTAATTGTTAAAAATAATATTGATCATACATTTGAAGATTTTCTTAATATTTGCTCGAATGAAAATCGTAAAAATTCACCATTTGTCTATATGATTACGAAAATTTATTTAGAAGATAAAAAAAGATTTAAAAACCAAATCTATAGAGATGATATATCTAATGTTCATACATTTTTTCAAACAAAAGATGAAATTGATCAAAAGAGAGTATGTATAATTAAAATAATTGACGATCTTTCGATAGAAGCTAGTAATTCACTGCTTAAATTAATAGAAGAACCAAATAAAAATTCTCATTTTATAATCATAAATCATAATAAGGCTAAAGTTTTACAAACAATTAAATCAAGATCTTATTTCTTAAATTTTTCTAAATTAAACGAAGAAATTTATTTTGAGAATTTAAAAAGTGACAATTCCACTAATAGAGACCTCTTCAATCTAACAAACGGATCTTTGAGTCTTTCTAGAAATTTTATAAATCATGAACTATATGAAATTCAGGATCATTTTAGAGAATTGTTGAATGATCGTAAGTTAATAAAATCAAATACAGCATCACATTATTCTAATTTTATTTCAAAAATGTTTACTAAAGATGAGGATATTTCTATTTTTTTTGATTATATCTACTTAATAACGTCTTGCGAAGTAAAGGCCATGGCTAGACAAGGAAAAGAAAAGGAAGTTCTTAATTTGCTTAAAATCTCAGAAATTGTTAAAACTTACAGAAATTATTTTAAAAGTTTAAATCTAGATTATACCACTCTGATTGTTTCTCTTTTTTATAAAATAAAAAATGTCTAACAAATACTATATAACAACACCAATTTATTATGTAAATGACAAGCCTCATATAGGCCATGCATATACCTCTGTTGCTACAGATTTTATTGCAAGATTTATGTCTCTTAAAGGATATGACGTGAGATTCCAAACTGGAACAGATGAACATGGACTAAAAATACAAAAAGCAGCTGAAGCAAAAAAAATAGAGCCTATAGAACTTTGCAATCAAAATTCAAAGATTTTTAGAGATCTTACTGTCTCGTTAAATTTATCAAATAATGATTTTATAAGAACCACTGAAGAAAGACATATTGACGGAGCCTCATATTTATGGAAACGACTTTATGAAAGAAATCAAATTTATTTAGGGGAATATACTGGATGGTACTCAATAAGTGATGAAACATTTTATAATGAGAAAGATTTAGTAAAACAGAATGATGGCTCTTTTAAAACCGTCACCGGTGGTCCCGTTGAATGGATTACTGAAAAATCATATTTTTTTAAGCTTTCAGAATGGTCTAATAAATTATTAGATTTGTATAGTAGTAATCCAAATTTTATAAGTCCTGCTTCAAAAAGAAATGAAGTTATTAAATTTGTAGAGTCAGGTTTAAATGATCTATCTGTATCAAGAACATCTTTTAAATGGGGAATAAAAACACCAACAAATGAATCTCATATTATGTACGTATGGTTAGATGCATTAACCTGTTACACAAATGGAATTAATTATCTAAATGAAAACGAAAATGCTATGAAGGAATACTGGAACAATGTAGTTCATATCGTTGGTAAAGATATTTTGAGACATCATGCAGTATATTGGCCGGCATTTTTATTGGCAGCAGAATTAGATCTACCCCAAAAAATATTTGCTCATGGATGGTGGACAAATGAAGGCAATAAAATATCAAAATCTTTAGGCAATGTAATAGATCCAATTGAAATTATTAATAATTATGGCCTTGATCAGTTTAGGTATTTTTTATTAAGAGAAGTTCCATTTGGAAATGATGGAGATTTTTCAAAAAATGCTTTAATAAACAGAATTAATAGTGATTTAGTAAATGACCTTGGCAACCTATGCCAAAGATCACTCTCAATGATAGAAAAAAGACTAGACTCAACTATTCCTCAAATAACAAATAAAGGAAATGAAGAGCTTCTTTTAGATAAATCTTGCGAAGAATTGCTTATGAAGGGGTCAAACCTTGTAAATGAATTTAAGATACATGACTATATTAGGCTAGTTTGGGAGTACATTGGCAAAGTAAATAAATATTTTAATGATAATAAACCATGGGAATTAGAAAAAAATGACAATGACAAATTTTTAAACGTACTAGCTGTGACAGTCGACCAAATTAAAAATATTGCGATATTTATTCATCCAATCATGCCAGATGTATCTATAAAAATATTACAAATTATGGGTATTTCTGAAACCAAATTATTATTTGAAAATATGAAAACTATCAATTTACATGGAAATAAATTATCAAGGGTAAACCATTTATTTAACAGGGTTCAATCATGATTATTGATAGTCACTGTCATTTAATATCAAGTAGATATGAAAAACCAATCCATGAAATAATTGATATATGTGAAGCAAGCAATATCAGTCTTTTATTAAATATAGCTACGAAAGAAAAAGAATTTAATGAAATTTTAAGCCTCAGTAATAATTATAAGCAAATTTATAATAGTGTAGGAATTCATCCTCATGAGACGGAGAATTTAAATAAAAACATTTTCATTAAAATCGACAATATTATAAAAAATAATAAAAAAACTATAGCAGTGGGGGAGACAGGTTTAGATTTTTATTATAATCATAGCAAAAAGAAAGACCAAATTAAGTCTTTTGAAAAGCATATAGATATTGCTTTAGAACACAACCTGCCGATAGTTGTTCATAGTAGGGATGCAGAAAAAGATACGAAAGATATACTTTACTCATATAAAAAGAATACTAATCTTACTGGAGTCATACATTGTTTTACGGGGTCTGAGAAATTTGCAAGAGAGATGATGGATATTGGTTTTTATATATCATTTAGTGGAATTATTACGTTTAAGAAATCTTCATATCTAAGGGATATTGTCTCTCAAACAGACAGAGATAAAATATTAGTAGAAACAGACTCACCATTTTTAGCTCCAATACCTAATCGTGGAAAGACTAATATTCCAGCATTCATAGTTCATACAATTAAACAAATCAGTGATATTCTAAGTATTGATGAAGCGGAAGTTGAAAAGATTACCTCCGATAATTTTTTTAAACTATTTAAAAAGGTAGATGCTATCTCTATAGCTTAATTCACATGCTAATAAATGTTCCAGTATCGATAGGTGAACTTTTTGATAAAATATCAATCTTAGATATTAAGACAAAGAAAATTAAAAATAAAGATGATTTGAAATTAATAAAATATGAATTGTCTAAATTAAAAAAAATAGCAAATTCAAAGGGTTTAACAAGCACTAAAATCAAAAGAAAATATCTTCTTTTAAAATCAATAAATGAGAAACTTTGGAATATTGAAAATAGAAAAAGAAGATGTGAGAGACTTAAAAAATTCGATAAAAGCTTTATCGATTTAGCAAGAAAAGTCTACATCTTTAACGACAAAAGAGCACAAATAAAAAAGGATATTAATTATTTGTCAGGCTCAAGTATCGTTGAGATTAAACAACATAAGTAATTATAAATATTTTTTTATGTATTTTTGTGGATTTTTTAAATTTTTAATTTCTATTTGCGTATATTCATTAAAATTAGGTCTCCATTTATAAAAATATTTAGATGATTGATTTCTAATTACATCCACAATAGGGACCTGAAGAATACTTGAAATGTGTGTAAGTGATCCATGTATATGAAAGATAAGGCTGGTATTTGAAGCAATACCTATTAATTCTGCAATATTGCTTTTTTTTATAAAATATATTTTTTTATTTTTTTGGCTTTTATAAATATTATTTTTATTATTAATTTTTTTTAATTTATAAAAATTCCATATTTCACTATTTAAACCAGTGCTATATTTTCCATTAGTAACAATCAAATTTATTTTTCTATTTGCTGTTATCTCTTCAAGCAAGTTTATTATGAAATTCTTTGATACATTTATATCACTCCATTTTTCATCTATATGAAATAATACTGTACTTTGTTTTTTAATTTTTAATGGTATAAATATCTTTTTAATTTTACTTTTAAATTTATTAACCGAATTGGGCTTTATATATACTAATTTAGTTTTTTTAATATTAAGAGCTTTATTAAAAAGTTCTCTATAATGAGTACCCATTTTGGTCTTAATATCAACTCCCTGAATATTTATTGAATTTATTATTTCTGTAGATTTGAAAATCTTATTTGAGAGGAATAGGGGGTATTTGTATATTGTTTTATTTGACATCTTTCTAATCTTAGTTGGATTGATTGCGTGAATATTTTTTGACTTACAAAAAAGAGAGATTGTTAAGTTTTTCCAGTCAGATTTAAGTATAAATATATGTTCGAAGGATATTTTTCTTAAAATTGAAATAAATTTCAATGTTTGACTTAAACTATTAATATCATCTAAGTTATAAAGACGATCAATATGGCCATCTTTTTTAAGTATTTTAGCGTATTCTCTATTTCTGTCTGAGCAAATTAAGGTTATATGTGCTTTTTTGTCTATCATACGTAATTGACTAATGCCACATGTAGACACTATCAAATCACCTATACCGTCGTTTCTTAATACTAAATAATTCATTATTTTCAATTAGTTATATAATTTTAGTCAAGTATCACTTTATTTTAATGTATAAAATTATTTAATTAAAACAAAGCATTGAAATTAAACTAAATATTATATTTTACATAATATATATTATACGAATATAATTATATAGCTAATTCTTAATATTTATAAAAGCTCAAAATACTTCATTCTATTTTAAAATAACAAAGGAGTAAATATATGGAAGAAGCAATGCAATTATATCAACTAGCTCAACCTGAAATAGCTACATTTACTATCTATCAAATGGGTAGAGCTGCCAATGCAATGGTATTTATAGGTACAATACTTGCAATTTGGCTTTCACTAAGAATGGCAATACAGGTCCGAGACAGATCTGATATGAATGTGGCAACTAAAGTATTGTCGTCACTATTTGGAGTTCTAGTTGTTTATGGAACTTATATTGCATGGACTGTTAATCAGGGAATCATTACTGGAACTTATACAACATTGGAAAGAATTAAAGAAGTAATGCCAGATGGATATGAAATGTCTGCTGCCGCTGAGGGATTTCTTGAGTATTACTCAAATTTCAGTGAACCACAGGCCTATCCAGGTTTAGCAGGATCATTGTTCCTGCTTGTAGTTCTTATAATGATTTTAGGAACTATTTGGGGTCCAAAAAATAATTAATAATTAAATTATAAGCCCAATTTTTTTTAAAAGTTGGGCTTATAAGAAGTATTGATTGATGGGCCAACTATATTCTGTAGATGGTTTTTTATTAATTGCTATATCTAAAAAATACTTAGTTACAATTTTCTCATTATAACTTTTATGACCCCTCTCCCATCCCTTCTTCGCAATTCTTTTTGCTTCATTTTTATTAGAAACATAGTAGTAAATCTTTTTTCCAAAATCGTTTAAATCGGCAGAATCAAAATAAACAACTTCATCATTTGAAAATAAGTCTTCTAATTGGGAATTTTTATCTACAAATATACAAGATCCATTTCCAAGATATTGCGATATTCTATCTGAACTATAATATTTTAGGTGAGGCTTTCTACTTAGGTTTAAGCTAATTGGTGATTTACTAATTTCCCTTTCAAATTCAGCTCCCCAGACAGGTTGAATATTGTTATAACCAAAAAAATTTGTTTTAATTTCAGGATATTCACTTTTTATAAAATCTAGAAAGACCTCTCTATCATAATCAGATTTTTTTGTTTTTATCTTACCGGAACCGACTCCGTAACTTAACGCATAAAATATATCATGTTCAAAAGAATTATTTTCAAAAATCTTTAACTGCTCTATTGATGAGTCAAATATATTTGGGAAAAATGATATTGAGTTATTATCATTAAGGCATGACTTAATTGATTCATCGGCATTAGTAATGAAAAAAGCATCAATTAAATTAGTTCTTTTTGTAAATTTATTTTTTGTATCATCTAAATAATAATTATCTACGCTCCACTCAATTATTTTAATATCCTTTTTAATCGTTTTAAACTCTTGAAGTGTTCTATTGTGAATTTTATCTGCGTGACCCAAAACAACAATGTCAGGATCATAATTTTTAAAAGTTGCTAATAATTCTTTATTGAGAGAATTATTATTGTTTAATTTATTCAATCTATTCATTCTACTCATATCTCTATCACTGAATAAGCAGATATTGTGTCCATTTCTAATAAAACCATTATTAATTTTAAAACAATGATTCCAAAATAGACGTCCTTGCTGTTTTTGGACAAAATTTGAAATGTGTAGTATTTTCATAGCTAATGACGTCAATTAAAAAAATTTATTTGTGTTTATTTTTAGTTTTTTGCTCATCTTACACTTTAGCAGATACAATTGATCTAGAAAGGAAATTCAATATTTATGCCAAATTACCATTGGTTCCTAAAGTTTCAGTAATGGAAATTGCTACATCTTTAAATATTAAAAATCAAAAATATTTCTATGATTTTAGTATTAGATCCAAAAACATTGTTGAATTCATTAATCAGGTTAATGGAAACGGTCAGGTAGACGGTGTAATTGATAACATATACAGACCCACTAACTACTTGTATAAGTATACTCGTAAAAAAAAGGAAAAATATGTTGAAATGAGCTACTCAAACAATGCAGTTGAAAAAATCATTAATTTACCAAAAGTTGATAAATCACAACTATCCATTGTTAGTGACGACATGTTAGTTGGAACAATTGATCCTTCTTCATTTTTCCTAAATTTACTTGATTATGACAAAACTGAAGAATGCAAAAATAAATTCAAAATATTTGATGGCAAACGAAGATATGACGTAGTTTTTACAAATATTACAAAAAATAATAATTCAATTGAATGTGAAGCAAATCAAATCAGACTTGGTGGATATAAAAAGGATGAAAAGGTTTCAGATGTATTTGCTGCATCTGACTATATAAAAGTAATTTATTCTGAAAACAATAATAATGACTTCATCGGATATGAAGCAAAGAATGGGCCTATTAAAATTATTATTGAGGAGATTAAGTAAGTTTCCTTTCTATGCTGTCTTTAAGATTTTCAATCCCCTCCCCCGTTAGAGCACTTATAAATATTCTATTTTGAGTTTGCTTAAAGTTTGAATTACTTAAATCAATCTTATTATAAACATTTATCATTTTAGATATCTTATCTTCACTTACACCTGTTTCCTTCAAAATACGTTTTGTAGTTAATATTTTATCGTGAGCATTTATATCATTTACATCAATTACATTTATTATAAAATTTGCTGAATTAATCTCCTCTAATGTTGCGTGAAATGACTCTATTAACTGAGTGGGAATATTATTTATGAATCCAACAGTATCAATTATACCAACTTGATGATCATTTAAATAAAACTTACTTATTTTTGTGTCTAACGTTTCAAATAATTTATTTTGGCTTGACTGTTTTTTCTTTGTTAGCTTATTAAATAATTTTGTCTTACCTGCATTTGTATAGCCAACAAGTGCGAATGTTTGAAAGTTACTATTTAGTCTAGATTTCCTTTGTATTTTTCTGCGAGCTTTAACTTTAACTAACCTTTTTTTTATTCTAACAATCTTAGACTGGATTAATCTTTTGTCTAATTCAATTTGAAGCTCACCAGGTCCTCCAATAAATGTTGTTCCTCCTCTTTGTCTTTCAAGGTGTGTCCATGCTCTTACTAATCTAGATTTCCTATAAATCAATTCTGCTAGCTCTACTTGTAATCTACTTTCTTTTGTTGAGGCTCTTTTGCTAAAAATTTCAATTATTATACCAGATCTATCAGTAACTTTGATATTAAGTAATTTCTCTAAGTTTCTTTGTTGAGATGGGGATAGATTATTATTAATAATTAATAAATCTATTTTATACTTAATTATCTTATCCTTTAACCTTAATAAGTTTCCTTTACCTAAAAAAGTCGAGGGATTCTTCTGTTTAATTTTTATTATTTCTTTAATTATTACTTCTATATTTAAATTTAAAACAAGACTTTGAATTTCATTATACATTTCAAAAGTTTCATTATTAAATTCTCTTCCTATTTTAGGATGTACGATTAAACTTCTTGTTGTATTTTTTTTTATGATAATTTTACAGCCTCCATGTAAGCTTTGCTAAAAATACTGGCATACTTCCCTACTTTACCATTGCCTATTTTAAAATTATCAACACTTACCACTGGCATTACGTATTGAGTAGCGCTTGTTATGAAGGCCTCATCCGCTTCTTTAATTTCATCAATATTAAATTTTTTTTCTTTTAATCTTAATTTATTTTTTTTTAAACCTTTTATCAGTGATTGCCGTGTTATACCGTTCAAAATAGAGTTTGATAATGGAGTTGTATATAAAATATTTTTCTTTAGTATCCATGCTGTACTTGAGCTTCCTTCTGTTACAAAACCATCTTCATCAATTAACCATGCTTCCTGACAATGATGATCATTAGCCTCTTGTTTAGCTAAAACTGGAGCTAATAAATTAATTGTTTTTATATCAACTCTTTTCCACCTTAAATCTTTTACTGTCTTTACATTAATTCCTCTTTTAAAAATATTGTCATAAGTGTCTAGAGAAATACCTTTAGCAATCATAACTAATGAAGGTCTTGCATTTTTTGGAAATTTAAAATCTCTTTCAGCTACACCTCTTGTAATTTGTAAATAAATTAAGCCATCATCAATTCGATTGATTTTTATGAGTCGTTTAATATGGAAGTAGTATGACAATTTGTTAATTGGAGAGTTCATTCGTACTTCTTCTAAAGATCTAAATAGACGATTTATATGACCATCGTAATCAACAATTTTTTTATTAATAATACCAAATACTTCATAAACACCGTCAGCAAATTGATATCCTCTATCTTCAATGTGAACATAAGAGTCTTTGTGTTCACAATAATTGCCATTTACGTAAGAAATTCTGGACACTAATAAGCCTCTCTTATTTTAAATAGATCTTCTGCATTTTTTAAATCTTCAGTCATACAGAAAAATAGTATTTCGTCATTTTCTTCAATAATAGTTTCTTTATTTGGAATAATTATTTGGTCCTTTTTTTTCATAAGTCCAATCCTCATTCCATTTGGTAAGTTTGATTCTTTGATTGATTTATTTAGCAATTTTGACGATTTAAGTGCCTGAGCATGAATCAGTTCTGCTTGATTATTGCCTATGGAATAAACTGATTCTATTCTTCCACGATGTACGTGTTTTAATATTTTTGAAACTGTAATTTTTCTTGGATCAATTACCTTACTTATTCCTAAAACATCTTTTAATTTATTATATTCTGAATTATTTACTAAAATTAGAGACTCGCAATTATTTTTTTTGCCGACAGCTGAAATAATTATGTTAGTTTCATCATCATTTGTTAAAGCCAGCATCATATCAGTGTCTCCGATATTAGCTTCATCTAATATATTTTGATCTAGGCCATCTCCATTTAAGACTAAAGTATTTCCAAGTTGATCAGCAATATACTTTGCTCTTTCATTATTGTTTTCAATAATACATACTGAAATATCTGAGTGATGTATTTCTATATCTTTTGCCAGATTAAAACCTATATTTCCACCGCCAACAATAATAATTTTTTTTATTGGTTTTTCATTTAAGCCGAAGGCACTCATAGTTCTTTTAACATGATTTTTATCAGAAAGAATATAAACAAGATCTCCATTTAGAAGAGAGTCGCTTTTTTTTGGAATAAACAAATTATCTCCACGATTTATTCCTAAAATAGAAGCCCGCAAATCTTTATCTTTATTTGAGTTTTCTTGGAATAATTCATGAATACTTTTCAAATTTGTATCAATAAGTGGGCAATTTTCATTTATCGGTAAGCTCAATAATTCAATTTCATCATTTAAAAATGGCACAACATCGTAGGCACCAGGTGCTTTTAATTGTCTTTCAATAGATTTGGCAACTTCTAATTCTGGACTAATTATTAAATCAATTGGCATATTATCAGCGTTATAAAGATCTCTCCAAATAGGATTTAAGAAATCTTCAGATCTCAATCTGGCTATTTTTCTAGGAATTTTGAAAAAGGTATGTGCCATTTGACAGGCAACCATATTAATTTCATCATGCAAAGTAACAGCTATGATCATATCTGTTTCTTCAGCTCCAGCCTTTTTTAATATTGATGGATTTGACGCTGAGCCATTAATAGTTTTAAGATCAACTTTTTCTTTTATATCATTTATAAGTTCCAAAGATTGATCAATTACAGTAACATCATTTTTTTGCGAAACTAAATGTTTCGCTATACTTGTACCGACTTTGCCCGCTCCACAAATTATAACTTTCATTTTTTTAAGTCTTCTGTTAAACCGAGTTGTTTAAGCTTTCTGTGTAATGCGGATCTTTCCATACCAATAAATGAAGCTGTTTTAGATATATTTCCATCAAACCGGTTTATTTGTGATTGGAGATAGTTTTTTTCAAATACTTTTCTAGCATTTTTAAGAGGCAAGGATATAACATTTTGGTTCGTTATTTCACTATCATGGGACGTGTCTACATCCTCTTCATATTTATCACCAAGTATAATGTGTCTTTCAATTATATTTCTTAATTCTCTTATATTACCAGGCCACTCATAATTTATATACTTAGATTTTATTATTGGTATTAAATCAATATGTCTTTTAATATCCCCTGTAAATAATTTAGTAAAATATTTAATTAAATCGTCAATATCATCTAATCGCTCGATCAATTTCGGCAATATAATACTAACCACATTTAAACGATGAAATAAATCTTTACGAAACGAACCTTCATCAATCAGTGTTTCAAGATTTTGTATTGAGGAGCATATAATTCTGCATTTAAGGTCGATAATTTTGCTTCCCCCCACTTTCGTGAACTGTTTATCAGTTAAGACTCTTAAAATTTTTGCCTGAGTCTGCAACGGCATTTCACCTACTTCATCAATAAATATAGTTCCATTTGAAGCTAATTCAAAGTAGCCTTGCTTGTCGACATCGTTTTCATTGTAACCAAAAAATTCTTTTTCTATATTTTCAGGCTCCATCAATGCAGCGTTTATTGCAATAAATGGACCATCATTAAAGTTTGAGTATTTGTGTATTTCACGTGCCACAATATCTTTGCCTGTTCCAGAATCTCCATAGATCATTACCCTGCTAGTAGTTGGTGCAACCTTTTTGATTAAATTTCTAACTTTATTAATAGCTAAAGACTCTCCAATAAATTTATAATCGTAAATATTTTCATGTTTTAATCGTTCATTCTCAGATTTGATTTCATACAATTCTATAGACCTACTCACAGATAACAAAAGCCGTTCAGTTGTAAAAGGTTTTTCAATAAACTCGTTAGCACCTTCTTTGATTGCCTTGACAGCCATTTCAATATTACCATGACCAGATATAATAATAACCGGCGTTAAAGTCGTTTCCCTTAGTTTTTTTAATATCTCAATTCCATCTAGGTCAGAATTAGTTAACCAAACATCAAGTATTATTAAGCTATAATTATTATCAGACAATTGTTGCAAGGCATCTTTAGAATTATGCGCGATTGATGTGTTATAATTTTCATCACTTAAAATTGCCTTTATATTATTGGCTATATCGACTTCATCATCGATTATGAGTATTTTTTTCTTATTCATATTTTGTTATCAAACTTAATATCAACTTTCGCTCCTTCAGTTCCATCATTTCTATTTTCAATATAAAATTCAGCATTATGATCAAATAATATCTTTTCAACAATCGCTAGACCTAAACCAGAGCCGCCTCTTCTTTTTTTTGTAGTAAAATAAGGTTTTATAAGTTCATTTTTTTCATATTTTAATCCTACACCATTATCTAATATTAAAATATTTAAATAATCATTAGTAACTGAAGACTCTACAATGATATTACCGACAGATACATTTGCCTCTTGTATTGATTGAATTGAATTAATTATAAGATTTTGAAATACTCTTGATATCTGAGATTTATCTATCAACATTTCATATTTATTTCTTGAAAAATTACATTCAAAATTAATCATTTTATAATTATCTCTATAATCATTAATTATATTGATAATAATTTCATAGATATCTTGTTTCTCTAATATTGGATTTGGTAGCCTCGCGAAGTTTGAAAATTCATCAACTAAATATCCTATTTCATTAACCTGACGCCTTATAGTTTCTATACAATCAGTAATTTCATTATTATCAATTGCTGTATTTTTTATTTTCTTTTCCAATCTTTCGGATGAAAGTTGTATAGGAGTAAGTGGATTTTTAATTTCATGTGCAATTTTTCTAGCTATATCAGACCAAGTTTCATGCTTTTCTGAAATTAAAATTTGTTTGCGTTGTCTTATTATATCAGCACTCATTTTATTAAATGACTCTGCCAAACGATTTAATTCTACGTAATCATTTGTTTTTTCAATTTTATCTTCATACTTACCTTTACTGATATTATTGGTAGCTTTTATTACCATCGATAAAGGCAAGACAATTTTTTCTGCAAATTTTAATCCTATAAATGTGGAGAGTAGAATAAGCACTAATGATATAACAATGTAGATAAGTACAAAAATAAGGCTTATTTGATCTCTATTATTTTCAAGAAATGTATACTCATTTTTAGCCGAAACAGTGTCATTTAAAGCGCTTATCACATTTGCATCCATGGATCTGCCTGCAAATAAGTATGAATTTTCATAATTTTTTAACTTAACCAGTGCATAAACTTTGTTAACTATAGTTGATGACATAATGGCCATTTCCCCTGCATCAGCTCTTACAAATGAATTTTCTGGCGGACTATATTGTAGAATATTGTTATCAAATGCTTTTGCCGAAATAGCACCCTGTCTAGTAATTACATATACCTCAGGAAGTGCTCTAATTAAAGATTGAGTCCTTAATGCAATTGCTAATTTATTGTTATCATTTGATAGAACATCACTTGAAGAGTTAAGATCGTTGTACATTGCGTATACATCACCTTTAATAGTCTCTTTATGCTCTTCCAAGTAACTTTCAGCAACAAATACTGAATTATTAATTACATTGTTAATTTTTGAATTAAACCAATCATTGATACCAAAATTAATTAATACCAAACCGATAATACCAAGAAAAATAGATGGCGTAAGTGCAATGAGTATAAAATATAATGTAAATTTACTATTAAGTGTGCTTATTTTTTTTCTTCTGACCCTTAAATAGATTGGAAATAATAGGTAAATAAGTGAAAATATTAATATTAAAGTTAAAAGAGCTGCAAATAATATATATATATTTGAATACTCAAGTGTACTAGCTGTATTGGTTCTCTGATAAAAGAGTAAGACAAAAGATAAGCCAATAAATATTAACGAACCTAAAATCAACAAAATAATACGCAGATTCAAAACTGAAATATTAATGTATTTATTGTTCATTATGGACAGTTAATAAGCTATATAATATTTTACTATGTCTTATAAAAAATCAAAAATTGCTTGTGTCGTATTAGCATCAGGAAATGGCTCAAGATTTGACAGCTCAAAATCAAAACTCTTTTATAAGGTGCATCGCACTCCAATTATAGAAATAACGCTTAAAAATATAACAAAATATTTAAACAAAGACTCTATATATATTACTATTCCAAAAAAAATAACTAAAAACGAAAAAAATTTATTATTGAAATACACTGAAAATCAATTGGTTTATGGCGGCAAAACGAGATTTGCCAGCCTCAAGCAGGCTATAAAAAATATCAATTCAAATAATTACGAATTTTTAATGATCCATGATGCAGCGAGACCTACATTTACAAAAAATATTATAATTGAACTAATATCGAGCATGAATAGTAAAAAATATCATTGTGCGGTACCAGCATCTAAAATTGAAGATACAATTAGAAAAAAAAATAGATCAATTAATAGAAATAATTATAAATACTATCAAACACCACAAGTATTTAAATTTAAATTTTTTCGAGATAATCTTTCAAAAATAAAAATTAATCCTACCGATGATCTCGGTGTCATCGAAAGAAACAAAAATTTAAAGATAAAGTACATTGAGGCTAGTAAAGAAAACATAAAAATAACAAAAAAAAATGATATTGATACTTTAAAAAAGATTCTTAATTTTAATATTAAATATGGGAGTGGCTTTGATATACATAAACTTAAAAGCGGAAATTATCTATCATTAGCTGGATTAAAAATTAGATGCAACTACCAGGCTATTGGCTACTCTGACGGTGATGTTGTTATACATTCTTTAATTGATGCCTTGCTTGGAGCAAACAATAAAAGAGATATTGGCACATATTTTCCTCCAGAAAAAAAATATAAAAACATTTCCTCAGTAGTTTTATTAGATGAAATAAAAAAAATAATCAAACTAGATAATTCAATTATTAGCAATATTGATTGTACTATAATTTGTCAAAAAATAAGGCTTGAAAAATATAAAAAATTAATCAGAAAAAATATTTCTTCATTAATGAAATGTGATGAGAAAAATATAAATGTGAAAGCAAAGACTGCAGATAACATTGGTATTATAGGTAAATCTAAAGCAGTTGCTTGTTGGACTACAATAAAAATAATGAATTTATGATTTTTTTAATCAAGGTCTTTGTTACAGTATTTGGAATTGGTTATATCCGAATTGCACCAGGCACTTTTGGCTCACTATTCGCGATTCTTGTGTGGTATATTTCAATAAACTACCTAAATATTTATTTCTTTTATATTATAATTATAATAGTTTTTATTTGTTCATTTAAAGCTATCAATATTTATTTAAGAAAGGAAAATAAAGACGATCCCTCGGAGGTTGTAGTTGATGAATTTATTGGTCAATCATTACCATTAATCTTTTTATTACAATTTAATGTATACGAGGTTTTATTGGCTTTTAGCAGTTTTAGATTATTTGATATTTTTAAGATTTATCCAGTTAATAAGGTAGAAAATATTAAAGGTGCTAATGGTGTAATTATGGATGATGTTGTTGCCGGCATTTATTCTCTTATAATAATTATGTTCTACAAAATAATTTTATTTTTAAATGCTTAGTTATATAAAAAAGATCAAGAAATTAAGAAAAGAAAAACTGTTTAGTATTTGTCTAGCCGAGTCGTGCACTGGTGGTATGATTAGTAGCAAATTAACCAGTATTAGTGGATCCTCAGATTTTTTTGATGGCTCTGTTGTTTCATATTCTAATAAATTAAAAAAACGTCTTTTAAAAGTCCCTGAAACAACAATTAATAAATATGGAGCTGTAAGCCATCAGACTGCTTTATCAATGGTCAAAGGTTTAAAAAAAATTAGCAGTAGCGAAATATTAGTATCTGTCACTGGAGTTGCGGGGCCTGATGGAGGAAGTTCAAAAACACCAGTTGGTTGTGTTTATTTTGGACTGGGTACAAAAATAAAAAATAAATATTATTATACAACAATTAAAAAAATTTTTAGAGAAAGAACGAGGAAAAGAATTCAAGAAAAGAGCACTGAGTTCATATTAAAAGAAATTATTAAGAATTTATCAAAAATCTAATATATTTCATTTGCACGACTAATAAACGCATCGACCATTTTTTGAAAAGCAAGATCAAAAAATTTTCTCATAAGGATATCAAAAAGTGTAATATTTAATTCAAAATCAATTTTAAATTGAATTTCACATTCAGACTCGTTTACAGTTACAAATTTCCAATTATTTTCTAAATATTTAAAAGGCCCATCTAAGTTCCGAACATTTATTTGACTTTTATCTTTATGAAGCTTAACTTCACTGCGATAGGTATAAACAAATTGATCGTAACCGATCTCTAGGTCAGCAATAACAATTTTAATATCATCTTTTATACTTGTATTGATTATTTTAGAATTGTTACACCACGGAAGAAATTCATCATAACGGTCAATATCGGCAACTAGATCAAACATTTGATCTTTTGAATAATTAACAGTTTTGCTTTCTTCTTGCTTAGGCATTCAACATTATATATTTCAATCTCTTAAAGTCATCTTCTGCATGATATGACGATCTTGTAAAGGGTGATGAAGATGCTATTTTAAACCCCCTACTCATAGCTTCTTCATAAAGTTTGTGAAAGTAATCGGGGCTATGATATTTAATTACCGGATGATGGTTTCTTGTGGGTCTTAAATATTGACCAATGGTAATGAAATCCACATCATTATACCTCAAGTCATCCATTAATTTCATAATTTCATAAAATTTCTCGCCTAAACCGATCATTATTCCAGATTTGGTAAATAGATTAGGGTTTAATTTTTTAATATTCCTGAGAATAGATAGTGAGTGTTTATAATTGGCGCCTGGTCTTACAGTTTTATATAAAGACTCAACAGTTTCTAAGTTGTGGTTAAATACATCTATTTGACATTTAGATAGCAATTCAATCGAATTTTTTTTATTTCTAAAATCAGGAGTTAATATTTCAATAGTCGTGTTAGGACATTTTAATTTTATTTCATTAATTGTGTTTGAAAAATGTTTAGCTCCACCATCATTAAGATCGTCTCTATCGACAGATGTAATTACTACATGAGATAATTTTAATTTTTTTACCGAATTTGCAACTCTTATAGGTTCCATATGATCAACATGGTTTGGTTTGCCAGTACTGATATTGCAGAAACTGCATGCTCTCGTACAAATATCTCCAAGTATCATAAATGTCGCATGGGATTTTGCCCAGCAATCAGAAATATTGGGGCACATCGCTTCTTCACATACAGTAACAATTTTATTTGATTTTAAGGTTTTCTTTATTTCGTTAATTTTATCTATTTGGATCTTAACCTTTATCCACTCAGGCTTAACTGGACTGTCAATTGTAGAAAATTTCTTTCTTAAAAGAGCTTTAGATATATTATTTGGCATCGATACATGATCATAAATAATGGTAATTCAATGTAATTTCAAGTGGATACTAATTGTCAAAAAATATAATGAATTCGTTATTTTTTCCGTAGCCTAGAACGTTTCTTATCTGTTCATCAACTAGATCGGTATTTTTGTCATGTTTTTGCAAAGAAGAGATTTTAACCTCGTATAAACTATTGCTGCTTTTTATATTTTTTACCTTTGTCTCAAGATTCGCAATTTCTGCATTTAGTCTAGAATGAGATAAGAGGCCGTTATTTCCATCAAAAATATTGAATAATAAATATATTAAAATTAATGGAAGAAAAAAATAAGAATAATAATTCTTAATGGCCATCATTAATGTAGCAATCTTATTCATGTTGAGTAAGAGAATCATATTTGGCGAATCAGGACAATTTCAATGAATAAAAAAGGTAGAAAAAAAATAAAAAAAATGCTTTTGGACTCTTTTTGTTCTCTTTAATAAGTATTGTATCAGTAGAACTTATTGATTTTTAATGATTTTTTAGAATTAAAAAATTCCTCAATTCTAATTAGTTGGTTGAATTTAGCAATTCTATCAGAACGAGACATTGACCCTGTTTTAATTTGACCAGAATTAGTTGCTACTGAAAGATCAGAAATAAACGTATTTTCTGTTTCACCAGATCGGTGAGAGATAATAGTTTCTAAACCATTTATTTGAGCAAGTTCTATCGCCTTCATGGTTTCAGTTAACGTTCCAATTTGATTTACCTTTATTAAGACAGCGTTTGCAGCTTTCATTTTTATGCCTTTTGAAATTAAATCTATATTAGTTGTAAATATATCGTCCCCAACAACTTGTATTTCAGATCCATAATTATGATTAAATTTTTGCCATGCTTTCCAGTCATCTTCTGCAAAAGGGTCTTCAAGTGAAATAATAGAATATTTTTTACACAATTTGATTAAATAATCAGAAAATTGATCACTAGAAAATGATTTTTTCTCTGATAGGATTTTATATTTTTTATTATTATAAAATTCAGATGCCGCAACATCCAATGACAAAAAGAAATCTTTTCCTAATTTATATCCTGTTTTTGTAATCGCCTCTTTTATTAGTGCGCAGGCTTGGTCCTCATTTTTTAGATTTGGCGCAAAACCACCTTCGTCTCCAACTGCAGTTGATATATTCTTTTTTTCTAAAATTTGTTTAAGTGTGTGAAAAACTTCGGATGCTTTTCTAATAGATTCTGTAAACGTATTGCATTTTACAGGTATAATCATGAATTCTTGAAATGATAAATTATTATTTGCATGGGCTCCTCCATTTATAATATTAAGCATAGGTGTTGGCATTCTAAATGCCTTGGAGCCACCTAAATATTTGTAAAGTGGAATGCCCAAATACTTTGAAGCAGCGTCAGCACAGGCAAGTGAAACACTTAATATCGCATTGGCCCCTAACCTTTTTTTATTTGGCGTTCCATCTAATTCTATTAAAGTCTCATCAATTTCTTCCTGCTCAAGAACATCATAACCAGAAATTGTATCAAAAATTACGGTATTGACATTGTCTACTGCCTTTAAAACAGATTTTCCATGATATGACTTCTTTTTATCCCTTAATTCAAAAGCCTCATTTTTACCAGTTGATGCACCAGATGGAACAGCAGCTCTACCCATAATACCGTTTGGTAGAAAAACGTCTGTTTCAACAGTAGGGTTGCCTCTGCTGTCGAATATTTGTCTGGAAACTATATTTTTTATAAAATGCATAAATATCTATGTTATCTCTAGATACTTATTTTTCTTTGACTAAATTGTCAATTTCAATGAGTTTTTTTATCAAATCATTCATATCTTCTAATTTGACCATATTTGGTCCATCGGATGGAGCATTATCTGGATCATTATGAGTTTCCATAAATACACCTGCAACACCAACTGCAGTAGCAGCTTTTGATAGAGCCGGCACATACTTTCTATCTCCCCCACTTTTATCACCCATTCCTCCGGGTGATTGCACGGAGTGAGTTGCGTCAAAAATTACAGGGTAGCCTATCTCACTTTTCATAATTTCAAGTGATCTCATATCAGAAACTAAATTATTATAGCCAAATGAAGCTCCTCTTTCAGTCAAAAGTATTTTCTTATTGCCGCTCTCTTCAATTTTTTTAGAGACATTAATCATGTCTAATGGAGCTAAAAACTGGCCTTTTTTAATATTTACTATTAAATCAGTTCTTGCTGCAGCAATTAATAAATCAGTCTGTCTGCATAAAAAAGCTGGAATTTGTACTATATCAACATAATTTTTTACTTTCTCACAGTCAGATACATTATGTACGTCTGTTAAAATATTTATCTTATATTCGTCTTTTAGAGATTTAAATATTTCCAATGAAGCATCAATTCCTAAACCTCTCTCAGAATGTAAACTGGTACGGTTGGCCTTATCAAAAGAGGTCTTATAAACAAAATTAATTTTTAATTTTGTAGTAATTTCTAAGAGCGCCTCAACCATTTTTTTAGCATGACTATGGGATTCAAGAACACATGGTCCAGCTATTAGATTTAATTTATCATAATTAGAAAATTCAAAATTATTCAATTTTACTGTTTTATTCATCTTTGTATCTTTTTTGCTGCATCTATAAATGACTTAAATAAAGGATGTGGTTCAAATGGTTTTGATTTTAATTCAGGGTGATATTGCACTCCAATAAACCATGGATGATCTTTCAATTCAACAGTTTCAGGTAACAGTCCATCCGGTGAATAACCAGAAAAGATGACACCTTTGTTCTCAAATTCTTCAGCAAATTTATTGTTAACTTCATATCTGTGACGATGTCTTTCATTAATAATTTCGTCTTTATATATATTATATATTTTACTGCCCTTTCTTAATTTTGCTTCATATGACCCAAGTCTCATCGTTCCGCCAAGGTCGTCATTTTTAGATCTCTTTTCGGTCGTATTATCCGAAGTTGTCCACTCCGTCATGAGGCCGACAATTGAATTATTGCAATTAGAGAATTCACTCGAATTTGCATCCTGTATGCCTAATATATTTCTTGCCATTTCTATAACTGCAAGTTGCATTCCAAAACATATTCCAAAATAAGGTATTTTGTTTTCTCTCGCATACTTAATTGCTGCAATTTTTCCTTCCGAACCCCGTTCACCAAATCCTCCAGGAACTAAAATGCCATGACAATTTGCTAATAAGCTTGACGTATTGGAACTATTTAATTCTTCAGACTCAAACCATTTTAATTCAACCTTTACATTGTTAAAAATTCCACCATGAGATAGTGCTTCATTCAGTGATTTATAAGCATCAGCAAGTCCTGTATATTTGCCTACTATTCCAATTACGACCTTTCCTTCAGGCTCAAGAACATGTTTAGAAACTTGAGACCACATTTTAAGATCTATAGTTTTATTTGTATTTAAATTGAAATATTCTAGAACTCTTTTATCTAATTCTTCATTATAAAAATTAATTGGAACTTCGTATATTGAATTTGCGTTTATTGCTTGAATTACACAGTTATGTTGAACATTACAGAATAAACCAATTTTTTTTCGTTCTCCTTCAGGTATTATTCTGTCAGATCTGCACAATAGAATGTTTGGCTGTATACCCAAACTCCTCAATTCTTTTACTGAATGTTGAGTAGGTTTTGTTTTTAATTCGCCTGAACTTGCAATGTATGGTACCAAAGTAACATGAATAAATAATGAATTTGCATGTCCATTATCATTGTGAAATTGTCTAATAGCTTCTATAAAAGGCAAGCTTTCAATATCACCAATTGTTCCACCTATCTCACATATCACAAAATCTTCTTTCTCAAGATCGTTTGAAATAAATTCTTTAATCTCATTTGTAACATGTGGAATAACTTGTACTGTAGCACCCAAGTACTCCCCTTTTCTCTCTCTTGTTATAATTTTTTGATATACTCTTCCAGAGGTAATATTGTCAGATTTTTTAGAAACTACGCCAGTAAATCTTTCATAATGACCAAGATCTAAATCCGTTTCTGCACCATCATCAGTAACATAAACTTCACCATGTTGATATGGACTCATTGTGCCTGGATCAACATTTAGATATGGATCTAATTTTCTAATCCTTACTTTATAGCCATGATGTTGAAGTAAAGAAGCTAAAGAAGCAGAAGCTAAGCCTTTACCAAGAGATGAAACCACGCCGCCTGTTACAAATATAAATCGCGTCATGGAAGTATCTTATACTACAGAGTCTTTATTAAATCAAAGGTATTAATCTAGTTGTGGTAATTCAGGTAAATCTTCAATTAAATCGTCTTTCGTTTGCTCTGTGCCTGTGTCTTCAAAATTAAGCGTTCTATCTGATGATTTTAAACTTAAAACAGTTAGGCTTATACTTGTAATAACAAATAATACAGCAATAATTGCGGTTGTTCTTGTTAATATGTCAGCACTTCCTCGAGGAGACATGCCGTCACTACCGCCCCCAATGCCAAGTGCACCGCCCTCTGCTCTTTGAACGAGTACAACAATAATTAATACAACTGCAAGTATAGCGTGGATTATTAATAAAGATGTTTCCATAAAATGAGTTATATATCTAATTATGAGTAAGAATCAATTATTTTACTAAAATCTTTTGATTTTAAAGACGCGCCACCCACTAAAGCACCATCTACTTGATCTAAATTTAAAATATCACTAGCATTGGAAGGATTGACTGACCCTCCATATAATATTGAGATATTTTGACTTTTAGATTTACCAATTTTTTTTGAGAGTAAATTTCTAATATCTAAATGTATACTATTGATTTCACTGATTGTTGGGGTTTTACCTGTCCCGATGGCCCATACAGGTTCGTAAGCAATAATAAGATTTTTTATATTTATTTTTTTTGGAAGTGAGCTGAGCTGACTATTGAGAATCTTTTTTCTAATCTTTATTTCACTTAATTTCTCGCCTATGCAGTAAATAATTTTTAAATTATACTTGCTTGCAATATCAATTTTTAAATTAAGTTCTTTTGATGTTTCTTTCTGATACTCCCTTCGTTCGGAATGGCCTATTATGACATATTTGCATCCCGTGGATTTAAGCATTTGAGCACTGATACATCCAGTAAATGCACCTTCATTTAAGTGATGACAGTCTTGGCCCCCAAAATCAATTCCAGTATTTGTGTTAATGAAATTAGTCAACAATGTAAAAGGAGGGCAAATGACAACCTTAGATTTTTTATGTCTTGTTTTTTTAATATGCCTGTCAATAGAATTTACTACCTTTACAGCACCATTTAAGCCATTCATCTTCCAATTAGCGATAGTATATTTAACCCTTTTCATTCCTAATTATTCCTTTTATAAACTTTAATTTATACCATCATAGTAAAAAATGTTAGATATAATAAGAAATTTAGTTTCATCGATTTTTGGCAAATTACTTCTTGCTATAATGGTTTTAAGTTTTGCCCTCTGGGGCGTGGGAGATATACTTTCTTCCGGCAATAGTCAACTTGCTGCAAAAGTAGGTAATGAAAAAATATCACTCGATGAATTTTATATAAGGTTTCAACAAACTGTAAGAGATTATAATCAAAATACTAACTCAAATTTAAGCCTTAAAGAAGCTTATGAGTTGAAACTTCATAATCTACTACTACAAGATCTAATTTATTCTAAAATGGTTAATGATTATGCTAAAAAAAGGGGCATATATTTAAATGAAGAGTCTTTGAAATCAGTGATATCTAATCTAGATGAATTCAAAGACAGCAATGAAACGTTTTCTAATATTAAGTACAAAAATTTTATTTTAAATAATTTTCAATCTGAAGAAGCTTTTCTGAGAGAAATAGAAAATAGTATTTTTCAAGGTATTATTTTTGAAAGTTTTAATGCTGATAATTATATGAATGATGCAATTATCAATAAGCTATATGACTATGAAGGTGAAAAGAGAACAATTAGTTATTTTTTGTTGAATAAGAATGAAGTTAAAATTGATACAAATAATAATTTAATCAATGATTACTATTTGGATAATAAATCGAATTATCTAATTCCTGAGAAAACTATTATAGACTTTATTGAAGTAAACATTAATGACTTTAAAAGAAAAGAAAATATAAATACTGTTGATGCTCAGGATTACTACAGCAATAACATTGATCAATATACTGAAGAAGAAAGCAGAAATATTCAATTTATAAGATTTAGCAATGAGACAGATGCTTATGATTTTTACGATGAAGTGGCAGATAAAAATATAAATGATTTAAATGATTACATTAAAATAAATGATTTTAAACTTTCAAATATAGAAAAATTTACTGGTGGCACTTTCTCTAAAAATATTTCAGAGTTTATTTTTAAATTAGATATTAATACCTTGAGCGAACCCATTAGCTACGATGATTTAGGGTTTTATTTATTTATGGTAAATGAAGTAAATGATGAAAAAGTGATAGATTTTGAAACCGTTAAAAGTGAAATTATAGAATACCTAGCTTTAGAGGCTGCATATCAAGATTTTGATGACGCCATTAATATCTTAGATGAATTGCTAATTAATGATTATACCTTTGATGAGATAGTTGAAAATCAAGTGAACATCAAATTATCTGAAAATGTTGATTTTGAACAGTTTGTAGTAAATTTAGGGGAAGATAATTCATTTTTGGATGAAAATACTCCAATCGGATTTATTTCAGAAATAATAATCAAAGAAAACATTGCCTATATTTATACAGTTAAAGAAAAGCAAAAATCTTACGTGCCTGATTTAGAAAAAGTAAGAGAAAAAGTAATAATCGACTATGTAGCCCAGCAAAAAAATAAAAACCTTGATAAACTGTCTAATGATATTCTAAATTCAATTAAGTTACAAAATGAAGCTTCGTTTTCTGAATATGTGCTTAATAATGATTATAATTTGCTAAAATTAGAAAAGATTAATCGTACAAACTTAGACCTTCAGAAGGAAACAGTTTTCAATGCATTTAATAATAAACTTAATCAACCATTTAAAATTCTTACCTCTGACGGAGAAATTGGAATTGGTGTTGTTACTGAAATTATTATGCCAAGGAATCAAATTTCTGATGATTTTTATAATTCTGTTAAAATAAATATAAATAATAATTTTAATACATCGCTAGTTGATATAATGGCATCTGAAATTATTCAAAACTCATCTTATGAAATTTATGATCAAAATATAGATAAACTGTTCATGTAATGAATTTTTCTCATACTAAAAATCAATATTTAGCATTCTTTAAAAATAAAAATAATTTTATATTTTTCAAAAAAATAAAAAAATTTAAATCTGACCCTATTCCTGAGTTTATTAATATAGTAGAAAACAATAATTTCAGCTTTCTCTATGAGTCTGTTGAAAAAGGTAAGGAAAAAGGAAGATATTCAATATGTGGTTACAATACAATTAAAACAATACAAATAAACAATAGAAAAAATGCTAAAGAAGAAAAACTTTCTTCAACAAATAAAAATGCATTTTTAAAAATCGATAGAACAATAAGTAAATATAAATTTTTAAAGGACAAAAAACTGCCGCCTATGGCAGGTGCTTTTTTTGGTTATATATCATATGAAAATATTTATAATATCGAGGACATATCTAAGTTCAAAAAAAAGAACGCTTTAATGACTCCCGAACTTATACTTTTTATTCCTCAGATATTAATTGTATATGATAATGTTTCTAATTCTTTATATATATTAAAACATTTCTTATCTGGTGTAAAAAAAGCTCAAGAATATGAACAAGTTCTTAACGAATTAAATGATATAGAAAATAACATTTATAAAAAAATAAATAATCAAACAATTAATCTCAATAAAAAGAAAAGGCTTAAAATTAAATCAAATATAACTAAGTCAAAATTCATTAATAATATTAAAAAAGCAAAAAAATATATTAAAGCTGGTGACATATTTCAGGTAGTTCCAAGTCAAAGATTTGAAACTAATTTTAAAAGTAAAGGCAGCTCGCTCTACAAAGTACTGAGATTGACTAACCCCTCACCTTTTATGTACTATTTTAATTTACCTAATTTTCAGATTGTTGGCTCAAGTCCAGAGATTCTGGTCAGACTTAGATCTGATTTAATAACTTTACGACCTATCGCTGGTACAAGGCCGCGAGGCAAAAACATAAAACAGGACCGAAAGTACGAATTGGATTTACTTTCAGATGAAAAAGAAACATCGGAACACTTAATGTTGTTAGATCTTGGTCGAAATGATGTCGGCAAAGTAGCAAAAAAATCAACTGTAAGCGTAACTGCCAAATTTATAATTGAAAAATACTCTCATGTAATGCACTTGGTTTCTAATGTAACTGGAAAACTTAAAAAAAATATTAGTACAATTGAAGCACTAATGGCAGGATTTCCAGCTGGAACAGTATCGGGTGCACCAAAAATAAGGGCAATGCAAATTATAGATGAATTAGAGAGTGATGTCCGAGGTATTTATGCAGGTGGAATTGGCTACATCTCCCCTGATGGAGATATGGATACTTGCATCGTTTTAAGAACAGGGATAATTACTAAAAATAAATTATATGTTCAGGCTGGAGGCGGTGTAGTTTATGATAGTGATCCAGAACTCGAGTATATGGAGACTGTAAATAAAGCTAAAGCAGTATTAAATGCTGCTGAAATCGTACTTGGAAATAACCTATGATATTGCTAATAGATAATTATGATAGCTTTACTTATAATTTAGTACATTATGTTGAAGAACTAGGACATAACGTTCAAGTTTATAGAAATGATAAAATATCATTAAAAAAAATATCAAAACTTAATCCCAAAAAAATTATAATATCACCTGGCCCCTGCACTCCTAATGAAGCGGGTATTTGTATAGACCTTATTAAAAGATTTTATGATAAAATGCCTATACTTGGTGTATGTTTAGGGCATCAATCTATCGGACAAGCATTCGGTGCAAAGATAATTAAAGCAAGTAAAATTATGCACGGTAAAACTTCAAAAGTTTCAAACCTAGGCTCACAAATATTCAAAGGGCTTCCTTCTTCATTTGAAGCAACTAGATATCACAGCTTGGTAATTAAAAATGGAACACTACCTGAAAATTTCAAAGTAATATCTGAGACTATTGATGATAAAAAAAATGTAATAATGGGAATTGAGCATAAAAATTATCCCTGCTACGGAGTTCAATTTCATCCTGAAAGTATAGCCTCTGTTCCATTTGGCAAAAAAATAATGAAGAATTTTTTAAATTTATGACTGATTTTAAAGAATTCATTCAATTAGCTTACGAAGATAGTTTAGATTTAAAATCCACTAAAAAGGCCTTTATGCAAATCATGAATGGTGAAATAAGTGAGATACAAATAAGCTCATTTATTTCATTGCTCCAAAAGTCAGGTGTGAAATCACATCATGTAATTGCTGCTTTAGAAGTAATGAGAAAAAAAATGCTATCGATCAACGCGCCACTAAATACAATAGATACATGTGGTACGGGAGGAGATGGAAAAAATAGCTTAAATATCTCAACAGCAACAGCTTTTGTTTTGGCAGCTTATGGTATGCCGGTAGCTAAACATGGAAATCGAGCACTAACATCAAAATGCGGATCTGCTGATGTTTTAAAAGCATTAAATATAAATATCGATATGGAAACTTCTAAACTAGAAGATTGTCTCAGAAAAACAGGAATATGCTTTATGTTTGCACCTAATCACCATCCTGCCATGAAGCACGTTGCTAAAGTTAGGCAATTGCTTGGAATTCGAACAATTTTTAATATGTTGGGTCCTTTATTAAATCCTGCCAATGTTAGAAATCAAATAGTCGGCGTTTATTCCAAAGAAGTTTTTAATATTTATAAGGATGTTTTTGAAAGAGAAGATAAAAATATTTGCTTAATAGCAGGTCATGACGGGAATGATGAAATATCTCTAAGTGGCACTAATTTAATATTTACAAAAAAAAATGGTATTATGCATTTTGATCCCAAAATGCTTGATTGTCCAAAAATGATAGATGATGAAATTAAAGGAAGTGACGCAATATTTAATGCTGATCGTATAATTGAAATTTTTAAAGGCAAAAAAGATACTTTTTACAATACTGTATGTGCTAATGCTGCATTCGGTATTCTCATAAATCAATCTGAGGATTTTAATGAAAAAAATATTTTAAAAGCTTTTAATGAAGTTCAATTAACTATTAGAAGTGGAGAACCTTTGAGAATTATTGATCAATTATCTAAATTTACAAATTTATAATGTCAATATTACAAGAAATATATGAGTATAAAATTGATTTTGTTTCAAATCAAAAAGAAATAATTCCTCAATCAAAAATTGAAAGTAAATTGAATATAGACAATATTAACTTTCCTTTCTTTGAAAAATTAAATCATCAAAATAATCAAATATCTATTATAGGAGAAATAAAAAAAGCCAGTCCCTCTTTAGGTAAATTTACTAATGAGAATATAAATTTAATCGATTTTGCAAAGGCGTATGAAGACAATAATATTTCGTGCATCTCAGTTTTGACAGACGAAAAATATTTTAAAGGAAAAGTTGATGATTTAATTGAAATTAGAAAAGAAGTGCAACTACCTATACTAAGAAAAGATTTTATAGTCGACGATTACCAAATATATGAAAGCAAATTAATTGGAGCAGACTGTATCCTGATTATATTATCAATGTTAAGTCAAGATGATGCAGATAGATTCGCTGAATTAGCATATGAACTAAAGATGGATAGTATTATTGAGGTACACGACTATGATGAACTGCAAAGAGCGAAGTCTATGAATTCAAATATGATAGGTATAAATAATCGAAACCTAAATAATTTTGTAACTAATTTAGATACCACAATAAATTTGTCTCAACACTTAGATAATTGTGACAAACTAATCATCTCTGAAAGTGGCTTTCATAGCAAACGTGACATAGCAAAAATTTATACAACCACAGGTATAAGCAACTATTTAATCGGTGAATTTTTAATGAAGTCAGATAATTTACCCAACCATATTGCAGAATTATTAAATTAAAAAATTACGTAATATCAATAAGTTATTGAAATTAATGAATTTATTTTCATTGAAACTATAAGAGAACATTGATAGAACATTATTTAAGGATCGAATCAATGTTAACAAAGAAACAAAAAGAATTATTAAATTATATTCAGAAGTTCCAAAGTAAAAATGGTGTCACTCCTTCTTATGAAGAGATGAAGTCTGCACTTAATTTAAAATCAAAATCAGGAATCCACAGATTAATTTTAGCACTCGAAGAACGAGGATTTGTAAAAAGATTAGCCCATAAAGCAAGAGCGCTTGAAATAATTAAAGATGGAATATCTAACATTAGGATTTCTGAAAAAAATAAAAATAACTTGGTTGTTGGTAATTTTATAAATAATGCGAATGATGATAATCATAAATTAAGCACTCTTCCACTTTTGGGAAAAATTGCCGCTGGTACTCCAATTGAAGCTATTCAACAGAATGATACATCTGTTGATGTTCCAAAAGAGATGATGCCAATAGGTGAAAGTTATGCATTAACAGTTGAAGGTGATTCAATGATCAATGAGGGTATTCATAATGGAGATACAGTTTTAATAAAAAAAACTAATATTGCGGATAATGGTGAAATTGTTGTTGCCTTAATTGATGACAATGAAGCAACTTTAAAAAGAATTAGAAAAAAAGGTCAAAGTATAGCGCTTGAAAGTGCTAACCCTATTTATGAAACACGGATCTTATCTGCTCATCGTGTCAAAATTCAAGGTAAATTAATTGGTCTTCTTAGAAAATATTAATTATATTTTTCTTTAATTATCTAATAAATAGTTTAATTAATATGTGAATGCCTAGAAATAAAAATACCTCTAAAATAAAAACTGCAAAGCTAATTATAAATAAAAATACTTACGAACTTCCAATATATGATTCTACAGAAGGCGAGTCTGTCATAGATATTTCTAAACTGCACTCACAAGCAAAATTATTCACTTATGATCCAGGATTTACTTCAACAGCTTCGTGCGAGTCAAAAATTACATTCATTGATGGTGATAAAGGAATTTTAAGATATCGTGGGTATGATATAGAAGAATTAGCGAATAAAAGTGACTTTATAGAAGTTGTAAATTTATTAATTTATGGCGATTTACCCAATAAGGAACAACTAAAAAAATATAAAAGACTTATTACTCGTCACACACTTTTGCATGAACAAATTATAAATTTTTTTCAAGGTTTCAGACGTGATGCTCATCCAATGGCAATGATGGTCGGAGTTATGGGTGCACTATCCTCATTTTATCAAGACACCTTGGATATCAATGATGCCCATCAAAGACAAGAAGCAACTAGAAGAATAATTGCTAAGTCATCAACCATCGGTGCTATGGCGTATAAATATTCAATTGGTCAAGCTTTTGTCTCTCCAAAAAACAACTTATCTTTTTCAGAAAATTTTTTACATATGTGTTTTAGTAATACGGCAGAGGAATACAAAATTTCTCCTGTTATATCTAAAGCTATGGATACAATATTTATTTTGCATGCAGATCACGAACAAAATGCTTCAACATCTACAGTGCGTTTGGCTGGCTCATCTGGTGCTAATCCATTTGCTTGTATTGCTGCAGGAGTCTCCTCTTTATGGGGACCCGCTCATGGAGGAGCGAATCAAGCAGCCTTAGAAATGCTTGAAGAAATTGGATCAACAAAAAAAATAAAAAAATATCTTAATAAAGCAAAATCAAAAAAAGATCCATTTAAATTAATGGGATTTGGACACAGGGTTTATAAAAACTACGATCCAAGAGCGAAGATTTTAAAAAAAATATGTAAAAATGTTTTAGCTCATGTAGGTATAAAAAATGATCCAATACTTAAACTTGCTATGGAGCTAGAAAAAATTGCTTTAAATGAAAAATATTTCATAGAAAAGAAACTATACCCTAATGTCGATTTCTATTCTGGAATAATTCTTAGAGCAATAGGATTTCCACCTGAAATGTTTACAGTTATTTTTGCTATAGCTCGAACAGCTGGATGGACTGCTCAATGGACAGAGATGATAGAAGATCCTATTCAGAAGATTGGAAGACCAAGACAGTATTATACTGGCAATAAATCACTTAAATATGGCACTAAAAGATCTAGAAAAAACACTAGATAACTTTACTGAGCTGCATCATAAATTTTCAATTCATATTTTTTAGCATATTGTAATACTTTTCTTTTCTCATGAATCAATGTGTGTTTTGGATAAATTGCAATTCCATTTAAATTTGCCTTTTTAATTAGCCTAAGCGTATTTAACCCAATCACAGGTAAATCAACTAATTTACTTTGACTCTTCTTGGGTATCTTTACAAGCATACCAGCTTTAAATTTTAATTGATTAAGGTTCTTTCTCACATCAAATACTCTATTTAATAAATTATCTGTTCCTTCAGCAGCCTCAATTGCAATTATATATCCGCCCACACAAACCACTGCTTGAGCATTATCAAACTTAGATATTTCATTTAAGAGTTTTTCAGATTTACCAACATCAATTGCATCTTTATTAGAATTTAATTCATCTAATTCTTCTGAATTAAAAAAAAATGATTTTGAGACTTCTCTTGGAGATATAATTTTAAAGCCATTTTGAATAAATATTTCTAAAACACTTGATAGAATCTTACCATCACCGAGTTGATACGAATTTAACAGTATGGGTATATATTTTTCAATTTCACCATCATTTTTAAAGTGAGATAAATTAGGTCTATTTATCTTGCCTAGAAAAAGTAAAGTTTTAATCTTATTTATCTTTAACGTTTCAAAAATTTTTTTTAATTGAAATATTTTAAAATTATAAATTTTCTTATTTTTTATTTGATTATTATTTAGATTAATAAATATGGAATTATTATTAAACTTTTTACATTCTGTAAAAAACGCTTTTGAAATCATGTCGTAACCACCAATTATAGCCAATGATTGATTATTTTTCATATTTACATAAACCTCTTGAACTTTTTTTATTCAGAAAGATAAGCAATTTCTTTATTAGGGGGTTATCATTATTATTAAGTTTATTAATTTCTTTAGATATTGTTTCACCAGTAAATATTTTTTCAACAGCTTGTGAATACTCTCGGATTTGACTCTTGGTAAAATCGGCCCTTTTTAATCCAATAATATTTACACCGGCAATCTTCGCTCTATTTCCGATAGCTAAGCTATATGGAATGACATCATTTTCTACAGCTGACATACCACCAATCATAGCAAGACTACCAATTTTACAAAATTGATGCACAGCTGAAATACCACCTATTACAGCACTTTCTTCAACATAAACATGCCCTCCAAGTGTTACTTGGTTTGCAAATATTACATTATTTTCAATAACACAATCATGTGCAATATGAACACCAGTCATAAACAATGAATTGTTGCCAATTATTGTTTCCATATTATCACCTTCAGTTCCAAGATTGGCTGTACAGTGCTCTCTAAAGATGTTGTTGCTGCCAATAGTAAGTCTGCTTTTCTCTCCGCGGTATTTTAAATCTTGAGGAATTGAACCAATTGAACAAAAAGGAAAGAATTTATTATTTTCAGAAATATCTGTATGACCATCAATATAAACTGATGAGTAAATTATATTATTGTTAGCTATTTTAACATTATCCCCAATGACTGAGTAAGCGCCTATTGAAACATTCTCCCCCACAATAGCGTTTTTAGAGATTATCGCTGTTTTATGTATATTATTCATTATTACGATCCATTATCATTGCACTCCATTTAGAACTGCATACCAATTCCTCTTTTTCATTGTACGAATTACCTTCAAATCTCCAAACTCTACCTTTCGAACGTAACGCTACAACATTTGCCTCTATTTTCTCATTTGGGAATACGGGTTTGCGAAACTTTGAGTTTTCTATGTTCATTAAATATACAATTTTATCAAAAGTTTCTTCTCTTATACTATATGCAATTAATGCTGCTGCTGTCTGAGCCATCATCTCAATAAGTATTACGCCTGGAACGACTGGATGGCCTGGAAAATGCCCAGTAAAGAAACTTTCTTTATCTTTAAAAGTATTAATACCTGTAGCTCTATTTAATTTTTGTATATTATTGAGTTCTTCTATGTACAAAAATGGCTCCCTGTGTGGTATTAATTCTTTGATTTCAGAAAGACATATTTTATTTTTTTCCATATATTTTTTTGTAATTTTTTATAAATTTGTATTTATTTATCGCAGGGTTTCCCATAACCGTCTCACCGTCACCAATACTTTGGAATACACCACTTTTTGCGGCTATATGAACATTGTTTCCAATCTTAATATGTCCAGCGATACCGGCTTGACCGCCAGTTAAAACGTTATTACCAATTTTGGCACTTCCGGCTATACCCGTCATAGCAGCAAATGCGGAGTTATTACCAATTTCTACATTATGCGCTATATGACAAAGATTATCTAAATAAGTGTTTTCACCTATTATAGTATCACTGAAACTTCCTCTATCAATCGTACAACCTGAACCTACAGAAACTTTCGACTGCAACAATACTCTTCCAATATGATATATATTTATATTTTGATTGCTAAGAAAAAATCCAAATCCTCTTTGACCTATTGATGCATTGCTTCCTATGTAAATATTTTCACCTAAAATTGAATTTGAAATAACAGTATTTGAACCAATTATGGATCCGTCGCCAATAATGCAGTTAATTTTTAGAACTGCCCCATGATTAATTTTTACATTTTTTCCAATTATTACGCCCTTTTCAATAGTGACATTATTACCAATTTCGCAGTTTTCTCCTAATACTGGATCGTCAAAATTCATTTTTTCCTTTTCATCATAGTCTCTATAGAAAATATTTGATATTACTGCCACAGACTCTTGCACATTGCTCACAATAAATATTTTTTGATTAGAATTTAATTTATTTGCTATTTTCTCTGTACATATTACTCCCGATTTCAGTGGCAAATTGTCTTCTAGTTTTTCATTATCGTACAGAAAGGAAAGTGCATTATCAGAAATGTTACCGATACTCACAAAACTATCAAAATAATCATCTTTTGAAACATTGACGGTTTTACAATTAATTGAAGACTTGATTGTATCACTGCTAATAGGACCTAATTTCTTAAAAAAACTAGGAACCATTCTTTTTAATCAACAGATACTTCAATATTTGGAAGCTTTTTATTTAGAGCTTTTAGGGCCTCTTCAGTAATATCCATGTTTTCAGCATTTAGTAAAACAGAGTTTTTTTCTAAAAGAACAGTAATTCCCATATCATTTGATATTTCTTCTAGAATTGGTTTCAATGAATTTAAAACTTCATTTCTTGATTCAGATACAATTCTATCGATTGACATTAATTTTTCTTGTCTTGTAACATTATAATTTTGAACTTTATTCTCATATTCTTTTCTTTTTTCATCAAATGCAGCTGGCGCCATTATTTGTTGTGACTCAATTAATTCATTTTGCTCGTCTATTAGATCTTGGTCTGTATTTTTTATCTCTTCTTCTATTTGCTTAGCAATATCTTCTATTTGCTTAGCCGCATCCACTGCTGCATCGGACTCTGACAAAATATAATTCAAATCTATTACACCAACATTAGTCTCTGGATATTGTGCATGTAAAGGACTCATGAATAGTTGAGTTAGCAATATAATAACAAAAATATATTTGTATTTTAAATTTAATTTCATGTCTAAAAATTATAACCTATATCAAAATATAAACTATCTGTAGTGTCGGTGTTTTCACTTTCCAAAATTGTAGCATAAATAACATTTATGGGGCCAATTGCAGAGTCCCAATTAAAATTTAATCCTAAAGATGAACGAATTTCATGATCATCAATAATATTAGAATACGCTGGGTTTTCTAAGCCCCATACACTTCCAACATCAAGGAATAATGTACTATTAATGTCGAATGCATCTAAATTAAAATCAATATTTGTTTCAATTGATGTCAAATAGTAATATTGCCCACCGGTGTAAGAATTGCCAGTTCTCGGACCAACTTTACCCGACTTAAAGCCCCTAAGTTTTTTGCCTCCTAATTTAAAATTAGATGATAATGGAGCGTATTCACTATTATAGCCGTTTAAGCTACCAGCTTGAAATTTAAAAGCACCAATTAATCTATCACTTAGTCTATTATAAATATTATAATCTAATCTATTTTTTATATAATAGCTTGTTCCTCCCAAGCCTGCAATATCCTGATCAATTTCAAACAAAAAACCTCTGGATGGTTTATATCTACTATTTCTCATGTCATATTTTAAAGTATAACCAATTGTAGAAATTGTATCAGTTCCTGCAAGCAACCGTTCATACTGTGTGGCATTAGAGTCAGCTTTCACTTGTGATGTAAAAAGGGAATATCTAGTGCTTAAATATGTACTGGCAGAAAGAGGAAACTGTATAATAAAACCTAATCCTATATCTTCAGTCTCATAATTAACAGACGAAGGATCTGTAAAATTACTATAAAGACTTCCAGTTAAAGCAAGATCTTTATTGTTAAAATACGGTTCAGTAAATGATATATCATAAGTATTTCTTGTATTTGAGAAACTAGTTGTAAAATTTAGCTTCTGCCCTTTGCCAAGGAAATTTGTTTCCTTTAATCCCAAATTTAATGAAGTGGAATTTGCACTTGAATAACCAGCGCCTAATGAAGCTTCTCCTGTATTCTTCTCTTCAACAACTATCTCTAAATCTAATTTATCAGGATAATTAGTTTTAACTTCTTTAATATCAACTTCTGAAAAGAAATTTAATGCCCTAATAGAATCTTTGGAGTAGTTTATAGAAAATTTATTATATGCATCACCTTCTGATAAAGAAAACTCTCTTCTTATTACCTTGTCTACAGTTCTAGTATTTCCAGCAATATCAATTTCATTAATGTAAACTCTTGGTCCTTCATTTATGTCGAAATTAACATTAACTTGTTTTTTTTCATTGTTAACGTTTAGAGAGGGATTTATTTCAATAAAAGTATATCCACTTAGTTCAGCAAAATTTTTAATTTGTTTGACCGAGTCTTTAATTTTACTTGCATTGTATAAATCTCCCGCTTTAAAGGATATTTGGTTATAAATTGAGTCTGAGTTTATTTTGTCTAATTTGTTGTTAACTTCTATACCTCCAAAATCGAATTTTTCGCCTTCATTAACAGACAAAATAATCTCAAAATCATTCTTATTTATTGAGAGTTGTGCAATAGCTGAAATAAATCGAAACTCTGGATAACCATTGCTATTATAAAAATCAGTTACCAGTTGTTTGTCATACTCTAATTTATCAGGATCGTACCTGTCAGCTGAAGAAAGAAATCGCAAAAATGTCTTTTCTTTAGTTTTCATAATAGATTTGATTTTAGATGATGTAAAAACTTCATTACCAAGAATTATGATTTTTGAAACCTCTGCGATATCAGACTCAGTGATTTCATAGGTTAAATTTATTCTATTATTTTCTAGTAGTTCTACTTTTGGTTTTATTTCAGTAGATAACCTTCCAGATCGTTGGTATAGAGATAACATTCTCTCAGTATCTTTTTTTACTTTACTCTTTGAATAAACAGATCTTTCTTTAAGTGAAATTTCAATGAGTAAATCTTCATCTTTGATTTTACGATTACCAGAAAACTTGACTAAATTAATTGTGGGATTTTCTTTTACAGTTATTTGAAGACTATTTTTATCAAATACAACTTCAATATTAGAAAATAGATTTGTATCAAATAAGTCTTTTAATATTTTATTTCCTAGCTCTTCTGTATAAACATCATTCAAATCTATGTTAGAATAGGATATAACTGTTTCGATATCAATTCTTTGAGTACCCAATACGTCAATTTTTTTAATTTTATTGACATCGCTAAAAGCTATTGTTGTAAAACTAAAAAGTAAAAATACAACGAAATAGAATCTTATTTTAAATAAATAAAACATTACATTACTTAATTACCAAGATATAAATTATTATCAATCCAATTATTAATATTCTTAATATCTATGATTTTTGGATTAACGATATTTGAATTTTTACCAAAAAACTTATCCATATTAACTTCATTTAATTTTACGATATCAAGAAATTTTATTCTTTTCTTTATAAATAAATTAACCAAAATCTCATTCAAGTAATTAAATATATGAGGTGCTAAGCCGCCAATTTTCATTACTTGATAGCCTAGTTCGATTGCTGGAAACTTATCTTTATCTATTGGAATAAATTCAAGGTTCGAATAATTAGTCAATTCGATGCCACTATAAACATTAGAATATTTATTAAATCCAAAAAATAAAGATGAAATAGGAACTCGCATATCTGGCTTGTTTAATAGTGCTGTACTAATACCATTTTCATAATTTATTAAGGCATGAACAATAGCTTGAGGGTGTATTATAGCATTAATTTCACTGTTTTTCAGATTAAATAAATATTTAGCTTCTATTATTTCAAGTGCTTTATTCATCATTGTAGCTGAGTCAATTGAGATCTTGCTACCCATATTCCAAACTGGATGTTTGATTGCTTGCTGAGGTGTTACAGAGCTCAATTTCTTTTTTTTATAATACAAGAATGGTCCACCTGTTGCCGTGATGGTAATTGATTTATATTTTCCTAAATTTTGACTTAACAAATGATAAATTGAATTATGCTCTGAATCTAAAGGTATAATTTTAGTTTTAAATTTTTTTGATAAACTTATAAATTTCGTTCCAAGAGTAATTATGCATTCTTTATTCGCAATACCAACAATCTTCCCTGATTTTAATATCTTTAATAAGAGATCTAAAGATGCTTGAATTATCAGTATATGAAGGTGTTCCTCATCTAATCACTCCAGTTGTGACTGATCCAAAAAAAGCAATTGTTGCACTTAAATGGGTCGTTAGAGAAATGGAGTCTCGATACAAAAAAATGTCCTTGTTAGGTGTTAGAAATATTGAAAACTATAATCAGAGAATGGTTGAAGCTATCAAAAAGTCGGAAAAGATAGTGAGATCAATCCCATCTGGAATAAACCCAGAAACTGGACAGCCAACAACTACACAAATTGAAATCGAAAATAAAAAGATGCCTTTTATTGTAGTTGTTGTTGATGAGATGGCTGACTTGATGATGGTTGCAGGAAAGGAAATTGAACACGCAATTCAAAGACTATCACAAATGGCAAGAGCAGCGGGAATCCACTTAATTATGGCCACTCAAAGACCGAGTGTTGATGTGATTACAGGAACTATTAAAGCTAATTTTCCGAGCAGAATTAGTTTTCAAGTAAGCTCGAAGTTTGATAGTCGCACCATTCTTGGTGATGAGGGGGCAGAGAGACTGTTAGGCAAAGGCGATATGTTAATGATGACTGCTGGTGGAATTACATCGAGAATACACGGTCCATTTATATCAGATCAAGAGATAGAGAATATTGTTCGTGCACTTCAAAAACAAGGTAATCCAGAATATGATGAAGAAATATTAAAAGAGGAAGAAATTGAGAATGATCTTGGAGTAGTCTCCGACGGTGATCACGATAATTTGCTACAGGACTCTCTGGATGTTATAAAAAAAGAAGGTAAAGCATCTACGAGCCTGTTACAAAGAAAACTACAGATTGGATATAATCGTGCAGCAAGAATAATGGATCAACTTGAGGAAAGTGGATACATAAGTGCTGCAAATCATGTAGGTAAAAGGGAAATTAATTTTGATAAATTTAATTCCTCATGAAGCCATTAATTTTAACTATTTTCTATTTTTTTTTTCTTATCAATAATTCTTCGTCTAATCCGATCGTTAGAAGTATAGAAGATAATTGGAATGAAATAAAATCAATGTCAGGTCAGTTTGAACAAATTGATCAAGAAGGAAATATTTTTAATGGACAATTTTTTTTTGCAAAACCTTTTAAATCAAAGTTCATCTATGATGGTAGAGAAGAAGATATCATCACCAATAAAAGTTTGATGGTAGTGGTGGATAAGGAAGGTTATCAAATTGATAGTTTCCTTATCGGTGACAGTATTTTGAAAAAACTTTTATCGGAAGATATCCTAATAGAAAACGATTTCGACATAATATCGCTGACAGATGAAAACAATTTTTATCATCTGATGCTTAAAGTTAAAGACGACAAGTCTAATAATCAAATTAAATTTGTATTTGATCGACAGTCTTTAGATCTCAAAAAATGGGAAATTTATGATGAATTTGACAATAAAACTGTTTTTAAGTTTACAAAAATAAAAAAAAATATATTTATAAGCCAGAATTTATTCGTGGTTAAATATAATTAAACCACAGGCAGGTTTTATAAAATATTTCAATAGCAATGACGGTTAGTTCAAATAGTGAGCTCAAGCAATGGCTTGAGTCAAACAAAATATCTGAAGTAGAATGTATTTTTCCTGATATGGCTGGATCCTCAAAGGGAAAAATTCTTCCTGTTCAAAGATTTTTAAAATCATTAGAAGACCAGAGTCTCAAACTCGCTGACTCGGTTTTTGGTCAAACAGTTTCTGGTAAATGGGTCTATGAGAGCGAAGTGATTGATTATGTCGAAGAAGATTTATTTATGTCTCCTGACCTTTCAACTTTGAGAAAAATTCCTTGGAACAAAGAACCAACAGCACAAATTATTTGTGATCTTAAATATGGCACCAGTGAAGCATCAGAAATCGCACCACGCCAGGTTTTAATTAAAATTATTGGATTATTAAAAGAGGAAAATTTAAAAGCAATTGTCGCACCTGAATTAGAGTTTTATTTATGTGAGCAAAATCTTGATCCTGATTTACCTTTAAAAACACCTGTTGGAAAGTCTGGTCGAAGAGAAACAGGCAGCCGTGTCTTTGGAATAGATGCTGTCAATGAGTTTGATGCTTTAACTGACGATATTTACGATTATTGTGAACTAATGGAGATAGGGGTGGATACACTTGTACATGAGTCTGGTCCTTCTCAAATAGAAATAAATCTAAATCATGGTGATCCTCTAGCACTTGCAGACCAAGCGTTCATGTTTAAAAGAGCAGTCAGACAAGTTGCATTAAAGCATGGTATATACGCAACGTTTATGGCTAAGCCGTATCAGGGTCAGCCTGGAAGTTCAATGCATATTCATCAAAATCTGGTTTCAACTAAGACAAATAAAAATCTTTTCAGTGATCAAGAAGGAAATAATTCAAAAGAATTTTTGCATTTTATAGGAGGTCTCCAGACATATTTACCAGATGCAATGCTCTTGTTTGCTCCTTATGTTAATTCATACAGACGATTTGTCATTGATGCCTCAGCTCCAATTAATACCCACTGGGGTATCGAAAATAGAACTGTTGCTTTTAGGGTGCCAACGTCATCACCTGACTCAAGAAGAATAGAAAACAGAATACCTGGAGCAGACACAAATCCATATCTTGCTCTAGCGGCATCACTTGCGTGCGGGTATCTGGGATTAAAAGAAAAATTAGAGCCAGAAAAACCCACTGCAGGAGATGCATTTGAAAGACGACATAATATTCCGAAATATCTTCCTGATGCATTAAAACGATTAAAAGTGAGTAATGAATTATCTGAAACTCTGGGTAAGGAGTTTGTTACTCTTTTTACAGAAATTAAACAAACAGAACATGATGCTTATCAAAATGTTATCAGTGCATGGGAGCGAGAGCATTTATTGCTCAATGTTTAATTTACAATAGCTTTTTATTTAAAAAGTAGCCTTTGTTATCTTCAAAAACAATCAGATCTTTAAGTAACAGATTTATCTCAATTTTTTTTCTCAAGGAATATATGTGAGTTTCAAGAGTATGCGTATCTATATCTTCATTATAACTCCATACTTTCTTTAACAAGTCTTTTTTAGAAATATAGACATTACTATTATCTAAAAGGCTATTAAAAATTTGAGACTCTTTTTCTGTAAATCTTAAATAAAGATTATCGTTAGAGAGAGTTCTCATGCTTGGGTCATAAGTAAAACTGTTAAAATTTAATTTTCGCGCAGCTTGTGAATTGATTTGCTCTAAAGTAGTAGAAACTCTTTGATATAGATCTCTAAATTGTAGCGGTATGCTCAACAAAACAATTTTACTCTTCAGTTTATCCGTTTCTATCAAATCACTATCGCAATTAATTATAAAAATCGTATCAAATTTAATTGTGTGGGATAATTCTTTCACCACAAATTCATTATCTGCAATTAAAATACTTTTATTATTTTTATCTAAATCATTTTTATCAGTAAGTTGAAATTCCAAATTGCCAAAAATATTGTTGGACTCAATTATTTCAGAAATAATAGGCCTTAATTTGCCATTTCCAAGTGTGACTGGGATTACTCTTTTTTCCATTATTTATATGATTATAATATAGTTTGTGAATTTATTGGTACAAAATAATTATCTCCATTCTGATCTAGGTCGATTTTCTTGTGCAATAGGCCGCGCAGGTCTAACAACAAATAAAATTGAAGGTGATCATAAAACACCTGTCGGTGAATTTAAATTTAAAAAAATTTATTATAGAAAAGATAAATTAGGTGACATGCTTTTCAAATTACCTTTTGCGGTAATTGAAAAAAATGATGGGTGGTGTGATGATCCAAAAAGTAAATTATACAACCAACATATCCAATTTCCTTTTGATGCAAGTGCTGAGAAATTATTCAGAGATGATGATCTTTATGATCTGCTATTTGTTATTAATCATAACACAGACCCAATTGTACCAGGTAAAGGTAGCGCAATCTTTTTGCATATTAGTAAACCAAATTTTGAGGGAACGGAAGGATGCGTAGCAATAGAAAAAGAGAATATTATTGAATTAGCAAAGAATATAGATTTAACAACAAAGCTGATTATAAAAAATTAATTTCGTTCACCAAAAATATGGGTGCCAATTCTTATGTGAGTGGCGCCGCACTCTAAGGCAACTTGATAATCTCCTGACATACCCATACTTAAACAATTTAAATTAAATTTTTTTCCTAAATCTGCCAAATTTAGAAAATGTGTTCTTGGGTTTTCATTAATCGGAGGTAGGGACATTAGTCCAACTATATTTAAATTATAGTTGGATTTACAATCAGAAATAAATTCATCTGCTTCATTTAATAAAACCCCTGATTTTTGTGACTCATTTCCTGTATTAATCTGTATGAAATATTTACGCTTAATATCTCCTGATGCTTCAAGCTCAGCAAATTTCTTCACTATTTTTTTTCGATCAATAGAATGAATAACTTCACAATGTTTATGAATTTGCTCAACTTTTCTACTTTGAATACTGCCAATAAAATGCAGATTCATATTTGAATTAATTTTTTTTAATTCAGGCCACTTACTCTCAATTTCCTGTATTTGATTTTCTCCAAATGATAGATGACCCTCATCGATAACCTTTTGAATATCTGAAGCTGACTTTTTTTTACTAACAGCTATTAATTCAATATCTTGGGAGTTTCTGTTAGCGCTTCTTAGAGATACTTCCAAACTGCTTAAAAAATTTTTATATCTACTCATAAAAAAAATGCCCTACAAATTAATGTAGGGCATTTTAAATTAAAAACTAATAATCTAAATTATTAGAATCCAACTACGTAGTTAAATGTCCACGTGTCGGTATCATTAGCTGATCCACCAGCTTCATCTGTCTCAAGGTAATCAATACCGAAAGAAGCGGCACCCATTCCTTTATTAACAGATACTCTCATGTAATCAGTATCAGTAGTGAAATCTCTATCAGCGAACTGAACACCAACGTCCATTCCTGCTACAGATGTACCTACACCCATGTGAGTTTCTTCAGAACCGTCGTCTGAGTCATACACAGCGTAACCTAAGTTAAGGCCAGCTATTGAATAACCAACAGTTAAGAAGTTTGGATCCTTATCAGCAGTAGTGCCTTTGTAATCAATTTGTGATACACCAGCAGCGATTGTTGCGCCCATGATTGATCCTTTAGCAGCATATGACATTGTAGAGTCATAGCCCTCAGTAGCTGCACTACCAACAGTGATTGGATCTGTAGTAGCATCAGCTGCAACAGCTGCTGTACTATCAGCTTCCATACCTTTAGTAACTTTAAATGATATTCCACCCATAGAGTTTGAGTATGCAATTGAGTTACCAGATACGCCGTCACCATCGTCATAAACTCCAGCTCCGCCGCCTTTACCACTAAATGCAACGTTCCAGCAATTTACTAGTGAGAAACATGCTGGGTTTGAGTCCATGCTATCCACAGCAGAGTCTTGACCGATACCTAGACCGATAGTACCCATACCTGTGTCGAAGTTGACATCAGTTTTGATGCCAGTAGCAGTAACAGACATTGTTAAGCCAACGCCCATACCGTTATCCATAGAGTCGCTGTATGATACGTAGATAGAGTTAGTAGAGAATGTAGAAGACATTCCTCCACCATCAGCGTCCTGTATGATACCAGCGAAATAACCGTTAATAGCCATTTCAGAATGAGCTGCACCAGCAGCCATAACTGAAGCTAATGCGGTTGCTCCGATTATTTTTGATCTATTCATAAAATTTCCTTTCATATGATAATTGATCATAGTTAAATTTAACTGGTAACTCTTTTATCAAAAATACAGGTTTTTTTTAAAGATAATTTCATAAATATCACATTTTTATGTGTATATGTGATATTTATGTCACAATCAATTTTTGTTTAAAAAATAAGAAAAATGGATTAAATCAACTTTATAGTTTAAATATATGACTATTGAACGTAACGCTCTATTTCAATTAAAAATTATGAAAAAACCATTAATTTCAACAATTTTACTAATGTTTCTCATTTCTTGCGCTCAAATTAAGAGTTTGCAGGATGAACCTGAAACTTATGATTCTCAGTCGCAAAAAGTAGCGACGGAAAAGGCCCAAGATAGGGATCTTAATTTACCCAGTGGAAGTACAATCATTGAGAACTCTGGTAAGGGTATTTTGGAGTCATTGGGAGTCGGTTCAGTCACGAGCTTTGAAGTGAACTCAATAACATTTAGTGTGGCATTAGATAAAGTTGGATTTATGCCTTTGATCTCGGTTGATTCAACAGCAGGGATTATCGTTACGGACTGGTACAGTCTAGATGATGGCCAAAGTAGAATTAAAATGAATATAAGAGTTGTTGATCAAGAAATGACAGATGAAAGTGTAACGGTATCGTTATTTACACAATCTTTAGATGGTGATAGGTGGATTGACCAAGGAATTAATTCTGAACAAAGTTTAAAAATAAAAGAAAGTATTTTAACTTCAGCTAGGTCATTAGCAGTTGCTTCAGAACTGTAAGTCCTTAACTATTGATTGATGTCAGAAAAATATAATTCCAGAGTAGTTGAAAAGAAATGGCAGTCTTATTGGAGTGATCATCAATTATTTGAAAGTAAGATAGTATCAGATAAAAAAAAGTATTACATCCTTGAAATGTTTCCCTATCCATCTGGAAAAATTCACATGGGACATGTCCGTAATTATACATTGGGAGATGTAATTGCAAGATACAAAAGAGCTCAAGGATTTAATGTGATGCATCCAATGGGATGGGACGCTTTCGGACTACCAGCTGAGAATGCAGCAATTGAAAATAAAACTTCACCTAAAACTTGGACTTACGAAAATATAGAGACAATGAAAAATCAATTAAAGCAAATGGGTCTTTCAATTGATTGGTCTAGAGAAATAGCAACGTGCGATAAACTTTATTATCAAAATCAACAAAAACTCTTTTTAAAATTTTACCGAAAAAATTTAATTTACAAAAAAGAATCTCTCGTGAATTGGGATCCAGTTGAGAATACAGTTCTTGCAAACGAACAAGTGATAGATGGTAAGGGTTGGCGATCAGGAGCCGAGGTAGAACAGAAGAAACTGTCACAATGGTTTTTCAAAATTACTGACTATGCGGAAAGCCTACTTAAAGCTCTAGACGATATGTCTGGATGGCCAGAAAAAGTTAGAACAATGCAAAAAAATTGGATTGGAAAATCTTTTGGTTGTGAAATTGATTTTGTAATTTCTTCAAAATTAAATGAATTTAATGATGAAAAGTTAAGAATTTTTACAACTCGTCCAGATACAATTTTTGGAGCAACTTTTTGCGCATTATCTCCCTTTCACCCCTTTGTAGATAGAATGATAAAACAGAATGAGACCCTTACTAATCAAGTCAATGAATTGAGATCCCAAAAAATTAGTGAAGAATCGATAGCCAAAAATGAGAAAGTCGGAATTCAGACAGAGTTATTTATCAAACATCCTTTTATTGAGAATAAGCTGCTTCCAGTCTTTATAGCAAACTTCATCTTAATGGATTACGGATCTGGAGCTATTTATGGTTGTCCTGCGCACGACCAAAGAGACTTGGATTTTGCAAATAAATATAATTTAGAAATAATCCCAGTTATAGATCCATCTGATAGTGTCGAACTTGATAAAAAAACTGCTTACACTGGGAGTGGCAAACTTATTAATTCTCAATTTTTAAATGATCTTTCGATTGAAGAAGCTAAGAAAGAAATTATCAAAAGAGTAGAAGAACTTCATATAGGAAAGAAGACCACCAACTTTAGACTTCGCGATTGGGGTGTCTCCAGACAAAGATATTGGGGATGTCCAATTCCTATTATGTATAGAGAAGACGGTAAGGTAATTGAAGTCCCTGAAGACCAACTGCCATTGGAATTGCCAGATGATATTGACTTAAGTGTTCCCGGCAACCCTCTTGACAATCATCCAAAGTGGAAATTCACAAAATGTCCTGAAACAGGAATGAATGCTATAAGAGAAACAGACACGCTTGATACTTTCGTCGACTCAGCATGGTATTTTTTAAGATTTTGTTCGCCGCTCGAAACAAAAGAACCTTTTAACTTAGATGAAATTGATTATTGGATGCCAGTTGATCAATACGTTGGTGGTGTGGAGCATGCCATATTACATTTATTGTACTCCAGATTTTTTACTAAAGCGCTTAACATCAAGGGAATGGATGAGCCTTTTGATAGCTTATTTACCCAAGGCATGGTTTGTCATCACACATTTCAAAATAAGTCTAATGCCTGGGTTTATCCCGACGATGTAGAAAAGAAAGAATCAAAGTATTTTCAAATATCCACTGGTGAACCGGTCACTATGGGAGAAATTGAGTCGATGTCGAAATCAAAAAAAAACGTAATTGACCCTGAATCAATAATCAGTACATACGGAGCCGACTCGGCAAGGTGGTTTATGTTATCTGACAGTCCACCTGAAAAAGACATCAATTGGACAGACTCGGGTATTAATGGGGCGTGGAAAATATGTCAGAAAATTTGGATGATTGTTCAAAATAATAAGGAAAACCTTAAACAAACTATAAATGACAATAACACAGCATATCAGGGGAAATCCCTTGATTTTATTAGAATTATTCATCAAAACCTTCATGCCATAACTCAAAGCATTGAGAAATTTCAAATGAATGTTTCAATTGCAAAAGTTTTTGAGATAGTTAACGCAATTTCTAAATTTCAAATAGAAGATGAGGAAAGCCAAGAAGCGATCAATGAGGCATTGCACATTCTTATTAGAGTAATCGAGCCGATGGTTCCTCACCTGGCTGAAGAATGTTGGTCATTAGTTGGAAAAAGTGGATCGATTATGGACGAGCCTTGGCCAATAACAAATACAAAGTATTTAGAAAATAAAGAGGTTACAGTTGTCATTCAGATTAATGGTAAACGGCGAGGGGAAGTTGTTGTTGCAAAAGATGCATCAGAAAAAGAGGTTGAAAAAGAAATTCAAAATATCAAAAACATAAAAAACGCCTTATTGGAAAAAAATATATTAAAATCAATCTATGTTCCAAATAAGATTCTTAATATTGTTGTTAAAAAATGAACAGACACGAACGAAGAAGACAAAAAAAGAATAATAAACTCAATCAGACAATCAACCAAGATTTACTTGAGGGCATAAAGTTTCACACAAACAAGAATTACATTAAAGCTGAGGCTTTATATAATAAAGTTTTATCAAGTGAGCCTGCAAATTATGAAGCTATAAGGCACTTAGGTATTCTCTATCAAGATTTAGAACAATACGAAAAGGCTTATAATTATTTTCTCCAGGCATTAAAAGTCAATCCAAAGGGATTTCAGGCTCTTAGTAATTTAGCAACAATACACATGGAAAACAAAAATTATGAGCTAGCACATAAATGCTTAAGCCAGTCATTTAAAATTAATTCTAGTTATGTACCAACAATTAATAATTTAGCAGGTTATTATCATAAAATTAATGATCCTAAAAATGCTATTCACTATTCGCAATTATCAATAAAGATACAGCCAGGTAACCCGATAGCTTTAGACCAATACGCTAAAGCCTTAATCATTAATAATCGGCCTGAAGAAGCTATTGATATACTTGAAAAATTAAATAAGAATTTTCCTGACAATGACAATTTTAAGCACAACTTGTCAACAGCGTACAGAGAGGTAGGAGAGTTCAAAAAGGCAAACAAAATATCTTCCGAGGGTTTTAAAAATGATTATAAAAATATTGCTTACTTATTAGGCTATACTAAAGATAAAAAAAATAAGCTAAAAGAAGAACATATTAATTATTATGATCATCTGCTGGCAGAAAAAGAACTTAAATCTGAAGATAAAACACTGATTTGCCATTCTTTTTTTGAATATTTTAAAAATCAAAGTGATTATAAAAAAGCAGGATCATATCTCACAAAAGGAAATAACGCACAATATGCTCTGAAAGAATTTAATTTAGAAAGTGAAAAGAAATTTTTCAATAAATTAAAAAGTATTTTTTCAAAAAAAATTGATTTTGAATTTGAATGCAAAATTAATAAACAGATACCTATCTTTGTATGTGGAATGCCCAGGTCGGGAACGACTCTATGTGAACAAATACTTTCTTCTCATTCAAAAATTACTGGTGCGGGAGAATTAGATTATCTAGCAGAGGTTCTTAATTTTCGTCTAATTCAACCAACCGAAAATCAAATAAATAATCTCGAATCTATTATTAAAAACCAAGACAGTTTAAAAACTGCTAGAGAGCAGTATCTCGATAAATTATCCAAAAGAGATAAAGGCGATTCCATTTATATTTGTGATAAAATGCCTCATAATTTTATATTTATTGGATTAATTAAACTGATTTTGCCCGAGGCAAAAATAATCTTCTGTAAAAGGGATCCTATAGATAACTGTTTTTCATTATACTCACACAAATTTGTGGAAGTTTCACATCAATATTCATACAATCAAAAAATGTTAGTCCAATACTATAAACTACATCAAGACCTTATGAAATTTTGGTTTGAAAAGCATGCAGATGATATTTTTATTTTAGACAACGAAGAATTAGTTAACAACCAAGAGACTGTGTCAAAAAAATTAATTGAACATTGTGAGCTAGAATGGGAAGAACAATGTTTAGACTTTCATAAAAACAAAAGGCAAGTTAGAACAGCAAGTATTGAACAAGTGAGAAAGCCAATTAACAATAAATCTATTGGAGCTTGGAAAAAGTATGAAGACTATTTATCTGAAATGTTATCTGAGTTAAAATCATGAGTAAACTCATAGCAACTTTAGCATTATTTTTTATATTTTTGAGTTGTGGTTTTAAACCAATTTATAAAATTGCAATTGATGATACAGGCATTGCTGGTTACTCTATGGTGGTAACTAACCAAGTTGCAAGAGAGGTTATTGAAGAAGTCAATAACACCGTTGTTCAAGGTGAAAATCCAAAATATAAAGCTCTTCTGAGTATATATGAGGATTTAACTCCGTTAATTGTAAACACTAACGGAACAGTTGCAAAATATAGGATTGAGATAGAAATAAGGTATGAACTTATACAAATAGATAACAATGATGTCATTTCTACGGGCACCACGCGCGGTTTTGCTCAATATGATGTTACTGATTCAGAAATAGTCAATGAAGATACCAAAAAAAGTATGACCAAGATTGCTACTAAAAATGCTATTCAGTTAATGACGTCTAGAATCCAAAGTAGTATTTCGGGATAAATGATAATTAAGGAACATCTGTTAGAAAAAATCATTAAAGACAACGCACAGTTTTTAAATATTTTAATATATGGTCCAAACGAGGGTCTTGTTAAAGACCAAATAGAAAAACTAACAAAAAATTATTTATCACAAGGTGAATATGAAGAAATTAGTTTTAATGGAAAAGATTTAGATGACGACCCAGGCTCTCTTGAAGCAATTATTCGATCAGTTTCCATGTTCTTCAAAAAGAAAATAGTCATAGCTGATGGAATAAAAGATAAACATTTAAGCATAGTTGAAGAAATTGTTTTGAAAGCACCAGAAGAAGGAGTTCTAATTATAAGAGAAGGCAGTTTAAGTAAATCTTCAAAAATAAGAAAATTTTTTGAGGAGCACAAAACTTGTCTATCACTTCCATGTTATGAAGATGATAGCCGTTCAATAATTAAAAATATTGAGGAGTTTACAAAAAAAAATAAATTTGAATTAAACCGCGATATAAAAAATTATCTATTACAATCACTAAGCAATGACCGCATGATAAGCAAACGTGAACTTGAAAAAATTGAAATATTTTATAAGAACTCTAATTCAGAAATTAAGCTTGAAGAAATTAAAATTTTACTCAATGACTCGAGCTCTCAAAACTTAAATAAAATGAACGAACATGTCATGTTTGGAAATACGTCTAAGAGTTCCAAAGTAATAAATAAACTTTTATCTGAGGGAACAAGTCCAATTAGCCTCGTTAGAAGTCTGATAAACTACTTATTAAGAGTCCAACAAACAAAAATTGAAATGAAAAAAGGGAATAACTTTGATAGTTCAATAAAGATACTGAAACCACCTGTTTTCTGGAAAGACAAAGACAACTTTCAAAAACATTGTTTCAAATGGCCCTTGCGAAGCATTGAGTCAAGTCTTAACAGACTTCTGGAAACTGAGGTTACATGCAAATTGAACAGTAAGTTAGCAAATATAAATTGTGAAAAATCAATTTTATTAATTGCAAATAATGGGAAGCAATATTTTAAAAATTAATTTTTTAATTTAGAAGTCACTAATTCTAATTGATCAAGAGACTTATATTCTATTTTAATTGAACCACCCTTTTTTCCTTTGTGATCGATCAAAACGTTTAATCCAAGCTTAGCTGTTAAATTATTTTCTAAATCAATCGTATCAGGATCTTTTAATTTAACTTTCTTTACTCCTGGCTTTCTTTGTTTTGCAAGGTCTTCTGCGGCCCTTACACTTAAATTTTCACTAACAATTTTTTCTGCTAGTTGTTCTGGGAAGGCACTATTCATAATAGCGCGGGCATGCCCTGATGAAATTTTTCCCTCAGAAATCATATCTTGAATGGACTGAGGTAAGCCAAGTAATCTGATTATATTTGCAATATGACTTCTGCTTTTACCAACGATGTCTGCAAGTGCTTCTTGAGTATGGCCGTGGTTTTCAATCAATCTTTTGTATCCCGCGGCTTCTTCAATTGGTGATAGATCAGAACGTTGTACATTTTCTATAATTGCGATTTCTAACGCTTCTACATCATCTAGTTTTCTTACTACCGCAGGAACTTCGTGAAGTTGTGCAATTTGGGCTGCTCGCCATCTTCTCTCACCTGCAATAATTTCATATGTTCCAGACTCTGTTGGTGAGGGTCTAACTAATATTGGTTGAACAAGCCCTTTAGATTTTATGGATTCAGCTAATTCATTAATACTATTTTTATCAAATAATCTTCGAGGCTGTGACGGGCTTGGTTTTAAATTTGAAATTGAAATTTTTGTTTCTTGATTTAAAGTTTCATTTTGAATTGAGATATTTTTAGTATCACCCATAAGTGATGAAAGTCCACGACCTAAACCTTTTTTTGAGATTGATGAATTCATTAAGCTGCCTCCTGTTCTTTGTTTTGTCTTATGATCTCATCCGCTAATCTTAAATATGCCTGACTACCGGCAGCCTTTTGATCATAAATCAATGCCGGCATACCAAATGAAGGAGCTTCTGAAACTCTTACGTTACGGGGTATGATGGTTTCATATACTTGTTGACTTAAATGTTTTTTAACATCGTCAGCAACTTGTGAAGAAAGTTTATTTCTTCCATCATACATTGTTAAAACTATCCCATCGATTGTTAGATTTTGATTTAGATTTTGTTTAACCCTATCAATAGTTTTGATTAATTGACTAAGACCTTCTAAAGCAAAAAATTCACATTGAAGTGGAACGATTATTGAATCTGCTGCGGTCATTGCCATGACAGTGAGAAGACTTAAAGCTGGCGGGCAATCAATAAAAACAAAACTAAAATCATTTAATGAGTTTTGGTCTGTCAAAATTTTTTTTAGAGTAAACGCTCTATCATTTACTTCAGCAAGTTCAGGTTCAATGCCTGACAGATCCACAGTAGATGGAATGATTTTTAAATTTTCTATTTCAGTATTTTGAATTGCATCAAGTAAATTGCATTGAGACGCAAGAACTTCATAAATTGAATTATTTCTGTTTTGATAATCTATACCTAAACCTGTACTAGCGTTTCCTTGAGGGTCGAGATCGATAATTAAAACTTTTTCCCCAATAGCTGCTAAGGCTGTGGATAAGTTTATTGCCGTTGTAGTTTTTCCCACTCCACCTTTCTGATTTGAGATAGCTATTATTTTATTTTTCATTAAGTTGTTGATTTTATTATATTTTTTAATTCCAAAATAAAAGAACCCTTTTCTCTCTCATTTTCATGCAATACATGATTAAAATCCCAATATTTAGTAGCTTGCACAATCTCCTCATCTATATGTACACCTTTATGCAGAAGCAATGTAGTGTTTTTTTTGCAAATATGATAACTAATTGATAATAAATGGTTTAATTGGCTGACTGCCCTTGCTAAAATGATATCGAATTTTTTATTTTCAATTTTTTCTACTTTAATGGGAATCACTTCAGTATTTTTGAGGTCTAATTTATCAATACATTTGTTAAGGAATGATACTCTTTTAGATCTATTCTCACATAAAAAAACCTTATTTTTTGAGCCAAATATTAATGAAACTGGTATACCTGGAAGGCCAGCGCCACTTCCAATATCAATAATATCATTTCCATTACTAGTTATAAACTGAACTAATCTGAGAGAATCATAGAAATGTCTTGTCCAGATAAAGTCTTTATCATTCTTTGATATTAAATTTTGGTCTTCTGCCAAAATTATTTCCCTGAATTCAGCCAATTTTTCAATTGTTTCACGTGAAACATTTGGCAAGAGCTCTTTTAGAGCATCAGGCGAATCAATCATTATTTTGATATTAAGCTAATTTTTGTGATTTAGCTTTGGTTTTTATATATGATAAAATAATACTAAGGGCTGCAGGTGTAACGCCATCAATTCTTGATGCTTGAGATAAGTTTTTAGGCTTAATTTTTGTTAGCTTTTCAATGATTTCTGTCGATAAACTGGGAATTAATTCGTATTTAAGATTAGGTGAAATTTCAATTTTTTCTTCTTTAGTAAGTGAAATGATCTCACTTTCTTGCTTCTTAAGATAGCCTTTGTAATGAGCCTCTGTTGTTATTTGATCAAGAACTTCACTAGTATATTGCTTTAAATTTAAATCAAAGATCTCATCTATTTTATCAATATCGATGTTAGGGTAAGCTAATAAGTCAAAAGCTGACCTTTTTTTGCCATCTTGATTAATTTGAACCCCAATCTTTGAAAGTGCATTAGGTGTAACATACTGATTTTTAACAATTTTATTTAATTTTTCTAGTTCAATTTTTTTATCTGAATACTTTTGATATCTATCAGCTTCAACTAGCCCTAAATTGTATCCAATGTCCGTTAATCTTAGGTCAGCATTATCTGCTCTCAATAACAGTCTATATTCTGCTCTAGAAGTGAACATTCTGTAGGGCTCCGTGACCCCCTTCAGGGTTAAGTCGTCTATCATTACTCCAATGTATGAGTCGTTTCTTGAAAAAACATGTTCTTTATTACTAAGAGAGATTGCAGCGTTCAAACCTGCTACAAGCCCTTGCGCTGCAGCTTCCTCGTAACCTGTTGTACCGTTTATTTGTCCAGCAAGATAAAGGCCTTTTATCTTTTTAGTTTCTAAGGTTTGATAAAGTTCTTGTGGATCAATAAAATCGTATTCAATTGCATAACCATGCCTTACTATTTTAGCATTCTCTAAACCATTGATTTTACTTATGAATTCGTCCTGAACATCTGGCGGGAGTGAAGTTGAGATGCCATTTGGATATATTAAATCACTATCAAGTCCTTCTGGTTCTAAAAAAATTTGATGCCTCAGTTTATCTGCAAATTTAACGACTTTATCTTCTACAGAAGGGCAATATCTAGGGCCTGTCCCACTAATTTGACCTGAGTAAATAGCTGATTTTGTTATGTTTTTTTGAATTATGTTGTGAACGGCCTCATTTGTATACGTCATGTGGCATGGTAATTGTTCATTATGAGTTTTTGTGGTTAGGAATGAGAAATAAGAGTGCTCATCATCAGCTTCCTGTTTTTCTAGCTTAGAAAAGTCTATTGTATTTTTATCCAATCTTGCAGGTGTCCCAGTTTTTAGACGTCCAATATTAAAGCCGGTTTTATACAGCGAGTCTGCAAGTCCTATGGAAGGAGAGTCGCCGTGTCTTCCAGCTGGAATAGTTTTGTCGCCTAAGTGGATTAGGCCGTTTAAAAATGTACCAGTTGTGATGATGACTTTTTTAGTAGATATTTTTTTACCACTTGCACAAATCACACCAGCAGTTTGTTTACTATCATCAAAAATTAAATCTTCTACAGGATCAAACAAAAGTTCTAAATTCTGTGTATTTTCAATCTCCTCCTGCATGTGTTTTTTATAGAGCTTTCTATCCGATTGAGCTCTTGGTCCTCTTACTGCAGGACCTTTTGTTCTATTGAGTAACCTATATTGAATACTCGATAAATCAGCTATACGCCCCATTATTCCGTCCAATGCATCGATTTCCCTTACTAAGTGACCCTTGCCAAGACCACCGATTGCAGGATTACAGGACATTTCCCCAATAGTATCAAATTTATGGCTGATTAAGAGGGTTTTTGCACCAACACGTGCGGATGTAGTTGCGGCTTCACAACCGGCATGCCCTCCTCCAACTACTACAACGTCATAACTAGTCATGAATAAGTTAATTAAATTAACTTAGACTAATTGCAATCAATTATTTTGTTATTTACCGATGCAAAAATCTTTAAAAATAACTTCTAAATATTCTTCTACATCAACATGACCGGTTATTTTTCCAATTTCTTGAATAGCTAATCTTAACTCCTCGACCATAAGTTCAGAATTAACTTTTAAATCGATACTTTTTGCACTTAGTAAACTTTGCACAGAATTTTGAACACCTAAGATGTATCGAGTCTTTGTCGGTATGGTATCAGTGTAACTTATGAATTTGTTTGATACATGCTCAGCAATTTTATTAATTAAAGTATCAATACCGCTTCCATTTGAAACTGAAATATTGATACAACCTACTTGTTTGTAACTATTATGTAAGTCACATTTATTTAGAACTGTTAGTCGATCTTCATGTAACTCAACATTATTTGGATTATCAAATAATTCCAAAACTAAATTTGCTTCTTTTATTTTACTTTGAGTTATCTCAATTCCTTTTTTTTCGATCTCATCTTCAGTGTCTCTTAAACCCGCAGTGTCTGTTAAAATGACTGGAAATCCAGCAATATTTAGCCTTACTTCAATCGCATCTCTGGTCGTGCCCTCCCTATCAGACACAATTGCAACATCACGATCTGCAAGTGAATTTATCAAACTTGATTTACCAACATTTGGAGATCCAATGATAGCAACTTTATAACCATCTCGTAATATCTCCCCTTGATTACGTTGTTTTAAATGCTCATTCATTTCACCTAAAAGTTTTTCAATTTTTGAATTGATATTGTTAAGAACATTTTCAGGAATATCTTCGTCCGCAAAATCTATATCGGCTTCGAGGTAAGCAACTAACTCTATTAAAGACTTTCTCCATGATAAATATAGTTTATTCAGTGAGCCGTTCATCTGGGACAGTGCTTGATTATGTTGAACTTCAGTTTGGGCGTTAATTAGATCACCCATGGCTTCAATTGCTGTAAGATCCATTTTGTTATTCACAAATGCTCTTTTTGAAAATTCACCAGGTTGAGCAAGTCTTAACTGATCAATATTAGAAAGTGATTTGAGTAAAAGCTGAACAGTTGTATGGCCGCCATGAACATGAAACTCAACAACATCTTCACCTGTGAAACTTTTTGGTTTTGAGAAAAATACAGCAAGACCTTTGTCAATTAAGTTTCCACTTTCTGGATCATAAAATTCTGATTTTGTTAAGACGTTTGGATCAAAGTGACTCTTTCTAGAAATTGTTTTAAGAGCGGTAAGCGCTAGATGTCCTGAAACTCTTACAACCGCTAACCCCGCAACACCGCTGGCAGTTGATAATGCAAAAATTGTCATTTTTTTATTTGGAGGTTTTCAGCGATACGGTCGTTGATTAGATGTTCATTGATTACTTGGTCCACCTCTTCTTCTGTTTTACACGAGTACCAAACATTATCTGGATAAACAACAAGTGTGGGACCAAACTCACAATGATCCAAACAACCTGATGCGTTTATTCTTATTTTCTTATCAGAAACTAATTCTTTTGTTTTTTTCTTCATGTAGGCTCGTAGCACTGTGGAATTTTTGGAAGCACAACAACCTTTTGGATGACCATCGGGTCTTTGGTTGGTGCAAAAAAATACATGTCTTTCAAAAAATTTGTTAGTCATAAGGTCAAAAAATTATAATATCTTATATATATGAGCAGCTACGTTTTCAAATCAATCATTGGCAATATTGAGCTTGTCTCAAGTAAAAATAGAATAATTGCAGTTCATAGAACAAGGAAAAAGCCTAACAAAACAGAGGATAAGCTTTTAAAAAGATCTGCGCTTCAAATTAAAATGTATCTTGCGCGCAAAAGGCGATCCCTTAATTTTCCAACAAGACAAATGGGCACAAAATTTCAAAACCGTGTTTGGAATTATTTACGAAGGATACCTTATGGTAGAACAACTACTTATGGAGACATTGCAAGGAAGTTGAGAACTTCGCCCCGAGCTGTTGGGGGAGCCTTAGGAAGAAATAATCTTATGATGACAGTTCCATGTCACAGAGTAGTTGGAAGTGACGGCAAACTCACAGGATTTACATCAGTGGGTGGGTTAAGTACCAAAAGAAATTTACTGAACATTGAACAAAAAACTAAAAAATAATCTTGAAAAGAAAATTAGGGTAATTCCTAATTTTCCAAAAAAAGGTATTCAGTTTCAAGATATAACTTCAATCACAGACAGTAAGCAGCTTTTTACCGAAGTTGTTAATGAAATTTCTAAATATTGTAAAAAAAATAAATTTACTAAAGTAGCTGGGATAGAAGCAAGAGGCTTCATCTTTGGATCAGCTGTTGCCTACAAGCTTGGCTTACCTTTTATTCCAATAAGAAAAAAAGGGAAACTTCCAGGGAAAATAGTCAAACAAAAATACAAGTTAGAGTATGGGATGGATGAAATCCAGGTACACAAACACTCTATCACTTCTAGAGATAAGGTTTTGATTGTCGATGACTTAATTGCAACCGGTGGAACAGCTAACGCGGCCGCAAAGCTAATTTCAAAACTTGGAGTTAAAGAAATTGAATTTTTTATGATAATTGATTTATGGAACCTTGAAGGCTCAAAAAAGATTTCTAAAAGTTATCAGATAAGGTCGTTGATGAAGGCAGAAGGATAGTTTACTTATTCATTGACTGGAAAAAATCGGCATTATCTTTGGTTTCTTTCAGTTTTCCAAGTAAGAATTCAATGGAGTCCATTGTTCCCATTGGGTTAAGAATACGTCTAAGAACATACATTTTCTGAAGCTCGTCTTTATCAAGCAGTATCTCCTCTTTTCGAGTACCGGACTTTGTAATATCAATTGCAGGATATATTCTTTTATCAGCAACTTTCCTGTCCAATATAATTTCTGAGTTACCAGTACCTTTAAATTCCTCAAAAATTACCTCATCCATTCTACTACCTGTATCAATCAGAGCAGTTGAAATAATAGTTAGTGAACCGCCATCTTCAATATTTCTGGCTGCACCAAAAAATCTCTTTGGTCTCTGTAAAGCGTTTGCATCAACACCACCTGTTAATACCTTTCCTGAACTTGGAACAACTGTATTGTAAGCACGACCCAGTCGAGTTATAGAGTCCAAAAGAATAACAACATCTTTTTTATGCTCCACTAATCTTTTTGCTTTATTGATGACCATCTCAGCAACTTGTACGTGACGCGATGCCGGCTCATCAAATGTTGAACTGACAACCTCTCCTTTTACAGAGCGTTGCATATCTGTAACTTCCTCTGGCCTCTCATCAATTAATAGAACCATCAAATAACATTCTGGATGATTATCAGTAATTGAATGTGCAATATTCTGCAGCAAGACTGTTTTACCTGTTCTTGGCGGTGAAACAATAAGTGCTCTTTGACCCTTACCGATTGGCGCAACCAAATCAATTACTCTTGAACTTTGATCGCTTGCTGGTTTTTCAGTTTCTAATCTGATTTGCTCATCAGGATAAAGAGGTGTTAAGTTATCAAAATTGATTTTATTTCTACTTTTTTCAGTTGCTTCGTAATTGATTGTATCAATTTTTAATAATGCAAAATAACGTTCACCATCCTTTGGTGCTCTAATTGGACCTTCAACAGTATCTCCAGACCTCAATCCAAATCTTTTGATTTGACTTGGACTTACATAAATATCATCAGGACCTGGAAGATAATTTGCCTCCATTGATCTTAAAAAACCAAACCCATCCTGTAAAACTTCTAAAACTCCCTCACCGTCAATATCTTTGCTGTCACTCGCAAGAGTTTTCAATATTTCAAACAGCATATCTTGTGTGCGCATTGAGCTGGCATTTTCAACACCAAGCTCCTCTGCATAAACAAGAAGTTCTTGTGGGGTTTTTTTCTTAAGGTCTCTTAGTTTTAAGTTTTTAGCCATTCGTTTAAATGATGATGATAATGTGGAAAATAGTTTGGAAGCTGCTTTCTAACCGTAATCCTTAAATATAGCAAGTTTTATATTGGTTTAAAAATAACTAGAAATACGACAATTATCATCAAAACTGTTGGAAATTCATTGATAATTCTAAAAAAACGCTCTGATTTTGGCCTTTTATCCTCTTGAAACTCTCTTGTTAATTTTGAGAAATACCCATGAACTCCAGACATAAGAATCACAAATATGATTTTTAATTGAAGCCATAATTGAGACAGCGCATCAACACCCAAGTTTGATATCAACGCTAAACCAAACAACCATGAAAATATCATTGCTGGATTCATAATAATTTTAAGTAAACGTAATTCCATTAATTTAAAAGTCTCTGAAGAGTCAGACCCCACTTCTTTACTCCAATGATAAACAAATAATCTTGGCAAATATAAAAGGCCCGCCATCCAAGCTATAACGCTGATGATGTGCAAACTAAGAAATAAATTATATAAGAAAATTGAATTCATCTTAATTCTTGATCACATTGTTTAAACGTTGCTGGACATATCTTTTGCCTGATATTTCCACTCTCAACTTTCTCTGACTCACTGACTATTTCAGATAAGTTTTCTATAAATGTTTGATCAATATTTAAAGACTCAGATCTATAATAATGCTTACAGCCTAGTTCGCTTGCAAGTTCTTGGTACTCGATATCTAATTCAACAAGTGTTTCAGAGTGGTCCGAGACAAACGCTATTGGAACAATAACCAGGGCCCTATCCTCGCTAATTGCATTTTCTATTTCACTTGGTGTTGTTGGTTCAAGCCATTTAACTGGAGTAACTTTACTTTGGTAAGCCAAGACATGATCTTCATAACCATAAATGCCCTGCATGACCGCCTTAACTGTTTGCTCCACTTGCCACTGATATGGATCACCTTTATTAATGATTGATACGGGTAAACTGTGAGCGGAAAACAGAACTCTTACTTTCTTATCTTTGACGTAGTTTATTTTGTCTTGGATCAGTTTTTGATGGGCTTTAATTAATTTCGCGTCATATGGATAACAACAGGTGTATTTTGTTTTTGCATTTAATTCCTGGTTTTGGGCTTCTTTGAACCACGCGTCCAGAGAAGATTTTGTTGTAGTTGTGGAATACTGTGGATATAGGGGCAGTAAAAATATTTTATCTGGATTATAGTCTTTAACTTTTGAAACGACCTCGGCTGTCATTGGATGCCAATATCTCATGCAAACAAATACTTTGTTCTCAATGCCTTTGTTTTTTAACTCTTTCTGAAGGGCCTCTGCTTGGGAGTTAGTAATTTCAAGAATAGGTGATTTACCGCCTATTTCGGCATAAATTTCAGTAGCCTCTTTAGTGCGACGAGAAGATATAAGCCTTGCCAATAAATACCTGAAGGGATTTGGAAGTCTAAATATGTTGGGATCATTAAACAGATTAAATAAAAAAGGTTTTACGCTTTCTTGTTTGTCTGGTCCGCCCAAATTAAATAAAACGACCGCTGTTTTCATGTTGACCTTATCTGTAAGAGCATTTGCTCAACCTTCTCAATTGATGTCTCGGGTAAAACCCCATGTCCTAAATTAAAAATATGTGGTCTTTCTCTAAAAGCAAACAATATTTCTTCAATTTTCTGACCAAGATTTTGAGAGTCTTTTAATAGATGTTTAGGATCCAGATTTCCTTGAAAAACAATTTTATCGTTTAGCTCGTTAATTTTATCTAAAGGAAAATTATAGTCTAAGGTAATACAGTCAAGCTTATCTATATTTGAATATTTTTTATAACATGCAAGATTAGTGTTTCTAGGAAAGCCAATAATGGGAATGTCTTTTATTTTTTTTATACTCTCAATAATTTTTTTTGTAGGTTGAATACACCACTTGTTGAACTGTTCGTCATTCAAATGTTCTGCTGCTGATTCAAATATTTGAAAAGCATCAATCCCACAATCAATTTGCATTTCTGCGTGCTGAATGATGGCGTGTGTCATTTGCTCGATTAAGTTGTCTATTAGTGAAGTCTTTTTTACAATATCTTCGAATTTAAGATTTTGACGTTCATTCTTTTCATACAAACAATAAAACAGTGTCGTCCATGCTCCGCCAGCAAATCCTATTAAAGGGACATCTGTATTTTCTTTAATTTTTTTTATTCCTGTTGCAAGGGGTAGGGTTTTTTCAAGATTATAACTCATGTTCTCATTGAACTTTATTACGGGGCCCTGCTCATCATTAAAACTAACACTTGAGCCCGCTGCAAAAGGGGTTATTAAAATATCTGAAAACACAATACAGGCATCCATACCGTATCTGTTTACTGGCTGCAGGGAAACTTCAAGTATTGCTGAGGGATCAAGAAACATATCCATAAGGTTTGCAAATTGTTTTCTGATACTTATATATTCAGGCAAATGTCTTCCTGCCTGTCTCATTAACCAAACTGGTGTTGGGTTTGTTTTTTGACCCTTAAGTGTATCTATAAATATACTCATTATATTATATATATAATTGTAGTTGTTTATGTTCCTGTGGAATTGTGTATATATAAAAAGTCGCTTTTTGCCCACAATTCGATACACAGAACAATCGCTTTGAATTATATGCTTTTTAACCTTATACACCGACGTGGAAGAAAACCCCAATATCTCTAACAGGTGAACAAAGTTTGCAAAAATTCTCAATAAAGATAGAAAAATAAGTTAAAAATTACAGATGGGTAAAGATAATAAAAGCACTCACAGGTCATAAGGGGTTTATACAGGTTTATGAACAGAGATATAATTTTGGCATCTAAAAGCGAAACAAGGATTAAATTATTACGTAACGCTGGCATAAGCTTTGAGTCCGTTGCTCATGGTGTAGATGAGGAAGAAGTCAAGATGTCGATGAGTAAAAATACTCCAGAAGAGATAGTGGTTAAACTTGCCGAGATGAAGGCCTTGAAGCCCTCCATGTCTAATAAAAGTGCATTTGTCATTGGATCTGACCAAGGTTTGGATCTGAATGGCGAGCTGATTAACAAGGCTGGGGATAGAAATGAAGCAAAAGAACAGTTGATGAAAATGAGCGGATCTATCCACACACTCATAACTGCCACAACAGTTGCTCAAGACAATAACATTATTTGGAAGTATGTAGACAGATCTAAAATGCATATGCGAAAGCTAAGCGAGGATCTGATAAAAGAGTATTTAAATAAAGTCGACGATAATATTCTTGGTCTTGTGGGTGTCTATGCAATTGAGGAGGAAGGAATTAAACTTTTTGAAAATATTGGGAGTGACCTTTTTTCAATACAGGGCATATCATTAATTCAATTAACCCAGTTTCTTTGGGACAACAATCTTCTATTTGAAAACAATGGCACATAAAAAAACAGCAGTTATTGGAGATCCAATAGATCACAGCCTTTCACCTAAAATTCATAATCACTGGATTGAAAGTGAGAAAATTGACGTAGGTCCCTACAAAAAAATAAATGTAAAAAAAGAAAACTTTATTAGGGATGTTGATCGTTTAATAGAAGAGGGCTACTACGGTTTAAATGTTACGATCCCCCTTAAAGAGGACGCATACAGATATTGTGACAACACATCCGATGTTGCAAGAACTCTCAAAGCAGTTAATACACTCATAATAAACAAAGATGGTGTTTATGGGGATAACACCGACCCGATTGGTTTTGAAAAATCAATTGCAAACAGAGGCATAAATAACAAGCCGTGTTTAGTACTTGGAGCTGGCGGATCAGCAAGGGCAGTTGTATACGCGCTAACACACATGAAGTGTGAGATTGGTATTTATAATAGAACAAGAGAAAACGCAGAGTCACTTTGCAGCGATCTGGGTGTTGAGGCAACAATCTTAACAGAAACAACACTTAGAGAGTTTGTCGGATCCTCACAATTAGTTGTCAACACCACAAGCTTAGGACAACAAGAGGGTGAAGAAAACAATTTAATAGACTTTGATAGCCTGAATTCATCTGCGCATGTTTACGACCTGATATACAATCCAAGCAAGACAACCTTTCTAAGACACGCTGAGAAAAATGGCTGCACAGTTCAAAATGGACTGGAAATGTTAATCCATCAAGCTGCACAGTCCTTCAACTTGTGGCACGACACAATGCCTGAGATTGATAAAGATTTAATGAGTGTATTGGGGGTTAGCTAGTGCTGTTGGTTGGTGTAACGGGATCTATTGGGATGGGAAAATCCACAGTTGCTCAAATGTTTAAAGATCATGGTTACGGCGTGTATAATGCTGACGATACAGTTCATTACATCTACGAAAACGATGAAGAGGTTATAGAAAAAGTAGAGAGACAGTTTCCAGGCTCAACGAAAGATGGTGTAGTCAATCGATTAGCATTAAGAGATATTCTAAATAAAGACCCTGATAAATTTAGAGACCTAGAACAAATTGTTCATCCTGTAACAAGGAAATACCAAATAATTTACATAAAAAAATTAATTGAAGAAGGAAAGGTGGGTTGTGTTTTAGACATTCCATTACTCTTTGAAACTGGAGGAGAAAAATATGTAGACGTTTCTGTGGTGGTTACAGCATCTGAAGCAACACAACAATCCAGAGTGGTGTTGGAGAGAAAAGTACCGTTAGAAATTTTTAATGCTATTAAAGATCAACAAATGCCAGATAGAGACAAATTAAAAAAAGCAGATTACATCATTTCAACCGACAATAATATTGAAGATACCAAATCAGAGGTACAAGAAGTTGCTGCAAAAATTAAATTGATTAATCCAAAGGCGTGGAATACCTTCTTTAATCAATGAGACAAGTCGTACTTGATACAGAAACCACCGGACTAAGGCCTTCAGAAGGTCACAGAGTCATTGAAATTGCTGCAATAGAAATAATTGATTATCTACCCACTGGTAAAACATACCAACAATATATTAATCCCCAGCGAGATGTACCTGATTCATCATTTAAGGTGCATGGATTGAGCTACGAATTTTTAAAAGACAAACCTTTGTTTGAGCATATTGTATCAGAATTTTTAGAATTTTTAGGTGCGGATCCAATTATTGCTCACAACGTGGACTTTGATGTTGGTTTCTTAAATTACGAGCTTAATACTTGTGGCAAAGAATCTCTTAAAAATGACAAAATAGACACCGTCTCGATTGCTAGAGAAAAATTTCCTGGCCAGAGTGTTTCACTTGATGCGCTCTGTAAAAGATTTGCAATTGATAACAAGCAGAGAGAAAAACATTCAGCTACAATTGATACTGAGCTCTTAGCCCGTGTGTACATAGAACTAATGGATGCTCGCGAACTAAGCCTGGATCTAAGCTCCAAGTCAGTAACAGCGAATTCTACCTCATCTTTTGACACTGAAAAGATCAAGAATAGAAATTTAGCACCCCGGATTTCTGATCAAGAAAAAAAACTGCATGAAGAATTTATTCAAACATTAGGCGAGCACTCTATTTGGAACAAAATTAATCAATCTAAAAATAATCAAACAAGTGAATAACAATATTAATCATACTCCTAGCGATAACGGCAATTATCAACAAGTGCCTACGCCAGCCGCATCAGTACTGCTTATACGAGACATTAACCAGCAGATAGAAATCTTTATGATTAAAAGATCGATGAAAACAAATTTTGGCGGTGTATGGGTATTTCCAGGGGGAAAAATTGATAATGAAGATATCTCAAATAATTATTTAAAATACAGCCCTCATCTTGATGATGCCTTGGCATCTGAAAGACTTGGATTAAAAAAAAATGGCCTTTCATATTGGGCTGCATGTATCAGGGAGTGCTTTGAGGAAAGTGGAATTCTTCTTGCGAATAAAAAGGGAGTAAATTTAAAAAATACCGTTCTCAACAAGGATGATCTAAAAATAATAGATCAATACAAAAGCAAAATTCTACAAGGTGAAAATATTTTTTATCAAATGATAGATACTTTAAATCTAGAATTAGCAACAAATGAACTCGCATATATTTCACACTGGGTTACTCCAAAAATAGAGAAAAGAAGATACAGCACTAGATTTTTTATAGCCCGTACAACCGATCAGGTAGCCGTACACGATGGAGTGGAGGGAGTTGAAAGCAAATGGATTAATCCTGAAGAAGCCCTTCAAGAGAGTAAATCTGGAAATTTTCCTATGATTATGCCAACAATAAAAAATCTTGAGATGATTTGTGGTTTCACTGATACTGCTGAGCTTCTGTCTACTATGAACAACAAAAATAAAAGTGACATACCTAATGTTGAGCCAGTTTTTGAAATTGTGGACGGTGAACCTAAATTGGTTCGTTATTAATTATTACTTGTTTTCTTTTTATAGAGTTCAGCAAAGTTCACAGGGTCTAACATAAGTGGCGGTAAAGCACCATCAGCATGTAAGTCGTAAATAATTCTTCTTGCAAATGGAAAAAGTTGTCTCGGACATTCTACCAGTAAGTAAGCTTCTTTAACATCGTCAGTAAGATTTTCAATTTCAAATATTCCAACGTACTTTAGGTCTACAATATACAAACTCTGATCCGCGCGTGAAGCGTTTACACTTACGTTCAGCTCGACTTCATAAATATTGGTATCTTTTCTATTTTGTGCTTTGACATCAACGTTTGCATTAATATTGGGTCGATCGCTACCAGGTTGAAATGATCCTGGTCCATTAGGATTTTCAAATGATAAGTCTCTAACAAATTGTGTAATAATTTTTGTTTTTACATCCACTATTATTTTTCCTCTTCATCAATATCAATGAATTCACCTTCAATGGTATTTTTATTTTGATTACTTTGCTTACCATATCTAGAAAGAATGTAACTTGCTACTAACTTTATGAAAATTATTCTAGTGAATGGTATCAATCCTAGAAAACCTAAAGCATCAGTAAAAAATCCAGGAGTAATTAAAAGAATACCAGAGATAAGGATGACTAGCCCTTCAAACATTGTCTGAACAGGTGTTTCTAAATTTTGCAACTGAGATGTTAACTTTTGAAATGTACTTATCCCTTGCTGACGGACAAAAAAAACACCCACAATTGCAGTGATGAATATAAGTATTATGGTGTAGAACGATCCAATAATGCTCCCAATTTCAATAAATAAACTAATTTCAATGATTGGGACTAGTATAAAAAGTGCGATAAATAAAAACAAAATAAGTAAGTAATTGTTGAAAGTTTAGTTTAAATACCTAAATAAGGACTCTATAATATTTGATTAAATGAGTGAAGCATTTCAATATATTGATATTCTAATCCTAGCAATAATAGCAGGAATAGTTCTTTTACGCCTTAGAAGTGTTCTTGGAAGGCGAACTGGCCATGAAAAAACAGATAAAACTTCATATAACTATGAAACTCCTCAACAATCTTCAGAAGAAAAAGTTGTAACTATCGAACCAAAAGTTGATTCAGGTTCAAGAGAAGATGGCTGGTTTGACAAAGATGACTTTTTACGCGGCGCATCAAATGCATATGAAACGATTGTCACAAATTTTGAAAATGGCAATAAAGATGCCCTTAAGCCTTTGCTATCTAATGAAGTATTACACAGCTTCACGTCAGTAATAGATGAACGAAATAGTAAAAACGAAACTGTAGAATTTAATTTTATAGGTATAGAAAAATCTGAAATTGTTCACAAAGACCTGAAAAAAAATCCTATGGAAGTAACAGTGAGATTTATTTCAGAAATGATTACATGTATTAAAAACAGTAAAGATGAAGTAATTTCAGGCAGTCTTAATCAGGTGCAAAAGATTACAGACGTTTGGACTTTTGAAAAAATAAAAGATAAAAAAACTTCTAATTGGTTATTAACAGCGACCTCTGATTAATTAATCAAATACTTATTTAACTTTTCTTTTATATTGTCTGGAATTTTAGAGGACTTCATACTTTTTTGGTCTGTGTTTACCCAAGTAATAACTGCTTCATTTATTATTTCATCGGATCCAGATCTATAAATTTCTTGTGTAAAAGTCATACTCGAATTTCCAAGTTTTTTTATTCCTGTGTAAACTTCGAGCTGATCGTTTAATCTTGCAGGACTTTTAAAATTCATTTGCACACCAACCGTGTGAAAATCGTTATTAGTCTTTTTTACATATTCATCCTGATCAAAACAATCTTCGAGCATCTCACTGAGAGAAATGTCAAAATATGTCAAATAATGTGAATTATAAACTATTCTTTGACAATCAACTTCTGAGTAACGAACCTTTATCTTGTTTAAATGAGTTTTTTTTGTTCTCAGTGACATAAAAATTAGAGAATGAACTTGGAAAGATCAGTATCTTTAGATAACTCATTCACATTACCTTTAACATAGTTTGCATCAATTGTAATTTTTTCTCCACCTTTATCTGCTGCAGAAAAACTTATATCTTCTAACACCCTCTCAAGAATGGTATGCAAACGACGAGCGCCAATATTTTCAATAGTTGAGTTTATATCCACAGCTAATGTTGCAATTGCATCGATTCCGTCCTCACTAAAGCTGATTTTTACATCTTCAGTACCCATCAGTGCCTCATACTGTTTTATCAGGCTATATTTGGGTTCTGTTAGGATACGTTTAAAGTCGTCTTGTGAAAGTGCCTTGAGATTGACCCTTATTGGTAATCTGCCTTGTAACTCTGGCAATAGATCAGATGGTTTTGACAGTTGAAAGGCTCCAGAAGCTATAAAAAGTATGTGATCAGTTTTGATTGTTCCGTGTTTAGTGTTAACTGTTGTTCCCTCAATTAAAGGTAACAAATCTCTTTGAACACCTTCCCTTGAAACATCACCACCAACCCTTTCACTTCTTGCGCAAACTTTGTCTATTTCATCAATAAATACAATTCCATTGTCTTCGACTGCTTTTTTTGCCTCATTCACAATGTGATCAGTATCAATTAACTTATCTGACTCTTCGTTAACCAAGATCTCATAAGAGTCGGCAACTGTTGTTTTCTTCTTTTTAGTTTTTGGTCCCATAGCTTTACCAAGCATATCGTTTAGGTTTATCATTCCTATACCAGCACCTTGTCCACCTTGAAGGTCGATTGTTGGAAATGATCCTGTATCTTGAACAGCTATTTCAATTTCTTTTTCATTGAGTTCATTATTTCTCAGTTTTTTTCTGAAACTTTCTCTTGTAGCAGGCCCAGAACCTGGCCCAACTAAAGCGTCTAACACACGTTCTTCAGCAGCTAATTGTGCTTTTGCCTTTACTTCTTTTCTCTTTATCTCACGAACCATTGTAATTGCTATTTCAATCAAATCACGAACAATGGACTCCACGTCTCTACCTACATACCCAACTTCTGTAAATTTCGTTGCTTCAACTTTTATAAACGGTGCTTGTGCTAATTTTGAGAGCCTTCTAGAAATTTCAGTTTTACCAATTCCAGTAGGGCCAATCATTAAAATATTTTTTGGAAGAACCTCTTCTCTCATATCCTCTGGTAATTGCTGGCGTCGCCAACGATTCCTTAATGCTATGGCTACAGATTTTTTTGCATCATCTTGGCCGATAATATATCTATCAAGTTCGGAAACAATTTCCCTTGGTGAAAATGCTTGCATTATCTAATACTCAATTTTTTCAAGTGTTACATTGCTGTTTGTGAAAACACAAATTTCGCCAGCAATTTTTAGTGACTTTAAAGCAATTTCTTCAGCGGTAAGATCAGTATCAATCAGCGCTTTAGCAGCGGATAGTGCATAATTACCTCCGCTACCAATTCCAATAATTGATCCATCAGGGTCTAACACATCACCCATTCCAGTAATTAGAAGTGATGTAGAAGAGTCTGCAACCGTAAGAAGTGCTTCTAGACGCCTTAAATATTTGTCGGTGCGCCAATCTTTCGCCAGCTCAACACATGCTCTGGTAAGCTGTTTAGGATGCTTTTCTAGTTTTGCTTCCAGTCTTTCAAATAAAGTAAATGCATCTGCAGTTGCTCCGGCAAAACCAGCGATAACACTACCATCACCTATTTTTCTAACCTTTTGGGCAGTGCCTTTAATGACTGTATTTCCAAGGCTAACTTGTCCGTCTCCCGCGACAACAACCTGATTGCCTTTTCTTACACTAATAATAGTTGTGCCGTGCCATGATTGACTTTGTTGATTTTCCATGCTGAGTGTTATGTGGCTATTTATTTATTAACTTCAAGCCCTGACTTTTCATTAAAAATTACATTTTTTATAGATAATTCAGTGATTTATTGATAGAAACCGACTGGATTTTGTTATGAGAACAGCAGAGTATAAAAGAGACACGAAAGAAACCTCTATCTCTGTCGATATTAATATCGACGGAACAGGTAAGTACGATATCAAGACTGGCATAGGATTTCTTGACCATATGCTTGAACAACTGTCAAAGCACTCACTGATTGATATGAAGATAAAAGCAACAGGAGATACTCACATTGATTATCACCATACAACTGAGGATACAGGCATTGCAATTGGTGAATGTTTATCAAAAGCATTAGGTAATCGACAAGGTATTACACGTTATGCGCACTCATATATTCCCATGGACGAAACGTTATCAAGAGTTGCGCTTGATCTATCAAATAGACCTTATTTAATTTGGAAAGTAAAATTTAGTGCTCCAAAGATAACATCCTCTCAAGGTGACTTTGATACTGAATTATTTAAAGAATGGTTCCAAGCTTTTGCACAAGCAAGTGGAACAACATTACATGTGGAAAATATTTATGGAGAAAACAACCATCATATAATTGAATCTTGCTTTAAGGCTTTGGCAAGAAGTTTAAGAAATGCTGTTGCGATTAACGAGCGAGAGGGAATGAACATTCCTTCTACCAAAGGACAACTTTAACAATGATTAAAGAAGGCCAAAAACTACCTTCATTTAAACTTAAAAATCAGGAAGATGAAGAAGTTAAATTTCCTACAAAAGAGGACACGGTAATTTATTTTTATCCTAAAGCGGATACTCCAGGTTGTACAAAAGAGTCTTGTGATTTCCAAAGCAATCTTCGAAAGTTAAACAATCTAAAGGTAAGAGTTTATGGTATATCTAAAGATACCGTTCAAAAACAAAATAAGTTTGCTGAAAAATACAAATTAAAATTTGATCTTCTTTCTGATGAAAGTGATAAAATCTGTGAAAAATTTGGTGTATGGATTACAAAAAGTATGTATGGCAGAACGTACAAGGGCATAGATAGATCTACATTTCTTATTATGAAAGGCAAGGTCGTAAAGGTTTGGAGAAAAGTAAAAGTAAATAATCATGTAGAGGAAGTTATTGATACTATTAAACAAATGAATAAATGAAGTTAGTAATTATCAACTACGGCTCAGGAAATTTACATTCAGTAAACAAGGCATTTGAAGCCGTAAACAATAACTTAGAAAATCCATATGAAATTATTGTTACAAACACACCGTCTGAAATATTAAACGCCGATAAATTAGTTCTTCCTGGAGTAGGAGCGTTTCAAGACTGTAAGAATGCAATTCACAAAATAGACGGTCTATTTGAAAGTCTTGAACAAGTGGTAATTGGCGAAAAAAAAGCTTTTATGGGCATTTGTGTTGGAATGCAATTACTAGCAGAAAAATCTTTAGAATTTGGTGAATGTGAGGGCTTTGGATGGATACCCGGAGAGGTAATCAAGATCGAGGCTCCAGCTGATTATAAAATTCCACACATGGGATGGAATGAAGTCACTTTTCGCAATCATGAATTACTGAATAATATTTCACAAAATACTGATTTTTATTTTGTGCACAGTTACTACTTTAGAACTCAAAAAAATGAAAATTGTATTGCAACTACAAAATATCCAAATCCAATTACTGCAGCAGTACTCAAGGAAAATATTTATGGTACACAATTTCATCCAGAAAAAAGTCATAATAATGGAAAACAAATAATTACAAACTTTCTTGAGTGGGAACCTTCATGATTTTATTTCCAGCAATTGATTTAAAAGATGGTAAATGTGTAAGATTAATACAGGGTGATTTTAAACAATCTACAACATACAACGAGTCACCGTTAGAACAGGCTAAAATTTTTGAAGACTCTGGAGTGGAATATTTGCATTGCGTTGACCTAGATGGTGCGCTTAAGGGCAATTTTGAAAATATTAAATCTATTGAGCAAATAAAAAAAAATACAAATCTTAAGATTCAGTTCGGTGGCGGAGTAAGGAATATAGAAAGAGTTGAAAGACTTGTTAATATTGGTGTTAATAATGTTATAATCGGAACATCAGCGTTTGAAAATAAAACTTTTTTTGAGAAATCAGTTTGCCATTATCCTAATAGAATTTCAATTGCTCTCGACATTAAGCAAAACCAAATCGCTACAAAAGGTTGGAAAGAGGTAAAAGATTTACAAATTTCTGATTTCTTAAAAAGTATAGAAGATCTTAATATCAACTCAATAATAATTACTGACGTTATGAGGGATGGCATGAAGCAAGGAATTAACTTTGAAATGCTAGAAAATGTAATGGTTCAAACAAAAATTGACTGTGTTGCATCAGGCGGGGTATCAAATATTTCGGACCTTATTAACCTAAAGAAAAAAAATTACTCACAAATAAAAGGTGTAATTGTAGGTAAAGCAATTTATGACAAAAATATTGATATTGTTGAGGCATTAAAGATAGTTAGATAGAATGCTAAAAAAAAGAATCATACCCTGTTTAGATGTTGATCGTGGGAGAGTTGTCAAAGGTGTCAATTTTGTTGACTTAATTGATGCTGGAGATCCTGTTGAACAAGCAAAAATCTATAATTCTGAGGGAGCTGATGAACTTTGCTTTCTAGATATAACTGCATCAAGTGACGATAGAGAAACCCTCTTTGAAGTTGTAAAAAAAACTGCTGAAAATTGTTTCATACCACTCACTGTAGGTGGAGGTGTCAGGACCATTGATGATATATCTCGTTTGCTTCACCATGGAGCAGATAAAGTGTCTATAAATACAGCTGCAGTTGAAAACATTGACCTGGTTGCAAAAGCAGCAAAGAAATATGGTTCCTCAACAATAGTTATAGCAGTAGATGCAAAAAAAAATGGAGATAAAAGTTGGAATATATTTACCCATGGTGGAAGAAAGCCCACAGATATTGATGCATTAGAATATTGTATTGAAGTAGCTAATTTAGGAGCTGGTGAGATATTATTAACTTCAATGGACAGAGATGGAACAAAAATAGGATTTGATAATGAATTATTGAGTACTGTCTCATCCTCTATTGATATTCCTGTTATTGCTTCAGGTGGCGTTGGAAACCTTGAGCACTTTGTTGAAGGGGTATTAAAGGGGGGAGCTAGCGCTCTATTAGCTGCTTCTATTTTTCATTTCGGAGAATATAGTATTAAAGATGTAAAAACATATCTTGCTGAACAAAATATAGCAGTTAGGATTTAATTATGAAAGGTTATTGGGTAGTAAAAGTCAATGTGTTACATCCGGACAAGCAAAAATTGTATGCAGAGTATGCAACTGAGGCGGTTAAAAAATACAATGGTAAATTTTTAGTACGGGGTGGCGAACAAACAACTATGGAAGGTAAAGAGTTTAAAAGAAACGTCATAGTTGAGTATGAGACAATTGAAATAGCTAAACAGGCTTATAGCTCGGAAGAATATCAAAATGCAAAAAAAATCTTGGGAGACGAAAAGGATAGAATTTTTGCAATTGTTGAGGGAGTGGAATGAGCAGTAAAAAAGTTGATGTATTAGCTCGGCTCTTTGATACAATTATTTCACATGCTAATGAAGACCCTTCAAAATCTTATACGGCAAAACTTATATCAGAGGGTAAAAATAAATGTATAGAAAAGTTTAAAGAGGAGTCACTTGAAACCGTGGAGGCTGCTGAAGAAGATAATGTAGAGCAAATAATTTATGAATCTGCAGATCTTATTTATCATTTGTTAGTCATGTTGAAAAAATTTGATATTACTCCTGACCAAGTTTATGAAGAGTTAGAAAAAAGAGAGGGTAAAACAGGACTTAGAGATTAATGTCATATGATAAGGATAATATTTTTGCTAAGATTTTAAGAGGTGAAATCCCTTGTGATAAAATTTATGAGGATGAATATGTCCTGTCATTCAAAGATATTCGTCCGCAAGCACCTTCACATGCCTTAGTAATTCCAAAAGGGGAATACATAGACATAAATGATTTTAGTGCAAATGCTTCGGACGAAGAAATAGTTGGTTTCAACCGGGCTATTTCAAACGTAGCAGATATGTTGGGTATAAGTGAAAAAGCTGGAGGAGGAGGATACAGGCTCATCGCAAATGCCGGTAAGGATGCGCATCAAGAAGTACCTCACTTACACTTTCATTTACTCGCGGGAAGACCATTGGGACCAATGGTATTTCTTGAAAAACCTGAAAACGAATAATCAATATGACTGAAAAAATCTCAGATGCTGAACTCATCAAGCTGTTTAATAAAAATAAATTATTCGATCTTTTTAATATGACTGTTCTTGAAGTTGATACCACAGCTGGCAATATCAAAGTTGAGTTTGATATTGATAAAAAATATTGCAATCCTGCAGGTGACGTCCAAGGAGGTATTGTTAGTGGAATGGTAGATGATGCAACTGCATTAGCTTTTATATTTCAAAATCATTTCAAAAAAAGACCACCAACAATAGAATTGAAAACAAATTTTTTGTATCCAACTAAACCAGGGAAAGTTATTGGATATGGGCGAGTGGTGAAATCTGGAAAAAATATTGTATTCTTGGAGGGTAGATTGGAGCAAAACAATAGGACTGTAGTTACCTCAACATCAACTTGTGTAAGTGTTGATATGCCTCAGGTAAATTTTAAAAAAATGATTGGAGATAATAATGAAAAATAAACAATGGATTTTAAAAAAATTTCCAGTTGGTGAAATTAGTGAAGGGGACTTAGTTTTGGAGGAAAATGAAGTTCCCAGTCTTTTAGATAGTCAAATTTTAATAAGAAACATATATCTCTCTTTAGATCCTGCAAACCGCGGATGGATGAGTGGACAAAAATCTTATGTTGATGCGATGCAAACTGGAGACACCATGAGAGGTGGTACAATAGGCATAATCGAAGAGAGTAAAAATGAAAAATTTAAAAAAGGTGAAATTGTGAACTGTATGGGTGGATGGCAGCAATACTGTGTAAGTGATGGGAAAGGAGTAAGGCAAATTCCTCAAGGAACAGGTTTTCCTCTTGATTGTTACATGAGTATTTTAGGAATGACTGGCCTCACAGCTTACTTTGGTTTGCTTGATATTACTGATCCACAACCTGGCGAAACCTTAGTTGTTTCTGCAGCAGCTGGCGCCGTTGGATCAATTGTATGTCAAATAGGAAAAATTAAAGGCTGTAGAGTAATCGGGATTGCAGGCTCAGATACAAAATGTAAATGGCTTGTAGATGAATTGGGGATTGATTCTGCTATTAATTATAAGTCTGAAAATCTTAGACAAAAATTAAAAGAAACTTGTCCTGATGGTATTGACATATACTTTGAAAATGTAGGTGGAAGTATTACTGAGGCAGTCTTAACTCGCATGAATATTAACGGTCGAATAAGCCTTTGTGGTCTGATTTCAGGATACAATGCCGAGTCAGTTGTACCAGGTCCAGCATGGGGAAATTTGCTTATAAAAAGAATAAAACTAAAAGGCTTTATTGTTTTTGACTATTTCAAAAGATATGTGGAGGCATATCAAGATATCACTCAATGGCTTAAAGACGATAAAATCAAATACAAAAATCATATCATTCCAGGTATCGAAAATGCAGGCAGTGCAATAAAAAAATTATTTTCTGGTGAAAATGAGGGCAAATTAATAATTAAAATATCTGAACCAAATTAATATTTCATCATGAAAAAAGTATTGATCTTTAGTAATGGAGAGCAAATAGGTGATGGAATATTAAAGCTTCAAATTGTAAATCAATTAAAAAACAGGTTTCCTGATTTTGAAATACATTGGATGACAGATAAGATATATACTGAATACAATGCAAGGTTAAAAAAATATACGTCTGATTATATTGATAAAGTTTGGGAAAAAGCAAATCTTAACCCTTTCTTCTGGAAAAAAATTTCTTCAATGTATGACTTAGAGTCTGAGAATTTTGATATAATTATTGATACTCAGAAGACCGTGATTAGAACAATGGCACTTCGTAGAATTAAAAATAAAAAATTTATATCATCCTCAGCTAACTGGTTTTTTTCTGATATCAGACCCAATAATATTTCAAAAAAAAGAAAGTTTTATGTACAAAGCATAATTGAAATGCTTGATTTAGTCTCTACGTTTAAAGACAGTAAAAAAAGCCACATCACAATCCCAAAAGAAATTGTTAATGAATTAAAAAAAATATTTTCTGCAAACAAAAAATATTTAGGAATATCACCTGGTTCTAATACCCCAAAAAGAATTTGGTCATTTGAAAACTATATGAATGTAGCAAAATATTTTGAAGATAAAGGGTTTAATATTGTTTATTTTTTAGGTCCACAGGAAACGCATATGAAAAAAGAAATAATTAAACAAATAAAAAACCCAATATTTCCAGAAGAAACTTTGAAAAATTATCTTGGATTAGAGGTAGTTATGGGCACTACAAAATTTCTTGATATAGCAATTGCAAATGATAGTGGAACAGGTCAAATGCTATCAACAAATTTATGTCCACTGTTAAAAATTTGTGGTCCGACAAGTGCCGTTAAGTTTTTAAACGATCAATTTGAAAATATTCATTTTATATCATCGGTAGATTTTGGAGGCAGCAATGTTAATTTGATATCGCCGAACGATGTTATTAATAAAGTAAATAAAATTTTACAATCATCCTGATCGACTCTTGATTAACTGATCTAAAATTCTGTCAGGCAATAACATCGGAAGAGTCCAGTACATCATTCTACTAGGTGTAATGGCATACCTTGTTTTTCTGTTTGGATTATGTAGCGCATTAAAAACTAATTTTCCCACTTCTTCAGCCGGAAAGGCAATCTTCTTAGCGTTTTTCATTCTTTTCGGTATTCCTTTCGCATCGTTTGCATAATCAGTTTTTTTGAGACTTTGTATGAATTTTTTGTCAATTTTATCAAAAATTTCGGTTTTTATTGGACCTGGTCCAATAACCACTACATCTACACCGTACCTCATCAACTCTCTTCTTAAACTATGACTTAAGCCTTCCAGTCCAAATTTAGATGCAGTATATGCTCCAACGCCAGGCATACCAATTTTTCCAGAAATCGAACTTATATTGAAAATTACACCCTTCTTAGAACTATTATTTTTTTCTGCTCCACATAATGGCGCAAAATATTTTATGACTCTAAATGCGCCATTTAAATTAATATCAATTTGTTTTTCAAAATCTTTCACTTTTTGGTGCAATAGAGGGCCAGATATTGCTACACCTGCGTTATTGACCAAAGCAAGAAGGTTCGAATTTTTAAGATCCTTTTTCAAAAAGGCGACTGCCTTTTTTAGCTGAGCTTCTTTTGTTACATCAAAGATTAAAGGTGTAAAATTATCTTTATAAATTTTTTTTAATCTGCTTGCATCTTTTGAATTACGAACACTTCCATAAACATGAAAACCGTTTTTTACAAAATAACTGAGTGTTCCTAGTCCAATACCAGTAGAAACACCCGTGATCATAATAGATTTTTTACTCATAGTCTTGCTCCATAAATTTGAATTATTTTCGAGGCGAATATTACACCCTCATTCCCACATTGCTCTAAATTTTCACCATTAATGTATCCAAGTAAGAAGCCTGCAGCAAATAAATCTCCTGCTCCAGTAGTATCGACTAAATTTTCAATTTGCTGAGCTTTTATATTAATACATTGATCTTTATGAACAATCATCGCACCTTTTTCACCAAGTGTGACAGCAAATATTTTATCATGCTGACTTATAATTTCGAGACAATCATCAAGACTATCCTTTTGATAAAGCGATTTAATTTCCTCTTCATTTGCAAAAATTATATCAGCTTCATTATTAACTAGATTTAAAAAACTTTCTCTAAATCGTTCAATGCAAAAAACATCAGACACACTAAATGCAACTAACCTGTTTGCCTCTTTAGAAATTTTTATTGCTTTTTTAATTGCTTCTTGCGCATCATCAAGATCCCAAAGGTATCCTTCAAGATAAGTAATTTTTGACTGTGCTATAACATCCTCATTGATATCATTTGATTTTAGTTTTTGAGAAATTCCTAAATATGTACTCATTGTTCGTTGTGCATCTGGCGTTACCATTACTAGACATCTTCCAGTTTCACTCTCATCTGATTGGGCCTGATTTGCAAAAACAACTTTTTCTTTTTCAAGACCTCGAATGAAAGAATTTCCAACTTCGTCTTTACCTACTTTGCCGATGAAAGCAGATTTGATATTATTTTGAGC
>CABYLU010000004.1 GCA_902519835.1 uncultured Pelagibacteraceae bacterium
GCAGGTGGGTATGGTGCAGCGATCCGCTTTGAACAACTTTTTCTATTACCTGTTTTAGGCTTAAATGCATCTACTCTTGCTTTAGTTGGTCAAAATTTTGGTGCTATGAATTTTAGTAGAATTCATGAGACCTATAATAAGTCAATTTTTTATGGAACTTTCTTTATGGCTGTATGTGGACTATTTATTTTCTTTGTATCAGACTACATCATGTACTTTTTTAGCGATAATAAAGAAATTATTTTTTATGGATCAACCTACCTTAAGATCGCTGCATTTGCCGGACCTTGCTATCCAATTTTCTTTATTTCTTCAGCATTACTTCAAGGACTTAAAAAGCCAAATTATCAAATGATAATTAACTTAATGAGAATGGTGATATTGCCAGTCTGCGGACTTTCCGTTGCAGTTCTTTATTTAAAAGTTGATTTTATTACAATGTTTTTAGTGATATTGATAATTAACTACATATTTGCAGCTGCTGTCTACAAATTTTCAACTTACCAAATTCGCTTTATGCAAAAAAACTATAATCCAAACTTTGAGGCCGTTTGATTGAAAAATCCTTTATTTTTTTGATCTGAAATCCAATGATTTATAAAGTTTATCCATTCTTGGTCACCTCTTGGTAACAAAATTGCGAATAGTTTTGCGTTTTTAGGCTCATCAATATTTATGATTGATAGCTCTGGATATAAATTGATAAGCTTCAAAGCGTCAACTTTACTTGTTAATGATACATCAGCTCTTCCTGACAATACTTCCTGATATTCACGTGCTGGAGCTTCAACCATCACAATTTTAGAGTCTGGAAACGATTTTTTAGCTTCATTTTCAAAAACTGTTCCGAGCGTAACAGCAACTGTTGTATTGGTATTATTGATGTTATCCCAGCTTCCAATATTTTGTAAATTCTTGGCCAGAGTCATTGCTACCGTTCCAGTACCATAATATGAATTTGAATAACCAGCAGTAAGTGCTCTCTTAGTCGTTATTGAAGCGCTAGATGTCATGTGATATTTAGAGGCTACCACACCTGAAACAAGATTTTTCCAATCTGTTGCAACAAACTCAATATCAACACCCATATCTTCAGCGAGTTTTTTTGCTACATCAATATCGTAACCTTCGTATTCATTTGTTTCAGGATTCATAAAGCTCCAGCCTGGAAAATCGCCGGTTGTTCCGACTTTAAGCACACCAGTTTTCATAATTTCATCTAGTGTAGATGCATACGATAAAGATGAGATAAATAATGCAATAGAAATTAATACGGCTTGAATGAGCTTCATATGATTTTCCTCTTTTTAATATTTTTTAAAAATTATACGTTTATATTTAAATAATATAATTATATTTTTTATCATGAATTTCAACATACCTGGAAAAATCAACGTCGTCCTAATGCTTTTGTTTTTATTAGTATTAGCAGGATGTTCGTCAAATTATCAATGGGGTTGGTATGTAATTCTGCCAAATAATAAGATTGGACTATCAAACATAGAATTCTTAATTGGTGGTTTGGGTTACACCATAATTCTATCGGTAATTTCAATTATAATAGCAATATTTTTGGGCTTAATTGTATCTGTTGCAAGCATTTCAAGAAATAGAGCTCTTAACTATATAAATGTCGGCTATACAGAAATAATTCGAGCAATACCAGTTTTAGTCATGATTTTGTGGGTTTACTATGGATTACCTGTTTTGCTAAACTTAAATTTTACTGCATTTACTGCAGGGATCATCGCATTAAGTATCTGTGAAAGCCCATTCATAGCAGAGATTTTCAGATCTGGAATCCAAGCCGTGCCAAAGGGTCAAAAAGAAGCCGGTTCATCTATGGGCATGAATTTTTTTCAAATTTTCTACCACATCACGTTACCTCAAGCGGTTAGAATAATTTTACCTGCATTTGGCAATCAATTTGTGTACATGCTTAAGATGTCATCACTGGTATCGATCATCGGTCTAAATGAGCTTACAAGAAAAGCTAATGAGCTCGTAGTTAGTCAGTATCGACCTTTGGAAATTTATACATTTTTGGTATTAGAATATTTAGTCCTAATTTTAGTAGTTTCTTTTTTAGTAAGACGCCTTGAAAAGAGACTGAAGGTTTATTAAGTCCCACAAAAAGTTTTATAGGGAATATTTGTTTTGCTTGGTGTTTCCAAATATTTGATATTTACTTTTTTTAACTGGTAAGGTGAAGAAATGATTTCATTAAGCTCATTAAATTTATCAAACTTTCCGTCTGTTTCTGCTTCACTAAGTGCTTCTTCAACTAAATAATTTCTTGGAATTAAAGTTGGATTACAACTCATCATTACATCTAAATATTCCTTACTTTCAACTCTTTTTTTCCATTCTCTTTTCCAATTATTAAACTCATCATCTTCAAATTCTTCATCGTCTGCATGATCATAATTCATTAAATTACAAAAAGTATTTGTAAAATCCGGTTTTTTTTGTTGCATCCATTTGATTAAGTTGTTGATGAGTTCTTCGTCATCTTCGCTTTGATCTTTAATACCTAGTTTTTTTTTCATCATTTGAAGCCATTTGTCCTTAAACAATAAACTAAATGTGTTGATTAAGTTTTGAGCTATTTCAATTGATCTTTTCTCATCTTTATCGATGAGTGGTAATAAGCACTCTGCTAACCTCACTAAGTTCCATTGAATTATTGAAGGTTGATTAGCAAAAGAATATCTTCCTTGCGTATCAATTGAACTAAAAAACTGTATTGGCATCATAATGATCCATGAAAGCACATGGCCCATAATCAATTGTCTCTCCTGATATTGTTGAATTATCTGTATTCATTACCCCATGAATAAATCCAACACGCATCCATTCTACAATCAAATTAATCTGTTTTTGCATGACAGCTTTTATGAATTCAATCGCTAAATTTTCCGAAAATTTTAGATTACTGAAATGTCTTTTTATTGAGAAATCCAAAAGAGATTTCATGCCTTCATAATCTTTATGTGCCGCTAAAAATTGAAAAGTACCAATTCTGATATGGCTGCTTGCTACTCGTGTTAAAATAGATCCTTTTAATGGAACTTCTCGGTAAACTTTTTCGCCAGTCTCAACAACTGCTAAACTTCTTGTTGTTGGAATACCTAAATAATACATTGCTTCACTTATCAAATATTCGCGTAACATTGGTCCCAATGCAGCCTTACCATCTCCGCCTCTTGAATAAGGTGTTCGCCCTGAGCCTTTATACTGGATATCAAATATTTCACCTTCTGGAGTTACTTGCTCACCAACGATGTGGGCCCTGCCATCTCCAAGAATTGTAAATTGTCCAAATTGGTGTCCTGCATAAGCCTGTGCAAATGGCTTTGAACCATGAGGTAGTGAATTTCCCGAGAATAAATTGGATAAGTCTTCTTCTGAGATACCTTTTAAATTTAGGCCAAGCTTTTCGGCCAGTTCATTATTAACAATGACAGTACTTGGATTAGTAACTGCATCTGGTTTTAATTCTGAGAACAACTTGTCAGATATTTGGGTATAACTACTTTGTAAATTCCACCCTGAATCAGAAAGGGATACATTATTTTTCATTGTTGCTGTAAACTTAATTTAATTTTACATATATTTATATCAAAATGTTAATTCAAAAAGAACTTGAAATAGTAGTTGAAGGAAAAGGGCTCTATAATATTACAGATATTATAAATCAAGCTATTAGCAAACATAGAATATCAAAAGGTATCTGCACTATTTTTATCAAACACACATCCGCATCTCTAATTATACAGGAAAACGCTGACCCTAACGTCCTTAAAGATTTAGAAAATTACTTCGACAAAATAGTACCCGAAAACGATAATTATTTACATAGTGAGGAAGGTCCGGATGATATGCCTGCACATATTAAATCTTCTCTGACAAACACAACGCTAAGTATTCCAATTAAAGAAAAAAAACTTGACCTTGGAATATGGCAGGGAGTGTATTTATTTGAGCACCGATATAAGAATAATGATCTTGGAATAAAAAGAATTATTTCAATGACAGTGATTGCTTAATGAGGCATTCTAAATTTATCATGACAAGCTTTGCAACTCGACCAAATTAAATTCTTCTGAGCCTCTTTTAATTCATCTCCTGTAAGGCTAGCAGCAATCTGGGTGAATTTTTTAACTTTGTCTGAAGTTTCAATCATCAAAGCATTAAATTCATCTTTTTGAAGCCAAATAGTAGGCAAAGCTTCTGTATCATAACCTGTTTTTGAATTTTCAGGAAAAAGATCAATGAGTTTATCGTAATTTGCGCTCATTTTTTCTGAAAGCTCTATGACTTTATCATTATTACCTTTGGCTATTTCTGCAGACATTTTTTTTGCATGGCTATAATTTTGCTTAAATAATGATTTTCTTTCTTTTATAATTTTTCCATGGTCGTCAGCAAAACCTATAAAGACAAAAAATAAAGATGCTAAGATTGACGAAAGCAGTATTTGCAAAATTATTCTCATATTTTAAATATATATTATGAAAATTAAAAATGACAATAGTACTTATGGGGTTCTTGCTCGAATCTTTCATTGGCTCACTTTTTTAATCCTATTAATTCAATTGCCTCTAGGACTTTATTTGGACAATTTGGAGTTTTCTGAATTTAAATTAACTGTTGAAAATACACATATCATAATTGGTATGAGTATTTTTTACATAACATTATTAAGAATGATTTGGAAATTTTTAAATCCAAAGCCAATAACTTCAACTGTGAATAAATTACAATTAATAGCATCAAAGGCAGTACATGGACTTTTTTATATTACTCTTCTTTTAATTACAATCAGTGGAGTGTTAAAACTTTTACTTTCCGGCGAGGAAGTTAATTTGATTATTTCCACGGTATACATTGACTATTTTAACTACGAGCTTGCAGACCGATTCCAAACGGTTCATGTTATTTCAGCATATTTTTTGACACTTCTTTTCACTATTCATTTAGGAGCTGTTGTGTATCATCATCTCATACAAAAAGACCCAATTTTAAAAAAAATGCTGTGATCTAATATGACCGATAATCCTAATTTGTCTCAATTTCTCGATAGGCTGGAAAAATTAAGTGACGAAACTCGAACTGAAGCAAAAAACAAAAGGCATAAACTTGGATTAAGAACAGCAAGAGAGAATCTCGATCACTTGGTTGATGATCAAAGTTTTTTAGAATACGGCGCTTTTGCGGTAGCAGCACAAAGAAACAGAAGAAAATACGAAGATCTTCAAATTGATACTGCGGCAGATGGTATTATTACTGGATTTTGTAAAATCAATTCTGATCTTATTGGTGAGGAAAAGTCTTATGCAGTCAGTATTGTTTACGACTATTCAGTATTGGCAGGTACTCAAGGTTTTTTTCATCATATGAAACTTGATCGCATCTGTGAAAAAGCAAAAGAGTTTAAACTTCCAATAGTCATCTATACTGAAGGTGGAGGTGGAAGGCCTGGAGATACAGATGTAACAACATCTGTTGCTGGTTTGCATGTCCCATCTTTCGCACTCTGGGCAAGTTTGTACGGTAGATGTTTGAGGATTGCTATTAATAATGGATATTGTTTTGCTGGTAATGCAGCTCTTTTTGGAAGTGCAGACATCAGGATTGCTACAAAAAATTCCTGGATAGGCATGGCAGGTCCTGCAATGATTGAAGGTGGTGGACTTGGAAAGTTTGATCCAAAAGAAATAGGACCGTCAGACATTCAAAAAAATAACGGAGTGATTGACTATGTTGCTGAAAACGAAAAAGAGGCAACTATTATTGCTAAAAAAATACTCTCATACTTTCAAGGAGACATTAAAGATTGGAAAGCTGATGATCAGACTCAACTGAGTAATATTATGCCTAAAGATAGAAGATGGTCTTATCCGGTAAGAGACATTATAAAAATAATTTCTGATATTGAAGAATTTACCGAGATAAAACCTGAATATGGAAAAGGAATTGTTACGTGCTTTATTAGAATAGAAGGAAAGCCTTTTGGGTTATTGGCAAATGATAGTCAGCATTTAGGAGGCGCAATTGACTCCGAAGGAGCTGACAAAGCATCTTCTTTTATTGAAATATGTAGTGAATATGGTTTGCCACTTATTTCACTAGTTGATACGCCTGGATTTATGGTGGGGCCAGACAGTGAGAAAGAAGGGGCTGTAAAAAGAATGTCAAATCTCTTTAAGGTAGGGTCGAAAGTAAAAGTACCTTTAACAGCAATTTTTTTAAGAAAAGGTTATGGGCTTGGAGCTCAGGCAATGGTTGGTGGTAGTCTTCATGAACCAGTATATACAGCAGCCTGGCCAACAGGTGAGTTTGGAGCAATGGGGTTAGAAGGAGCTGTAAAACTTGGGTTTAAAAAAGAGTTAGAAAAGATTGAAGATAATTCACAAAGAGAGAAATTATTCAATAGTCTAGTTGAAAAGCTCTATGATAAAGGAAAAGCCATAGAAGCTGCTGCTCACCTTGAAATCGACGCAGTAATTAATCCATCTGAAACACGAAGTGTTATCTTAAAATCACAAAAGGCCTTTGTATGAGAGATTATGAATTGGATGACAATGGATATTACAAAGCAAGATTAGGATTGATCGTTCTTCAAAGCGATGAAACTATCGAGCAAGAATTCAGAACCATTCTTGATCAAAGTATATCAATCAATCACTCACGCATTTACTGTGACAATATTGTAAGTAATAAAAATCTTAGACTTATGGAAAAAGAATTGCCAGCAGCATCTGCGTTATTACCTGATATCCAGTATGATAGTATTGGATATGCTTGTACATCAGGCGCAACAATTATTGGCTCAGATAAAATTGAAAGTCTTATAAATAAAAAACATAAATCAGCATTTGTAACTGATCCAATAAGAGCTGTAAAAAAAGCTATGAGTACATTGGGCTGTAGAAAAATTAATTTTGTGTCACCCTATCAAGAATCGGTAACAAAATCTTTACGTGATCATTTACATGCTAATAATTTTATAATTCAAAATCAAATTTCTTTTAATGAATCCGATGATAAGAATGTTGCAAGAATTTCAGATAAAGACAGCCTGGAAGCTATATTAGAAGTTGGTAAACAGGATTGTGAAGCTGTATTTATTTCATGCACTAACCTTAAAACATTCAAGATTATCAATGAAGCAGAGAAAGTATTAGATAAACCAGTAGTCTCATCAAATCAGGCAATTAGCTGGCAAATGTTAAGAGAGGCTGGAATTAATAGTACAGCTGGTCCAGGAATTCTTTTTTCAAAACATTAGCTAAGAGCTAACCAGATACCAACACCCACCATTAAGAAACCTGCTAACCCATTAATAAGCCTGATATTATTTTGTTTTTTTAACATAATGCCTAAAGCTTGACCTCCAGTTGCATAAATCATAAGTGAAATAAACTCAATTATAAGAATAATTATTACGAGTGCTGACATTTGTGGGATTAAATTTGCTTCGTAATTAATAAATGCAGGTACCATTGCAATAAAAAATGCCCAACCTTTTGGATTCGCAACAGCAGTTATAAAGCCTTGCATTGCTAACTTAAAAAAATTTATTTCAAATGAATGTGAACCATCCAAATTTAATGCTAGTGATCCTCTTGAGTTAATCATCTGATACCCAACAAACATCAAATAAAGACCTCCTCCATATTTGAAAACGGCAAATGCAATTGGAAAAGATGAGATGATCGCTCCACCTCCTACCACCGCTGTACCTGCCACAATTAAAACTCCAATTAATTCTCCAACCATCATTTTCATTGTATTTTTTACACCTATTGTAATTCCCATTGTTAAAGCAAGTGTCATGCATAAACCTGGTGTAATGGATATTATGAAAAAAACTGGTATGAAAAAGTAAAGTAATGAGAAATCAAAGATCATATGAACGAGCAATAGTATTTAAGGGAGCAAAAAAAACGGGGCGCAACACAAACCCCTAAAGGTCTCCATTCCGCCCCGAAACTCGGCTTCCCGCCAACAAACTCCCCGAAGGGCTTTCGTTCTTTGTTCGTCCGATAAAAAAATATTAGCAAAAAGGAAAAATATTTTAAATAAGTTTTATTAAAAAAACTCCTTATTCAATGTGGATAAGTGGATAAATAGTTTTTACTATATGAATCAATATTTAATTAAAAATACTTAATTAAGATTCCATACCCCAAGATAAAGAATTCCATATTCTTTCATGAAAATAATAAATAGTTACCTTTGTAATTACTTCCAATGCAGCAATTAAACCAGCAGTTTCAAGAACTGAAAAATCTGATTTTAAAATTACTAGGTAACTGATTAAGAATGTGTCTGCTGTTGCAGTTACTCTCCAGGTAAGAGCTTTTACCAATGATCTTTTTTTTGAACTCTTAGGCACAATATTTAATTAATTATCTAAAAAAACATTTCAAATATAAGTCTTTTTATATTTGTTCAAACAATTAAACTACTGATTTAATTTGCCATTTTGACTAGTGGTGTTTCTTTAATTGGAAAATGAACTACTGCAGAAGCAAACCCTAAAATCACACAAGCCCACCACATAATATCATAAGAACCATAATAATCATAAAACCTGCCTCCAAACCATGACCCAACAAACGAACCGACTTGGTGAGATAAGAAAGTAAAACCGTATAGCATAGACATATACTTGGATCCAAAAATAACTGATATAATTCCACTGGTAAGAGGCACTGTAGATAGCCATAGTATCCCAAGAACTGATGCAAAAATTAAAACTGTTATTTCAGTTTTTGGCAAAAAGATAAAAATTAAAAACAGTAGAGCACGCAGAGTATACAGGATTACCAACAGATTTTTTTTAGACCTTAGGTCACCTAAGTGACCAAAAACAAGTGTGCCTATTACATTAAATAAACCGATTAGTGCTAAAGACCAGGAACCGATCCACATGGGCAAAGATAAATCATCGAGGTATGCGGGTAGATGAGTTGCTATAAAAGAAATATGAAAACCACAAACAAAAAAACCGATTGTCAGTAAGACATAGCTCTTATTTGCAAAGGCTTCATTTAAAACAGATGCTAAAGATCTATTAACTTCATCATTTATCCCACTTTTGGATGAATGCTTTGTTAATATTAGTGAGAATAAAATCATGATAAGTGAAATAAAACAAAGATATAAGATTGATCTTTGCCAATCACTCATTTCTATTAAGAAGCCTGTAAGAGGAACAATTAAAAATTGACCCAGCGAACCTGCAGCCATTACGACTCCTAGAGATAATGTTTGGTATTTGCCTGTTACAGCTTTACCAACAGCTCCTAATATTACAGCAGTGCCACATCCAGCACATCCAAATCCAAAAATTACTTGTGAAACTATAAGAAGTAACGAACCTTCAACAAGAGACATTAAGTAAAGTCCAATTAAAAAGAAAATTACTCCTAATAGACCAGCTACTGATGAACTATATTTATCTGCTATGGCACCAAAAATTGGTGATCCGATGCCAATCATAAGAAACTGTATTGCAATGGCAAACCCAAATACTTCTCTACCAGTTTGTATATGTTCAGAAATGGGTATCAAATAAAGACCAGAAGAATGCCTTATACCGAATGAGACAAGCAAGAGTATGCAGCCTCCAATAATCACTAATGTTGAATAAGAATGTCTGAATAACTGCATGTTTTAATTTATATACTTCCAACGTCGAATTGATACTATAAATCACATGATATTTACAATTATATACCTTCTCGTCTTGATAATGCTTTTATCTATGGTGATTTATAAACAAGTGAAGAAAATTGAAAGTACAAGAGCATTTAATGAAAGAACAATGTTAATCTTATGGCTTGTGCTTGGAATGGTTGGACTTATCACTGGAGGCCTATAGCGCCTGAACTTTTACCACATTAACATGTTGATTGGGTACTTATGAGACAAAAAATCTTGCTAATGTTTTTCGCATTATTTTTCTTCCTACAAACTTCATATTCTGATGAGAATATTGAAGATATCACTCCAGAAATCTTCACTGGAACCTCTGTTGAACTTGATAGATTAGAAATTCAAAAATCGCTTAGCCTAAAAGAAAATGGAAAATTCGTATCAAGTAAAAACTGGATGATTGTTACAGCGAACGCTTACGCTTCAGCTGCTGGGGCAAAAATATTACAATCTGGAGGTACAGCAGCAGATGCAATGGTTGCAGCTCAATCTGTGTTAGGCTTAGTCGAGCCTGAGTCATCAGGAATTGGTGGGGGTAGTTTCTTGTTATGGTATGACGGTGTAACGGGTAAAATAGTTACTTTAGATGGTCGTGAGACTGCACCACAAAACTCAACTTCAAATCAATTTCTAAAAAGTGATGGAACTAAAATGAAGTTTTTTGATGCTGTCATAGGTGGTCTGTCAGTAGGTACACCTGGAACTCTTGCATTAATGTTTGATGCTCAAAAGAAATGGGGTACTCAAAAGTGGGAAAACCTCTTTGATGATGCAATTTTCCTAAGTAAAAATGGTTTTAAAGTTTCAAAAAAATTATCCTCATCAATTGAAAGAGATAAAGATAGACTTAGCAAAATAGATAAAACGAAAGAATATTTTTTACCAAACGGGAATAGTTTAAAGCACAAGCAGGTATTGAAGAATTATGCTTATGCAAGCACAATGCAAAACATTGCTAACAATAACATTGAAGATTTCTATAAAGGATCAATTGCGCAGGACATTATTAGCACAGTAAAAAATCACACCAAAAATCCTGGCTTTCTAGAAGCTGAAGATTTGGGCAACTACAATGTAATAGAAAGAGATCCAGTTTGTGTAAACTATAAGGTATACAAAATATGTGGCATGGGCCCACCATCGTCTGGAGGAGTAGCAGTCGCGCAAATATTGAAAATTTTAGAGCCTTATGATCTTCAGTCTCTGGGCTATTCAAATCCTATAACATGGCAAATAATTGGAGATGCGACTCGTCTTGCATTTGCTGATCGCGATCGATACTTGGCAGATAGTGATTATGTCAGTGTACCTTTGTCTGGTCTTTTAAATGACAATTATCTGATTGAAAGGTCAAATAAAATTAAAGTTGGAACGAAAACTGAAAATGTAACCTCAGGTAAACCGTCTAACGACTTTGTTTACAATTACGGAATAGACAAGTCATTAGAGCTGCAATCTACAACGCATATTTCAATTTATGATCAGTATGGAAACGCACTCTCGATGACATCGTCAATTGAGAATGCATTCGGATCAAGATTGATGACGGAAAGTGGTTTTTTACTTAATAATCAACTTACTGATTTTTCATTTAATGAAAGAATTGATGGCAAGCTGATAGCAAATAGATTGGAGCCCGGAAAAAGGCCAAGATCATCAATGGCACCAACAATAGTGCTAAAAGATGGAAGGCCTATCATTATTATCGGCTCTCCAGGTGGCAGTAATATTATCAGCTTTGTAGTCAATTCGATAATCGCATTACTCGAATGGGATATGAATATTCAAGAGGCAGTCTCTCATCCTCACGCTATTAATAGATGGGGGAAATTTGAAATAGAAGAATCTCTTTACTCTTCAAATCTTGAAAATTCTCTAAAGGCCATGGGATACGATACTAAAATAAGAAAATACTATTCAGGCCTAAATGGAATATATATTGATACTGAAATTTATGGAGGCTCAGACCCAAGACGTGAGGGAATTGCACTGGGCAATTAACTAAAAAACAATGGTTGTCTTATGGCTTGTACTTGGAATGATAAGTCTAACTACCGGTGGACTTTAGATGTATTTATCCATTACGGTAGGTATATGAGTAGCCATTAATAGCTGGAACTCCGCCAAGATGAGCATAGAGTATTTTAGATCCTTTTTTAAAGTAACCTTTCCTGGCTAAATCAATCATTCCTTGCATAGATTTGCCCTCATAAACAGGATCGGTAATCATGGCTTCAGTTTTTGCTGCCATACGAATAGCCTCATTAGTTTCTTCACTTGGAACTCCGTATGCTGGATATGCATAGTCAGGAATTATTATTATTTCATCATCTCTAATTGTTCTTCCAAGTTCAACTAAATCAGATGTATTATCTACAATTTCTCTTACTTGCTTGACTAATTTATCTGGTGTACCCGATCCATCAATACCTATGACTCTGTGTGCACGGTCATCTTCTGCGAACCCAACGATCATCCCTGCCTGAGTTGAGCCAGTAACTACACACACAATGATGTAATCAAATTTTAATGACAACTCTTTTTCTTGCATTCGAACTTCTTCAGCAAATCCTACGTATCCCAGTCCACCATATTTATGCACAGATGCCCCGGCTGGAATTGCATAAGGCTTACCACCACTGTCTTTCACTGATTGAATTGCGTCTTCCCAGCTTTTTCTAATCCCAATATCAAAACCGTCAGGTACTAACCTGCTATCTGCTCCCATCAAACGCGTCATTAAAATATTACCAACACGATCGTAAACTGCATCTTCATGAGGAACCCAACTTTCTTGAACAACTACACACTTCATTCCAATTTTTGCAGCAGTTGCAGCTACCATTCTAGTATGGTTAGATTGAACACCGCCAATAGAAACTAATGTGTCAGCTCCAGAGGCAATAGCATCTGGAACAATATATTCTAGTTTTCTTAGTTTATTTCCACCCATAGCCAAACCTGAATTACAGTCATCTCTCTTTGCATATATCTCAACATCAGCGCCTATCGCTTCAGTCAAACGCGGCAGATACTCAATTGGAGTCGGTCCATAAGTAAGTGGATATTTCTCAAATTTATCTAAATTCATAGCCATCAGATTATATAAAAATTTTTCAATGAAAATAGATTTAAAATGGCGGAAAGGATGGGATTCGAACCCACGATACGGTCACCCGCATACACGCTTTCCAAGCGTGCGCCTTCAACCACTCGGCCACCTTTCCTTATTCAACTTTTAAAGCAGCGATAAAGGCTTCTTGTGGGATATCGACCTTACCGTAAGTTCTAAGTCTCTGTTTTCCTTTTTTCTGCTTATCAAGTAATTTTCTTTTTCTATCAGTAGCTCCGCCACCATGTATTCTTTCAATAACATTTTTTCGATATCCTCTGACAGTTTCGCGGGCAATAATTTTTCCACCAATTGCTGCTTGAATTGGAATATGGAATTGATGACGAGGAATTAATTCTTTTAGTTTTTCGCAAACAGCGCGACCTTTTTTTTCAGAAAAACTTCTGTGAACAATAATTGACAGAGCATCTACTGACTCATCATTTACTAATATACTAAGTCTTACCAAATCACTTTCAATATACTCATCAATTTCATAATCAAAACTTGCATATCCACTAGAAATTGACTTTAAGCGATCATAAAAATCAAAAACAATTTCATTTAGAGGTAACTTATAATTTAAAATTACTCTTGATCCAGAATAAGATAATTCTGTTTGCATTCCTCTCTTATCTTCACAGAGAGATATGATGCTACCTAAATATTCATCAGGACAAATAATTGTTGCTTTAATCCAAGGTTCAGAAATACTTTTAATTTTCATAACCTCAGGCATATCTGCTGGGTTATGTAATTCAAGTGAGCTTCCATCATTTAATACTAAATTATAAATAACACTTGGAGCTGTAGTTATAAGATCTAAATTGAACTCTCTATCAAGTCTTTCAACAATAATTTCTAAATGTAATAATCCAAGAAAACCACATCTAAAACCCATTCCAAGAGCCGCTGAGGTTTCTTGTTCGAAATGAAAACTAGAGTCGTTAAGCTTTAACTTGGCTAATGCATCTTTTAAGAATTTAAAATCAGCAGCATTTGTTGGAAATAATCCACAAAATACTACCGGCTGACTTGGCCGGAAGCCAGGTAAAGGCTCTGTTTGTTTATCGTTAGCTAGTAGTATTGTATCCCCAACCTTAGTTTGAGCTACTTCTTTAATTGCAGCTGTTATAAAACCTAATTCACCAGCATTGATAAGCTCGTTATCTACCATTTTTGGTGTAAAACAACCAATTCTCTCTATTAAATGTTTTGTATTAGTTTGATGAAAACGAACCTCCATACCTTTTTTTAGAACTCCATCTATCACACGAACCAATATCACAACACCCAGGTAGGCATCATACCAACTATCTACTAGCATTGCTTTTAATTGTTTACTTTCATCACCTACAGGAGATGGTAATTCGTTTACAATATTTTCTAAGACTTTTTCAATGCCGAGGCCTGATTTAGCAGAAATTTCAATTACATTACTGGTATCAATACCTAAAATATCTTCTATCTGTTTTTTTACTCTCTCGGGATCCGCTGCTGGTAAATCTATTTTATTTAAAACGGGTATAATTACATGATCATTTTCTACTGCTTGATATAAATTAGCTAATGTTTGAGCTTCAACACCCTGACTTGCATCAACAACCAATAGCGATCCCTCACAAGCAGATAATGATCTGTTAACTTCATAACTGAAGTCAACATGGCCAGGCGTATCAATAATATTAAGTGTGTACGTTTCACCATTTTTTGCTTTGTATTTTAATTGTACAGTTTGAGCCTTGATTGTTATTCCACGTTCTCTTTCAATATCCATAGAGTCAAGTACCTGTGCTTTCATTTCTCTTTCAGAAAGCCCTCCACAAAATTGAATCAATCTGTCAGCTAAAGTAGATTTACCATGATCAATATGAGCGATAATAGAAAAATTTCTTATGTTTTTAGTGCCAGTCATAATATTTTTAATTTAGGATCTAACAGTTCCGGAAGTAGACTTTTCCACAGATTCAATTATTTTTGAACTTATTTCAGAAATGTCATTTTCGGCAAGAGTTTTTTCGTTAGATTGTAATGTAACCTTAATAGCAATAGACTTTTTATCTTTTCCCAGACTATCATCTTCAAATAAATCAAAGATTTCAACATTTCTAATTAATTCCTTATCTACCTTAAAGGCCGAAGTAACAACTTCTTCGCTTTTTACTTTTTTATCAATAACAAAGGCAAAGTCTCTTGTGACAATCTGAAAATCACTTAAGTTAAGTACAGGCTTGTTGGTAGTTTTCTTTTCAGTATTTGGCAGTTCATCAAGGTATAACTCAAATATATTTATTTTATTTTTAATCTTAAATTGACTTGCAACTCTTGGATGCAACTCTCCAAAATATCCAGCAATTCCCGAATTATTAATTTTTATCGAACCAGATCTTCCAGGATGATACCAGGAAGGACAGTCATTAGAGACAGATATTTTTTTGTTACCTGGCATTAAATAGTCAATTAAGGAAGTTAAATCCTGTTTAACGTCATATATATCAAATTCCGTCTGTATATTCTTCCAAGACTTTTTTGTCTTAATTCCAGATTTAATTCCACATGCAACGTTCAATTGATCCTCGGGAGATGTTGATCTGTACTGACTACCTATCTCAAAGATCGAGAATGAGTCAAAGTTTCTATTCTTGTTTTTTTTAATTGCTTGAAGAAGATTAGGTAGAAGATTAGGTCTTAATATATCAAGATCCTCTGATATGGGATTTACAATTTTTAATTTATTTATATCGCCAAATACTTCACAATTTTTTGAGTCTGTGAATGAAAATGTTACTAATTCATCATATTCAATTGAAGCAATGAAGTGTCTAGCTTTCATCAACTTCTTTTGTGCGTAATTTAAGATATTTTTATTAATTTTACTTTTTAGTCTAATATTACTTGTCGGAATATTTTCATATCCTTTAATACGAATAACTTCTTCACTTATGTCAGCTTCTCCGTGAATATCTTGTCTCCAAGAAGGTATTAAACATTTAATAACATCACCTGTTTGGCTCGTTTCAATTCCTAAAGAACTAACTATTGATATCAATTCTTTGTCAGACACTTCAAAACCTAGTCTTCTTGAAATATAACTACTAGAAGTTGACACTTCATTTTTATTTTCTTTTATATATCCAGCCAACTCAACCTCACTGCACTCACCGCCACATATTTCAAGAATTAATTGTGTTGCTAGGTCTATCCCTTTTAAAGTTGAATTTGGATCAATGCCTCTTTCAAAACGATATCTTGCATCACTGAGAATTGACAAGTTTCTCCCCGTCTTGGCTGTATTAATCTCATCGAATAAGGCTGACTCAAGTAAAACGTTCTTTGTCTCAAAGCTGCAACCTGTACTTTCGCCTCCCATGATCCCCCCTAAGCCTAGTACTTTTTTTTCATCAGCTATTACGCACATACCATTTTTTAGGTGATAATCTTTTTCATCTAGCGCTAGGAAACTTTCTCCATCATTTGCTGAGCGTACTATAATTTTGCCATCTATTTTGTCTGCATCGTAAACGTGAAGTGGCCGGTTCTCGTCATACATTACAAAATTAGTTATATCTACCAGCGCAGATATTGGCCTTAAACCTATTGACTTAAGTTTATTTTTAAGCCATTCCGGGCTTTCAGTATTCTTTACATTTCTAAAATATCTTCCAGCAAAGGCTGAGCATATTTTATTATCTTGTATTTCAATTTTAATTGGTGATTTAAAGGAGCCTTTTTCTCTAGATATTTTTCTCTCTAACAATTCCCCCATGCCAGCTGAAGCAAGATCTCGAGCTATTCCTTTTACACCAAGACAATCTTGTCGATTTGGAGTGATACCAATTTCTATTACAATATCATTAAGGCCATAAATCTCTGAAAAAGATCTTCCAATAGTTTCTTTTTCCTCGAGTCGAATTATTCCATCATGCTCATTTGAAATACCAAGTTCATATTCTGAACACATCATTCCATAGGATTCTACTCCTCTAATCTTGGCAGCTTTAATTTTCATTTGATTAACCGGAATAGTTGAACCAACTGGCGCATAAACTACCTTCATGCCTTTCTCTACATTTGGCGCACCACAAACTACATCAACTTTTTCCTTGCCAATGTCAACTTTACATAGTTTTAATTTATCTGCATTTGGGTGTTTTTTTTCTTCAAGCACCTGTCCAACAATAAAATCCTGATATGCTTTTCCCGTGTCTTGAATATCTTCAACTTCAAGACCGATTGAAGTGAGTTTCTTTTCAATTTCTTCGAAATGAGCATTTGTCTTAAGATGCTCAGTTAACCACGAATAACTAAATCTCATCTAGCTTAAGTCTCCTATGATCGAAGGTATGTTCAAAGGTGAAAAGCCATAATGCTTATTCCATCTAAGATCACTATCAAAGAAAGTTCTTAAATCACTAATTCCGTATTTTAGCATTGCAAGCCTCTCTATACCCATACCAAATGCATAACCTTGATATTCATTTGAATTGATATTTACATTTTCAAGCACGTTTGGATGAACCATTCCACACCCTAAAATTTCCAACCAATCCTCACCCTCTCCAATAATTAATTGATTTCCTTTCTTAGTGTATCCAATATCAACTTCTGCAGATGGTTCAGTAAAGGGGAAATGACTAGGTCGAAATCTCATATTTAATTTATCAGTCTCAAAAAAAGTCTTGAGGAATATTTCTAAACATCCTTTGAGGTGGCTCATGTTGCTTTCTTGATCTATTACTAAACCCTCAACTTGATGGAACATAGGAGAGTGCGTTTGATCATTATCACATCTAAACGTTTTTCCGGGAGCAATTAATCGAATTGGTGGTTTTTGCTTTAACATACTTCTTATTTGAACTGGCGAGGTATGAGTTCGCAGAACATTTGGCATTCCGTCAGTCTCAGTTTCAACATAAAAAGTATCATGCATTTGTCGTGCAGGGTGGTGTTCAGAAGTATTTAAAGCAGTAAAATTATTGTAATCAGTTTCAACTTCAGGTCCTTCAGCAACAAAAAAATCTAAATCGCCAAATATAGTTATAACTTCCTCTATAACCTGACTGATTGGGTGAATAGTTCCGTATGACTTTGAAGTAGATAGAGTGATATCTAAAGTTTCAGAGTTAAGTTTTTTTTCTAATTCCTCGCTATTTAACTCTTCAGTCTTTGAAGCTATTATTTCAAGAACAGTGTCTTTAATTTTATTTAATTTTTCAGCATGCTGCTTTCTTTCATCTCCAGAAAGACTGGCTAGCTCTTTCATTTCGAGAGAAATAATACCTTTCTTGCCAAGAAATTTTATCCTAAATTCATTTATGCTTTCGATATTTGTAAATTTATCTGAAGCTTTTTTAATTTCAGTTTCTAACTCTCTAAAATCTTTCATCGTAGAACAACAATATCAGATTTAGTTTTTTCTGTAATAATAATATGCTTGAGAATATGATGCCAACTGAATTATTTGGCTGAGGACTGAACCTGTTTTGCTAAATGCTCAAAAGAAGTAGGTTCATTCATGGCAAGATCAGCTAAAATTTTACGATCTAATTCGATGTTTAATTTTTTTAGACCATTCATGAAAACTGAATAAGAAATTCCATGTAATCTAGCTCCAGCATTTATCCTTTGGGTCCAAAGTGATCTAAACTCTCTTTTTTTTACTCTTCGATCACGATAGGCATACTGCATTGATTTTTCTACAGCTTGCTTTGCGACTTTAAAAGTATTCTTTCTTCTGCCTCTATATCCTTTGGCTTGCTTAATTACTTTTTTATGTCTTGCGTGTGCAGTAACTCCTCTTTTAACTCTTGCCATTATATTTTCCTATTTATTAAGCGTAGGGTAAAAACTTTTTAACTATTCGGGCATCTTGGTCAGATAAAATTGTAGAACCTCTTTGATTTCTTATCTGATTATTCGTTCTTTTAATCATACCGTGTCTTTTTCCACTTTGATATGATTTAACTTTACCTGAAGCTGTAAGCCTAAATCTCTTGTTAGCGCCTTTTTTTGTTTTTAATTTACTCATATTGAATGAACGGTTTATAGACCCTAGGTAAGAAAAAATCAAAAGTTTTTTATTAATGATAAGAATTAACTACTGCTGCTAATTTGCAGTGAAAATCATGGTAAATTGGCGACCTTCAAGTTTTGGCTCTTGCTCGATTTTACTTGTCGTACCCATTGTTTCTCGAATTCTTTCCATCAAATTTTCAGCAATATCATGATGTTCGAACTCTCTACCTTTAAATCGGATAGTGAATTTTACTTTATCGCCTGCAGCGATAAATTTTTGAGCAGCCTTTACCTTGAAGTCGTAATCGTGAACATCAATTCCCGGTCTCATCTTAATTTCTTTAATTGTAATTTCTTTTTGTTTTTTCTTGGAGGTACTAGCTTTTTTTTGAGCCTCATATTTAAATTTACCAAAATCAAGAATTTTGCACACAGGGGGGTCAACTTGTGGTGATACTTCAACTAAATCAAGGCCTGCATCTGAAGCTTTTAGCATCGCCTCATCAGTATTAACAACCCCTAAGTTGTTACCTTTTTCATCAATTAATCTTACAGTGGAAGAAGTTATAAATTCGTTTATACGAAACTTTGGACCTTTAGTAGATAGCTGGGCTCTATTGTTTTTTCTTTGAAGTGCTATTTTAATCTCCTTTGTCTATTGATGAGACGGCATCATACATTTTTTTTGAAAAAAATCATTTAATTTTTCAAATTTAATTTTTTCTTGCTTGTCATTACCAAACTCCCTCAATGTTACAGTATTGTCTTCCATTTCATTCTTACCTAGGATCAATTGATAAGGTATTTTTTTTAGAGAATTTTCTCTAATTTTATAGCTTATCTTCTCATTTCTTAAGTCCTTTTCAACTCTAATACCATTATTTTTAAGAGATGAAAAAACACTCTCTGCATATTCGTTTATGTCAGAAGTAATCGGCGCTACCACAGCCTGAACTGGTGACAACCAAATTGGTAAATTACCAGCGTAATGCTCTATTAAAATTCCAATAAAACGCTCTAAAGATCCAAATAATGCTCTGTGTAACATAACCGGATTGTGCTTTAAACCGTCTTCGCCTACATAAGTAGCATCAAGTCTTTCAGGTAAATTTAGATCAACTTGCAACGTTCCACACTGCCATTCTCTTCCAATTGCATCTTTGAGAATAAATTCTAGTTTCGGACCATAAAATGCTCCTTCACCTGGATTTAGAGTATATTCTAACCCTGTGGCTTCCATTGCCTCACGAAGAGCAGTCTCAGATTTGTCCCATACATCATCATTGCCGACTCTTTTTTCAGGACGGTCAGAAAATTTAATTGATACATTTTCAAATCCGAAATCTTTATAAATACTTAAAACTAGATCGCATACCTTTTTGCTTTCTTCGGTAATTTGGTCTTCAGTACAAAATATATGTGCATCATCTTGTGTAAATGCCCTGACTCTCATTAAACCATGAAGAGCACCCGATGGCTCATATCTGTGAACTTTTCCAAACTCAGCCACTCTCAAGGGAAGATCTCTGTAACTTTTAAGTCCTTGTTTATAAACTTGTACCCCTCCAGGACAATTCATTGGCTTAAGAGCATATACTCGATCTTCTCTTGGTTCAGTAGTAAACATATTGTCACCAAATTTTTCGAGATGCCCTGATTTTACCCATAAGGACTTATCCATTATATCTGGTGTATTAATTTCTTCATACCCAGCCTCTTCTTGTCGCTGACGCATATAATCAATAAGTGTCCTAAACAAAGTCCAACCATTGTTATGCCAGAAAACTGAACCTTGAGCTTCCTCTTGAAAATGAAATAAATCTAATTCTCTTCCAAGTTTCCTGTGGTCTCTTTTTTCAGCTTCTTTAAGTATGTTTAAATGATTATCTAGTTCTTCCTGAGACTCCCAAGCAGTTCCATAAATTCTTTGAAGCATAGGGTTGTTTGAATCTCCACGCCAATAAGCACCTGCTACTTTAGTCAATTTAAATGCTTTTCCAATTTTACCTGTTGATTCTAGATGAGGCCCCTTGCAAAGATCAAACCAGTCACCGTGATAGTATACTTTAAGTTCTTCACTCTCAGGTAAGTCCTTAATAATCTCTACCTTATAGTTCTCTCCCTTATCAGAAAATAGCTTAATCGCATCTTCCCTGCTCATTACTTTGAATGAAGTCTTTTCGTCACGATTAACAATCTCTTTCATTTTCTTTTCAATAGTTCCAAGATCTTTTTCGGTAAACGGCTCTTTTCTATCAAAATCATAATAAAAACCATTTTCAATTACTGGACCAATCGTAACTTGCGTATCAGGAAACAACTCCTGTACAGCCATAGCTAAAACATGGGCAGTATCATGTCTTAAAGTATTTATAAATGGTTCGTCGTTACTCATAAGGCTTAAGTATTATATCATCTATCTATAAATGAGAATCTATTTTATCGAAGACTTCTTCCATACTAATATTTCTTATATTTTTGGAAGAAATTGATAAAAAACTGCCTGTTTCAATACTTACTTTCTCTGGTGTAGTGTGACCGCCAAATAATGCTAAACCTCTGCATCCTAAGTGAGCAGCTAAGTGTGCAGGTCCTGTATCATTTGAAATTACATATTTTGCGCCAATAAGTAATTTCGCTAATTGAAAAAAATTTGTTGGCTGATTGTTATGTAAACATAACTTAACATTATATTTTCTTGCTGCATTTATTTCTCCTGGTCCTGGAGCAATAACAATATCCATTTCAAATAACTTTGATTTAAGCTTTGAAATGAGCTCTTCATAATAAGGCCAGATTTTTTGATTATGTTTTGTGGAACAAAAAGGAAATAAAACTATGTAATTTTTTTTAATTTCAGAAGAAATATGAAAATCATCATCTATCATCCAAGAAACTTGGGGTTTTTCTGCGAACTGCGTATCTATTTTTGATCTTGATAATTGTAATTTAAATCTTTCTAAAATACTTTTTTTGTCAAATTCTTCTTTTGTTTCGTTAAGTCTTAACATTGTCCTTGAAGAGATCCATTCAGAAGAAGATAGATACTTTCGATAAAATTCAGTTCGATGGGAATTTTGTAAATCAAAAATTCTTTCAAATTTATATTTGGTGAAAAATTTCTTCAATTGATATAGGTAGATTAAATTCCATCGAGACTTCCTCTTATCTAAAATTACTTCATCAATAAAAGGGCACTTACCAAAATAATTATTAAATGCCGGTGTAGTTAAGATATATATTTTATGTTTTGAGTAATGCTCTCGAATATCTTTCAAACATCCATTTATTTGAATAATATCTCCAAAAGAACCGTGCTTAATTACCAAAATATTCTTAACCATTTAATTTATAACTTCTTTGTAAAAATTTATTGTCTCCTCACACATTTTAATTTTTGAATATTTTTCTCTAACATGTGAAATGCATGCTTCTGAAGTCTTTTCTGATTTATATTTTTCATTAGAAATTGCATTAATAATTTTTTTGCATAGATCCTCAGCGTTATTATTTTCAAATAAGTAGCCTGTTTCGCCGTCATTCACTGTCTCGACTGATCCTCCATGATTTGACGCTATTACAAATTTACCCATTGCTTGGGCCTCGACAGAAATTCTACCAAAAGCTTCTGGATCTGTTGACGCAGATATTACTAAATCAGCCAAACTATAAAAATTATTCAGATCAGTTCTTGAACCCACAAAATGTAGAGATTTTGCGAGGTTGTGTTCATTTGCAAAATTTTTTAATGAATTCTTTAGTTTATAATTTTCATCAGGACCAACAAAAATTACCTCGAATTTATGATTTGTTTGTTTAATAATTTTAGAAATTGCTTGAAGAAGAAGTTTATGTCCCTTCCACTCCGTTATTCTTCCGGCAAGAAGGATCTTAATTGCATCATAATCAATATTGAGTTCATTTATAATTAATTGTACCTGCTGAGCTTTAACGTTATTTGGATCAAAAAAATTGAGGTCTATGCCTCTGGCAATAGTTCTAATATTATAATTTTTAGTTGGATAACAATTATTTATATGATCATTAATAAACTCTGAAATTGCTATTGTTCCATTTGTTTTTAACATAATGGAGTTATAGTACTTTTTTAGTGGATTACTAAAATTGTATGTACCATGAAATGTAGTAATAAATTTTGTGCCAGTTACAGCGCATGCAAAGTATGAGCTCCATGCAGGCGCTCTACTTCTAGCGTGAACAATTGTAATATTTAGTTTTTTGATAAGTTTTATAATTTTAATTATATTAAAAAAGATTTTGATTGGATTTTTAGAGTTAACAGAAGCATAGAAAACTTTTTCATTGTAGTCTTTTACTTCTGATGTTTTAGGCCCTGAATGCGTTAGAATATAAGAATTATAGTTCTTCTCTGACAAAAAATTTGCAACATCTACACATCCTTGAGAAGCACCACTTACATCAAGATTAGGTATTACTTGTAATACGCAAATTTTTGATTGCATATAGTATTTCTAATAGTTAAATGATGAATAGTAAATCATTATGCAAAATAAAATTAGTTACATTAATTCTTCTTTTGATGAACAAATCGCTTATTCAAAAGATGATCTTAAATCGCGAACAACAATTTTCTTTTTTGGAGGATATAGCTCAAGCATGGATGGAACTAAGGCAACTGCTTTGAGTAAATGGTGCATTGAAAATAAATTGAATTTTTTGAGATTTGACTATTCTGGTCATGGCGTGTCAAAGGGTAAATTTGAAGATGGCGGAATTAGTAAGTGGTCAATAGAAGCGAGTGAAATATTTGAAAAATTTAAATCAAATAAAAATATTATTATTGGTTCGAGTATGGGTGGATGGATTTCTTTGATCGTATCTAAGCAAAAATCAAATTATGTGCATGGTCTAGTAGGTATAGCATCAGCACCAGATTTTGTTGTAGGTGAATGGAATAGGCTAAGTGTTGAACAAAAAAAACAAATTAAGTCTGAAGGTAAAATTATAATTAATTGGGATAAGTACGCTGAAGATTACACCATAACTTATAAATTTCTCGAAGATGGAAAAAAAAATATGCTCTTAACAAAGCCAATAGATATCTCTTGTCCTGTAAGGCTTCTTCATGGAAGGAAAGATCAGGTAGTAAGTTTTACAACCTCTGAGAAAATTATTGAATTATTGGAAAGTAAAAATAAAAAACTGACAATTATTGAAGATGGAGATCATAGTCTTTCAAGAGAAACTGATCTAAATACTTTATACAAAAATATCGAAGAATTATTATAATGAATTCAACTCTTAATAATTATTCACTTTTGGTATTTCTTGGTGCTGTTTGGGGAGCCTCTTTTGTAGCAATAAAGTTTTGCAACTTTATGTTTAATCCAATTGAAATAGGGTTTTTTAGAACATTTATTGGGGCGATTTTTCTTCTTCTAGCAGTTCTATATAGAGCAGGAAACCTTCAGCTTTTCAAAGAAAATACTTATACTTACGCAATCATTGGACTATTTAACGCCGCTATCCCTTTCACTTTGATCCCTTACGGATTATTAACTCTGCCTAGCAACATAGGTGTTATTATAATGTCAGCTAACCCTTTTCTTGCATTGATATTGGCACATTATTTTACAGATGATGAAAAATTAAACCTTAGAAAAATGATAGGAACTATAATTGGTTTTTCTGGAGTTGTGTTCGCGGTTGGCGTGCAAGTTTTTGTAACTGATATGTCAAGTTTTATCGGCGCTTTAGCGATTTATTTAGCAGGTTGTTCATATGTGGTATCAAATTTAATTATTCGAAAAGTTTCAAACTTGCCTTCCGATATGGTTACGATGAATACGCTCGCATGGGGAAGTATATGGCTTATTCCATTGATGCTATTATTTGCTGAACCAATAAATTATGAAATGAATCTTACAGCGATATCTGCATTATTTTATTTAGGTATAATTCCAACTGGCCTAGCATTTAGTCTGAGACAAATATTGATTAGAACTGCAGGAACTACTTTCATGATGCAGGTGGCATATTTAATTCCTGTATTTGGAATATTTTATGGCTGGGCATTAATGAATGAACCACTGAAATTTTCATTATTAATTGGCGTTATACTTGTAGTAATTGGGATCGCAATTAGTAGATTACAAGTTGAGTCGAATACAGGAATTTAATTATTTAAATTAATTATTTGATTATAACCTTCTTTATATGAGGGATATTCTAAAATAATACCAAATTCTTCTTTGATAAGCCTGTTGCTCACTTTTTTATTTTCAGAAAAAAAACTTTCTATTTGTTCTTTTTTACTTAACGTCTCATAAAGAACTTCATTGGGTATAGTAATTGAAATCTTTTTTGAAATATAGTCAATCACATCATCAAGAGTCGACGGACAGTCGTCAGCAATATTGTATATAGAAATAGGATTCGGTTTGTTCATTGAAGCTAAAATAATATTTGTTAAATCATTGATGTATATTCTTGAAAAATAATGTCCCTTTTTTATTATTCTTGTGAAATTTCGAGATTGAATTCTCCCAAGGATATTTCTTTCTGGTCCATATATTCCAGCAATTCTAAAAATATGTAAGGGTAGATTATATTTTTTAGATAACTGATACCACTGATCCTCTGCAAGCTGGCGGTTAATTCCTCTTTTAGACTTAGTGAGTAATCTTGAGGTTTCACTCACAAATTGACCGTCATGATCGCCATAAACACTTGTAGCAGATAAGTAGCCAATCCATTTAAGATTAACTAATTCATGTAAATTAAAATTTATGTTTTTTAAAAAAATATCACCACTTTGATCCGGTGGCACAGATATAATTAAATGAGTTATTTCATTTTTATATTTTTCGAGAATATTTGGAGTCTTTAAAGGGTCAATGATTCGAATATTTTTTTGATTAATTTGTGAACTATTTAGACTTCGAGATGTTGCAAAAATTTCTTGATTACTTACCTTGCTTGCGAGATGTTTGGCTGTATATCCATAACCAAATATAAAGATCATAAGTTTAATTCAACCATTCTTCTTGGACATTTTTATTTTTTTCAAGAGCAAAATATTTTTTTTTATAGTTTTCAATATGATTACTATCGATCAATTGCTTTAATGACCAAATAGCCATTGCTCTTACAGTAGAAGATTCATCTTCTAAAAGTGCCTCGATATCTTTCTTATATTTTTTTTCTTTACTATTTCCTACTGCGATTAATACATTTCTTAAAAATCTATCTCTGCCGATCCTTTTAATACTCGATTTAGAAAACTTTTTTCTGAAATCTTCATCTGTTAAACTTAAAAATTCACCTAAATCAGGCTTGATAAGATCATCTCTCGGATAAAAACTAATTTCTTTAGATTTTTTTGCAAATTTATTCCAGGGGCAAACTGCTAAACAATCATCACAACCATAAATTCTATTTCCAATTAGTTTTCTCATATTTTTATCTATAATTCCTTTATGTTCTATTGTGAGATATGAAATACATTTAGTAGCATCTAATTTGTAAGGCTCAACAATTGCATTAGTTGGGCATATATCAATACAGTTTGTACATGAACCACAATGATCAATTTCTGGATGAGTATTATTTATTTTAATATCAACAAAAATTGATGAAAGAAATAACCATGATCCAAAGTCTTTTGAAACTAGATTTGTATGCTTGCCTTGCCAACCAATGCCACCTTTCATAGAAATAGGCTTTTCCATAACAGGAGCTGTATCCACAAAGTATTTAAAACTACAATTAAACAACTTTGAAATTTTAAATGAAAGACTTTTCAATTTTTTTTTAATAATTTTATGATAATCAGAATTTCTTGAATAAACAGAAATTATACCCTTATTTTTTTCAGATAATAACTCAAGCGAATTACATTCAAAGTGATAGTTGATCCCAAGAACAATTATTGACTGAGCTTCATCCCACAAAACATTTGGATTTGATCTACAATTAGATCTTTTCTCCATCCATGCCATTTCACCATGATGATTTTTTTCCAAGAACTCATCTAGTTCTTTTTTAAAATCCAAGTTCGGGTTTATATCTACAACACCAAAAGTATCAAAACCATGCTGCTCTATTAATTTTTTTAGTTCATTACTTTTATCTAGTTGACTTTCTTCAACTGATCTTTGAAGCCTAATGGCTGAGGAAGAATGTTTACTATCTCTTTTGGACATACGTGTATAAATTTTTGTATTTCAGTTTGCCAATTGTCTAATATGCTCTTCGCGTGAAGACTTCCCGTATTTTGATAATGTGAAAGAATAATTTGGTTAAGTTCATTTGTCCAATAATCAGATACTAAAGTATCAAAAATTAGAGTTTCAGCGTTAACTCTCTGATTAAATTTTTTATCCTCATCATAAATAAAAGCCATGCCTCCTGTCATTCCCGCTCCAAAATTATCTCCTGTTTTTCCAAGCACAACAACAGTGCCGCCAGTCATGTACTCACAGCCATTAGAACCACATCCTTCTACAACGGTAATCGCCCCTGAATTCCTAACGGCAAACCGCTCACCTGCTTGCCCAGCGGCATATAACTCTCCTGAAGTAGCGCCGTACAGGACTGTATTGCCGATTATTGTATTTTCATTTGTAACTAAATTACTATTCTTATGAGGTCGAATTGAAATGGTTGCACCAGATAAACCTTTACCAACATAATCATTTGAGTCTCCATAAAGATTTATTTTTAGTCCTTTAATAGCAAAAGCCCCTAGCGACTGACCCGCTGACCCCGTTAGATTGATGGTTAAATGCTCTTTATTAACTTCTTTATCTTTGAAGGTTCTGTATATAGTCGAAGATAATCTTGTACCAACAGCTCTATCGGTATTTCTAATAGGATAGTTTAGTTCAGTTTTTTGACCTGTTTGTAAAAATTTAGATGCATCCTCAATAATTTTTTGGTCAAGTGTTGACCCAACGTCATTGATAATGGAGTGGCTAAAGTATTCTACGTTTGGATCCTTTTCGGCTTGAATAAGCAATGAATTAAGGTCTAAGTCATCTAAATGAGTTGATCCCCTTGATATTTGATACAAAAGGTCAGTTCTTCCAATGATTTCGTTTAGGCTTTTGAATCCAAGTTTTGCTAGGATTTCTCTTACCTCTTCAGCTATATAACTAAAAAGGTTAACCACTTTTTCAGGGCTACCTGAAAATCTTGCTCTTAAGTCCTCATCTTGAGTACAAACTCCAACTGGACATGTGTTTGAGTGACATTGCCTTACCATTATACAACCCATTGCAACAAGTGAAGTTGTGCCAACACCAAACTCCTCGGCACCCATAATTGCAGCAATTACAACGTCACGACCTGTTTTAATACCTCCATCAGTTCTAAGCACAACGTTTTGCCTTAAGCCGTTAAGTGTCAAAACTTGATTCACTTCTGTTAAGCCCATTTCCCACGGGATACCGGCGTATTTAATACTTGTTTGAGGACTTGCTCCAGTTCCACCATTATGTCCTGAAATTAAAATGACGTCAGCTTTAGCCTTCGCAACACCTGCCGCTATTGTTCCAATTCCTGATGACGCTACAAGCTTTACACAAACTCTGGCATCTGGGTTTGCCTGTTTAAGATCATAAATAAGTTGAGCAAGATCTTCTATCGAATAAATATCGTGATGTGGGGGAGGGCTGATTAGTGTAACACCTTCTGTTGAGTGACGAAGCTTGGCTATCTCAGCAGTTACTTTAAATCCAGGAAGCTGACCACCCTCACCTGGCTTAGCTCCTTGTGCTATTTTAATTTCTATTTCCTCACAGTTATTTAAATATTCAGTTGTTACACCAAACCTTGCGGAAGCTACTTGTTTTACTCTTGAGTTAGCACTGTCTCCATTATTGAGAGGCTTCGATCTTTCAATCGATTCACCGCCTTCGCCTGAACAAGAAGCACCTCCAATCCGGTTCATTGCTATTGCTAGTGTTTCATGGGCCTCCTTTGAAAGTGCTCCATGTGACATACTACCTGTACCGAAGCGCTTTCTGATAGACGTTATTGATTCTACTTCGCTTAATTCGATTGAACTTTCACTTTCTTTAAACTCGAGCAAATCTCTAATATTGATTGGAGCGAAGTTGCTCATGGAGTTTGAATATTTTTTAAACATCTCATAAGAGTCATCTGCCACTGCTGTTTGTAGAAGGTGTATCAACTTCCCTTCATAAGCATGAGTTTCACCACCGTTTCTGTACCGATATATACCACCAATTGGCAATGTTTGTACGCTATCCGAATACGCATAATTATGAAGATCGGTTAGTTTTTTTTCAATTCCGGATAAACCAATGCCAGACATACGACTTTGTACACCTAGGAAATATTCATTAACCATTGAACGGCTTAAGCCAACAGCTTCAAAATTAAATCCGCCCCTGTAAGCACTGATAACTGAAATTCCAAGCTTAGACATAACCTTGAGTAAGCCTTGGTCTACTGCTTTTTTATATCGCTCAACACATTCCTCGTAAGATAGATTTCCAAAGAGTCCTTTTTGTTGTCTTTCATAAATGCAGTCCAATGCTAAGTAAGGGTTTACGGTCGTGGCGCCAACACCAATAAGTACAGCAAAGTAATGAGTATCCAGACACTCTGCAGACCTTACGTGCAATGATACAAAAGATCTTATACCTTTACGTGTCAAATCTGTGTGAACTGCAGCGGTGATCAATATCATTGGTAAAGATAATTTGTCGTGGTCCGCACTAATATCAGACAGTACGATATGAGACTTTCCGCTTAAAACTGCAGTCTCAGACTCGAATTGAATACGCTTTATTTCCTCTTTTAAATTAAAATTATCCTTATGAACTGTACAATCAATTACAGTTGTAGATTCTTTTCCCCGAGCAGAAATCTTTTTGAACAACCCATTTGTTATAAATGGACTATCAATTACAAAAACATTTTCTTCATAAGGATTAGGAGATAGAATATCTTGTAAATTTCCAAATCGAGTTTTTAAACTCATTCTGCTTTGCTCTCTTAGACTATCAATTGGAGGGTTTGTTACCTGACTAAACTTTTGTCTAAAAAAATGAGATAATGGCCGATACTTGTCCGATAATACTGCAACAGGAGTATCATCACCCATGCTTCCAGTAGATTCCTTGGCATCACTCACCATTGGATGAAGAATAAGTTCTAGTTCTTCTATTGTGAAACCAGCCGCGATCATTCTTTTTCTTAATTTTTCAGTTTCTATAACTGTCGACTCTCTTGAAACTGTTACTCTTTTATCTAATCGAATTATTTTTTTAACATACTCTTCATAAGGAGCTTCTTTCGCAAGATAGTCTTTTAAATCAGAGTTACGATAAATTTTTCCTTCCTTTAAATTTATTCCAATTATATCTCCAGGGCCCAGTCTGCCTTTTTCAACTATCTTTGACTCATCAACCCTGACCATTCCTGTTTCAGAACCAACGTATATTATGTTGTCATTTGATACAGAGTACCGCATTGGCCTTAAGCCATTTCGATCCATACCACCAATAATCCAATTTCCGTCAACTGCAGCTATTGCTGCGGGTCCATCCCATGGTTCTACAATAGCATTAGAAAACTCATACATATTTCTATGCTCAATTGGCATTAGTTCACTTCTTTTTGACCATGCCTCTGGTATTAGAAGAGTTTTAACAAGAGGAACAGATCTTCCAGCTCTAACATATAATTCAAATGCGGCATCTAAGGCAGCAGAGTCAGAAACATTTTTTTCTATAATTGGTTTAACTTGTTCACTATCATCACCAAAAATTTCTGATGTAATTCTTGTTTGATGATTTCTCATCCAGTTTGTATTTCCGGAAATTGTATTTATCTCCCCATTGTGAGCCAACATTCTAAATGGTTGCGCCAAACCCCAGGATGGAAAGGTATTTGTAGAATATCTCTGATGAAAAACTGCATAAGAAGAAACAAAATTATTATTAGCTAAATCAGGATAGAATATGGAAAGTTGTTCAGCTAAAAATAGTCCCTTGTAAATGATTGACTCAAAACTCAGAGAGCATACATAAAATCCATTAATTTGCTGTTTTGCTATTCTCTTTTCAAGTCGACGTCTTACTAGATATAATTCTTTTGAATAATCAAAATTACTTTCTCTTTCAATGTTATTAACAAACATAACCTGCTCAATCTCAGGTCTAGTTGAATTAGCTTTTTCACCAATAACACTGTTATTAATAGGCACTTGTCTCCAGCCATATATATAGTATCCATGATCAAGAAGTTCAGACTCAATTATTGTTCGACATTTTTCTAATGCTGCATAGTCGTTTCTTGGCAAAAACATCATACCAATGCCTAGAGGCTCGTCTCTTTTTTCATGGCCTGTTTTAGCAATTTCGTCATCAAAGAAGTTTATAGGTATTTGAGTAAGTATGCCGGCACCATCCCCTGTCTTACCATCAGCATCAACGGCACCTCTGTGCCAAACAGCTTTTAGCGCATCGATACCACCTTCTACAACTTCTCTTCTTTGCTTACCATCAACTGATGCTACAAAGCCAACACCGCATGCATCGTGCTCTTGTTTAGGACTATAAAGGTGCCCTTCTTCCAAGACTTGCTTATTTTTTCTGTATCTATTTAAATCTGAACTCATGATGCTCTAACCTTACTAACCTCTGCCAGTTTTTTAGCTTCAATATAACGGTGTATTGAATTAGCCACATCTCGACCATCCCTTATTCCCCAAACTACTAATGAAGCCCCTCTAACAATATCTCCTGCAGCAAAAACTCCATCAATATCAGTCATCATAGTATTGAAACCAACTCTTACTGTGCCCCACTTTGTCACTGGTAAGTCTTTAGCATTAAAAAGTATAGGTAAATTTTCAGGAGAAAAACCTAGAGCAGCTATGACCATATCAGCCTTCAAATTAAAATCAGATCCTTCTATTTGTTGCGGTGTTCTTCTTCCATCGGCATCAGGCTCACTCAATCTCATTTTGACACATTCAATTTGGTAACCATTTTTTAAAACATTCATGTTAATTGGGAGAGATTGCCACATGAATTCGACGCCTTCCTCTTCAGCATTATTTACCTCTCTTGCAGAACCAGGCATATTTTCTTTATCTCTACGGTATAAACATTTCACAGATTTAGCCTTTTGTCTTACAGCAGTTCGTACACAGTCCATTGCCGTGTCACCGCCACCAATGACCACAATGTCTTTACCTTTTGCATCCAACTCACCTTCATCAAATTTCTTAACTGCATCTCCAAGTCCTTTTCGATTAGATGCGGTTAAGTATTCTAATGCTGGAATTATGTTACTTGTACTTTCACCCAGGTTAATTTCTTTAGCTTTATAAACACCTGTAGCTATTAAAACTGCATCATGTTTTTTTTGAAGGTCTTCAAATTTTATATCCTTTCCAATTTCAACATTAAGATGAATATTAATTCCAGAGTCTTTTAAGTATTGCATTCTCCTTTGAACGATATCTTTTTCTAATTTAAAATTTGGAATACCGTAAATTAATAATCCGCCGGCTCTGTCGTAACGATCGTAAACATGAACCTTATAACCTTTTTTTCTAAGTTCTTCTGCCGCTGCTAGCCCTGCTGGTCCTGCACCAATTACACCTATGCTATTTTCTTTTTCTATGCTCTTTTCAACCTTGAGAGGAGTAACCCATCCATTCTCGAATGCATTATCTGTTAAATATTTCTCTACTGAGCCAATTGTTACGGATCCATGTCCTGATTGCTCGATTACGCAATTACCTTCACATAATCTATCTTGTGGACATATCCTGCCACATATCTCAGGCATATTATTTGTACTTGATGAAATTTCATAAGCCTCTTCCAGCCTGTCCTCTGCGGCAAGCTTTAGCCAATCAGGTATATGGTTATGAAGTGGACAGTGAACTGTGCAATATGGAACGCCACATTGAGAGCATCTGCTAGACTGCTCTTTTGCACTATTTTTAATGAAATTATCATAGATTTCTCGAAAGTCTTTTTTTCTATCTTTTGATAATCTCTTATCAGGATACTCTTGATTTAAATCAGTAAATTTAAGCATAATTTTTATTTATGTCATAATTATTGACATATATAGAATCGCATTAATAATTTGAGTTGTTTTATATCAGTCTAATAATATATTAATAGTCATACATTATGACATAAATAGAACTTTTGCTTGCCTATTTGGCGTAAAACTCTATTTTTCCTTATCTGTTATGCATATTTTTCCTGTAATTATTTTGGCAATTATTCAAGGAATTACTGAATTCCTACCAATTTCAAGTTCAGCTCACTTGCTTATTACTGCAGAAATGATGAATATAAGAGAAAATTTATCTCTCGATATAAGCCTTCATTTGGGCACTTTGATGGCTGTGTTGATCTATTTTAGAACTGAGGCACTTAACTTCTTTAAATTCATAATGCCTTTCTTTTCGTCGAACAAAATATCTAAAACAAAGATAAATCAAAATTTGATCGTTGCATCATTACCTATAATTTTTATTGGTGGCCTAGCTTATATGTCTGGTTTTGCTGAAACCTTCAGAAATCTACATTTTATAGGTCTATCAACTATAGTCTTTGGTTTAGCGCTTTATTTTGCGGATATCAGATCTAATGAGGAAAGTCTTAAAGTGGATAATCTATCTTATAAGAAATCTCTTGTTGTTGGTTTTTTTCAAATTTTCGCGATTATTCCAGGTGCTTCAAGAGCAGGTGTTGTTTATACGGGTTCAAGAATAGTTGGTTTAAATAGAGTCGAGGCTGCAAAATTTTCAATGCTCTTATCAATACCTGTAATACTAATATCAGCCTCAATTCCTGCTATTGAAATAGCGAATGACTCAATTGCAATAAATTTTTTGTATTTATTTTCTGGTTTTATTATTTCTTTCATTACTGCATACTTATCGATAAGTATATTGCTAAATTGGGTAAAAAATAATTCGATGATACCATTTGTAATTTATCGAATAATACTTGGATCGATAATTTTGATTTATTTCACTTAAACAATCAAATATATGTACTTATAATACTTCTTGGCGAACTTGGTTCAATTCCTAATTTTTCTAAATTAAATTCAGTTTTAGAGATGATGTTATCTTTTCTTAGAAGTTTTACTTGATCAAAAGTTATTAATGGAGAGGGTAAGGGCAGCATCATAAACGCAATAAAGTTCGCAAAAGACAATGGGACTGGAACTATTAGTCTTTTAATTTTTAAAGTGTCTAAGATCAACTGGTATATTTCTTTTAGACTCATTTTTTCAGGTCCACCAAATTCAAATATCTTACCATTATATTTATCATCCAAAATAAGTCTGTTTATAGCTGTGGCGATATCTTTAACATAAACACATTGGTATTTGTTATTAGCGAATAACGGTACAACTGGTAAACTTTTTAATAATTTGGCTTGAACTGAAAAGAAACCGTCACCAGGTCCAAAAACTATCGATGGTCTAATTATAATTGTGTTGGGAAAACTTTTTTGAATATTTTGCTCTCCTAAGCCTTTTGATTGTTGATATTTTGAGTCGCTTTCGATATCAGCTCCAATGGATGAAAAATGGATAAATTTCTCAACCTTATATTTTGCAGATAAATCTGCGATATTTTTGGGCCCTAAAGAATGACAATTTTCGAAAGATTGACCACCAGAACTATCATTTAAAACGCCTACAAAATTAATAACAACATCAGAGTTTTTTATATATGGCTCAATTGTGTGCTTAAGCATAATGTTGCCTTTTACAATATCTAATTGTTCTATTGGCGCCATCATTCTCAAGTGACCAGCCAAATGAGGATTTCTGCATACAATTTTCAAATTGTGGCCCTCTTTAAGAAGTTCGGAAATACAATATTTAGCCAAAAACCCAGATCCGCCAATTAATGTAATCGTTTTTTTCTTCATATTTTTTAAATATACCTTTATGTACAGATTTGAAATAGAGTAAATCTTACACAATGCAAACTATTTTACACAAAAATGATTTGAGTAACGGCATTAATTTTTCAAGCATTGTTGCAGCTGATTGCGAAATGATGGGACTGCAACCTAATAGGGACCCGCTTTGCTTAATACAACTTTATGATGGAAAAGGTGACTGTCATTTAGTTCAATTTATAGATCAAAATTTTGATGCTCCAAATCTTAAAAAATTATTAAGTAGTGATAAAACATTTATATTTCACTATGCCCGACATGATTTAGCTGCAATTAAACATGATTTAAACATCATGATAAAAAACGTTTATTGCACTAAAATTAGTTCAAAGATAGCAAGAACTTATTCGCAAGGGCATGGCTATAAAGATTTATGCAAAGAACTTTTGAATATTGATATTTCAAAAAAACAGCAATCAAGTGATTGGTCAAATCCAAATTTGTCAAAAGAACAAATTAATTACGCTGCAACAGATGTAATTCACTTACACGAGATTAGAGAAAAATTAGACGAAATTTTAGAGAGACAAAATAGAAGAAAGCTTGTTCAGGCTTGTATAGAATTTTTACCTACACGAGTTGAATTAGATTTGAGGGGCTGGAATAATGATATATTCTCACATTCTAGTTAGAAAATGACAAAAAATAAAATAATCAACGACGGTAAAGAAGTTATTAATACTGAGATACAAGGTATAAAAAAACTTAATAAGATTATAGATAAGAATTTTGATAAAGCTGTTAGGGCCCTCGCAAAAGTAAAAGGAAGAGTTATTATCACAGGAGTAGGAAAATCTGGTCATATTGCTAGCAAAATATCTAGCACAATGAGCTCTACCGGAACCCCATCGCAATATTGTTCTCCAACCGACATGAGTCACGGAGACTTAGGCATTATTTCAAAAAAAGATGCACTTATTATAATTTCTAATTCAGGCAACAGTAATGAATTGATAAATCTTTTAAATTTTGCCAAAAAATACTCAATCTTAATTATAGGAATTTCATCAAATTCTGAAAGTGAGCTTATTAAAGCTTCGAATATTAGCTTAATTATACCAAATGCAGCTGAGGCATGTTCAATAGGAATGGCGCCAACAACCTCAACAACTATGGCACTGATTGTAGGAGATGCTTTATGTGTTTCTCTAATGAAATTGAAAAAGTTCAAAATCTCAGACTATAAGAAGTTACATCCTGGTGGATCACTGGGAATACAGATGCTTCAAGTTAAGGATATCATGCATACTAAAAAGAAAATGCCAATTGTAACAGAGAATGCAAATATGAAATCTGTAATTATTGAAATGACAAAAAAATCATTTGGTCATGTAGGTGTAAAAAATAAAAAAAGTGAGTTAATTGGAGTAATTACCGACGGTGATTTGAGAAGAAATATAAATAATCATTTAATTGAAAGTAAAGCCAAAATGATAATGACGCAGAGACCTAAATTAGTTAATCAAAACATACTTGTTATTGATGCGTTGAATATAATGAATAAAAATAAAATTACTTGTTTGTTTGTAGTAAACAAAGAAAAAAATAAGTCTCCTCTAGGTATTGTACATATTCACGATTGCATAAGACATGTTAATTAAATTATTGCATCTGAATAATCTATTATTGTCTCTTATTATTTTATTTATATCAGCGTCCCTTACATATAGTGAGGAAGTGTTTATCGAAATTGATAATCCAAGATTTTCTGAAAAAGGTTTAAGCGATAGAACCTATGAGATAAAAGCGGAGAAGGGCCTAAAATCTGATAATCAACTAAAACTATTTGCTATTGAGGGTAAATTTAAAACTGTTAAAGATGGCAAATGGATTTACTTGGAGGCTGACAAGGGAAATTATTCTCAAGATAATAATTTTATAGAATTACATGAAAATATCATTTTTTATACTGATGATGGAGAAAAACTTAGTTCAAATTATGCAACATTTGATATACAAAATGATATTATTGAGTTAGCAGAAAATGTTAGTCACGAGAGTATGAGAGGATTAATTTTGTCTGACAGTTCTATTATTACAAATAACTTTAATAAAATTACTTATTTTGGAAATGTTGAGTCATTAATAAACACCTCAAAGTGATGTTTAAAAAATCTTTTAATATTATTATTATAAATTTATTACTAATAATAAATAGTTATTCAAATGAATTAAAAATTACTTCTGAGAATCTTGAAGTTGATCGTGAGAATAAGATTACAGTTTTTTTAGGCGATGTGTATGCATATAACAAAGATATAAAGATTTGGTCTGAGAAACTAATTGTTAAGTTTGATATTAACGAGAATGAGATAAGGCAGTTGAACGCTGAGAATTCTGTTAAAATAATAAAAGAGGAAATTACTGCAACAGGTGATATAGGCTTATATTATCCAAAATCAGAAATACTTAACTTATTGGGTAATGTAGAAGTTATTGAAAACAATAATTATGTTAAATGCGACGAATTATATCTAGATATAAAAAACTCTACCAGTATAATGAAAAGTAATTCATCGAATAGGGTTGAAGCATACATAACTAATAATTAATATTTAAAAATGATAATAAAACCAAAACTAGTTTCATCCAATAATGGTCTTGTAGTTAATAAACTTAGAAAAACTCTCTCACAAAAACAAATAGTGAGAGATGTGAGTCTCAAGCTTGAAAGAGGGAAGACAATCGGATTACTCGGCCCAAACGGCGCTGGGAAAACAACAACATTCTATATGATCATGGGCTTAATTGATTGTGATGGAGGTGAAATATTACTAGACGATATGTATCTTACATCTCTTCCGATGTATAAAAGGGCTAAATTAGGTATAGGGTTTTTACCGCAACAACCCTCAATTTTCAGAGGTATGTCAGTTGAAGACAACCTGCTATCGATACTAGAAACTCAAAATTTTCCGAAAGATCAAAAACAAAACATGCTTGAAGAATTACTTACTGAGTTTTCTCTCACACATTTAAGAAGAGCAATGCCTCACATGCTAAGTGGTGGAGAAAGAAGAAGAACAGAGATTGCAAGATGTCTTTGTTCTAATCCAAGTATAATACTTATGGATGAGCCTACTGCTGGTGTCGATCCTATAGGTATAGATGATATCAAAGTTCTCATAAAACAATTAATGAACAAAAATATTGGAGTTTTAATTACCGACCACAACGTTAGGGAAGTTTTAGATATTTGCGACTATTCTTATGTAATGCATTCAGGAGAAATAATTGCTGAGGGCGAAAGTGACAAAATACTTGGCAATAAAGAAGCTCGTAAGTTTTACTTAGGAGATTCATTTAAATATTAGTGGTGGAGCTAGTCGGACTTGAACCGACCACCTCGTCACTGCCAGCGACGCGCTCTCCCAGATGAGCTATAGCCCCAATTATTGTTCTTCTATATTTTCGTGATCACTGTCATTGATATCTAAGTCATCAACCTCATCTGATATAACTTGAACATCACTCTCTGAATCTTCAAGACTAATTGTATCGTCATCAATAGCATCTTCTATCTCTAATTCTTCAACCTCAGCGATAGACTCCGATGCATCACTTCCTACTAAATTAGTATCAGTAACTGTATCAACTTCATCTGTAAAAACTTGCTTAGCATTTATTGGAGTTGAGTCTAAAGCAGGCTCGATATATTCAGTACCACAATTAGGACAAACAGCAGGTTTCCTGTTCAAATCGTAAAACTTAGTTTCACAATTAGGACAAACTACTTTTTTCCCCCACTCAACTTTTGACATGATTATTCCTCGAATATTTATGGTATAAAATTTTGATACAACTCAAAAATAAATAATATATAACTTTAGACTAAGAAGATAAATTGACAATATAAAAGTGCTAAAATTCAAAGGTTCATTAAAGATCTCAGGAGATAAATCTATTTCACATAGGGCTCTCATATTATCAGCCATGAGCACAGGCAAAGCTAGAATAACTAATTTATTAGAGTCAGAAGATGTTATGAGTACATTGAGTATTTTAAAAGAATTAGGGATTAAAATAATTAAAGATGGTAATAACTGGATTGTTTTCGGCAATGGCACCGGGGGCTTTATTGAACCTAAAAAACCTTTAGATTGTGGCAACAGCGGAACGACTGCTCGATTAATGATAGGGGCAGTATCCTCAAATCCAATCAACTGCACTTTTGTTGGTGATAATTCACTGAGTAAAAGATCGATGTCAAGGGTAACGAAGCATTTAGAAGATATTGGAGCAATTGTTCACCTTACAAAAAAGGACTATTTACCTCTAATTATATCTGGTAGCGAAAAATTATTACCTATAAAGCACAATATTCTTAAAGCTTCAGCCCAAATCAAATCAGCATTAATTATTGCAGCTTTAAATATACATGGAAAAACAAAAATTATTGAAAATATTGCAACCAGAGATCACACTGAAAGACTTTTGAAATTTTTAAATGTTAAATTTAAAATTAAAAAGACAAATAAAAAGACTTCACAAATTGAATTAAATGGACCATACGAATTCAAAGCAAAAAATATTGATATTGCAGGAGACCCCTCAAGTGCATCTTTTTTTATTGTAGGAGCATTAATTTTGCCTAAGTCAAAGATTACACTAAAAGATGTTATGCTTAATCCCTCAAGAACTGCTTTTATAAAGGTATTAAAAAGTATGGGAGGAAAAATTAAACTAAAAAAAACAAAACAAATTTGTGGCGAGGATGTTGGAAATATAACGGCTGAATATAGTAAATTAAAAGGAATTAATATTCCTGCTAATCAGTCAGCATATTTAATTGATGAATATCCAATTCTATCGATAGCTGCTTCTCAGGCAAAAGGTAAAACAATAATGAAAGGCTTAGATGAATTGAGACATAAAGAGAGCGATAGAATACAAAGTATTCTTTTCAATTTAAAAAAGGTTGGTATTGAGGTTTACGAAGAAAATAGCAATTTACATATTTTTGGTAAAAAAATAAAACTTAATAAAAATGTAAAAATTAAATCTTTTGGAGACCACAGAATAGCTATGTCATTTTCTATTCTTAATATGCTTTACGACAATAAACTAAAAATCGATAATAAGAAATGTATCAATATAAGTTATCCTGATTTCACAAAACACCTAAATTATCTACTATAAAACTAATTATGGTTGAGATAATAGCAATTGATGGCCCCGCTTCAGTTGGAAAATCAACTCTTGCAAAAAAAATATCAAATTATTATGAAGTACCATTGTTAAATAGTGGAAGACTTTATCGTGCAGTAGCATTAAAAATAATTAATAAAAAAATTAATATTAATAATAAATATAAGATTATTCAGTGTGCCAAATCTTTAACAGATGAAAACATTAAATCAGAGAGTTTATTTTCCAGTAAAATAGATAAAATTGCGTCTGAAATTTCCAAAAAAAAATATCTAAGAAAGCAATTAATGACCTACCAGAGAGAATTTCCAAGAAAATATGCTAAAGGCAAGAAATTTGTAGTTATTGAGGGAAGAGATATTGGAACTGAAATATTTCCAAAAGCTAAAATTAAAATTTTCATGTGGGCAGATGCAAAAGTTCGCGCTAAAAGAAGACTCCTGCAAATTAAAAAAAAGGGCCAAAAAACTAGCTTAAAACGCATTTATGACGAAATAGTTGCTCGTGATATGAATGATTTAAATAGAAAAATAGCACCACTAAAACCTGCTGTAAATTCGGTATTGCTAGATACAAGTTATCTTGATATAGAACAGGCTTTTAATGCAATAAAAAGAATATTTAGTTAATTAATCATATGAACCAAGTGCCCCTTAATGAAAACAAATCAACTGAGTTTGATTCATTATTAGCTGAATCCATTAATAACAATAAGCTTAAAGAAGGAACCATAATTAAAGGTACAATTGCTGAAATTGAAGACGACGCAATTATAGTTGATATTGGCGCTAAAGTAGAGGGAAGAATATCTAAAAGAGAATTTGCATTTCAAAAAGATCAAAAAGAATTATCAATAGGTGATACTATCGATGTGTATCTTGATAAAATAGAGAATCATAATGGGGAATGTATTCTTTCAAGATCAAAAGCTAAATCAAAAGAAATTTGGGGTGAAATTGAGAAATCTTTTGAATCGGGAGAGCTTGTCGAAGGTGTAATCACTGGAAAGGTTAAAGGCGGCCTATCTTGCGAAATTGGAGTGACTGCTTTTTTACCTGGAAGCCAAATTGACACAAGGCCCGTGAGAGACGTCAATCACCTTATAGACGTACCACAGAAGTTTAAGATTCTTAAAATGGATTTAAAAAGAAATAATATTGTTGTCAGTAGACGAGCTGTTCTTGAAGAAATGAACAAAGAAGTAAGGGAAGAGAGGTTTTTACAATTAAAGCTCGGAGATGTAGTTGATGGAAAGATTAAAGCTATTACAGACTACGGGGCTTTTGTGGATTTAGGAAGCTACGACTCTTTACTTCATAGTAGTGATATAACTTATAAAAGAATCGGACATCCTTCAGAAGTCTTGAAAATCGATCAGCAAGTAAAGGTAAAAATCATTAAAGTAGATCCTGAAAAAAATAGAGTCTCTGTTGGAATGAAGCAACTTGAAGATGATCCTTGGAACAAAGTCAAGGATAAGTTTAATGTCAATGATAAAGTAACAGGCGTTGTAACAAATGTAGCTGATTATGGAATATTTATTGAAATTGAAAATGGCGTTGAAGGATTATGTCACAAGGACATGCTAACTTGGAGTGTAAAACAAAATTCAAAACCTGGTAATTTATATGCAAGGTCTCAATCAGTTGATTGTCAGATACTTGAAATTGATCATGAGAAAAGAAGATTAAGTTTAGGTATCAAACAATTAATGCCGAATCCTTGGCAAAAATTTAAGGATGAAAATCCAATTGGAAAGATACTAGATACATCAATCACAAGCATTAAAGATAATATATTATTTTGTAATCTTGATGGAGAAATAGATGGTGCTGTATTTAGCAAAGATCTTTCATGGGAAGCAGATCCAAAAGAAGAAATAAAAAAATATAAAGTTGGTGATCAAATTAAAGTAAAAATAATTTCTAATGATAATGAAAAAGTAGCCCTTTCTGTAAGAGAGGTTGATGGAAATCCATTTGATGAAATCAAGGAAAAAGCGAAAGGCGATATAGTTACATGTAGCGTCATTGAAACTGGAGATTTTGGAGTGAAGGTTAGAATAGGAGATAAAGGACCATCAACAATTATAAAAAAGTCTGACCTTGCGCTTAGAAAATCTGACGCAAGACCAGATCGTTGGGCTAGAAACGATAAGTTAGATGCATCAATTACTAACGTTGATATAGCAAATTATAAAATAAATTTATCCATACGAGTCATGGAAGAGCAAATTGAAAAAGAAGCAATGGAAAAATATGGGTCTAAAGATTCTGGTGCTTCCTTAGGCTCTATTCTAGGAAAAGCTCTTGGCAGAGACAAAAAAGAAGATTAAATATTCTTTACAATCAATCATTTACAATAAAATTTAATGTCATATAATTATTTATATGAGTTTAATTAAATCAAAACTTATTCAAAATATTACTGAAGCGAACCCTCATCTTTTTGTGAGAGATGTTGAGAGAATTGTTAATACAATTTTCAATGAAATAACTCAATCTTTAGCTGACGGTAAAAGAGTTGAATTAAGAGGCTTTGGAGCATTTTCAGTTCAACACAGAAAACAACGTACTGGTAGAAACCCAAGAACCGGTGAAGCAGTTAATGTTGAGGAAAAATATATACCTCGCTTTAAGACTGGAAAAGAACTTAGATTAAAACTAAATAAAAAAGAAAACACCTCTAACGAGAGTTAGAAAGATTTCATAAAACAAAAATTTTGACAAAAAACCCAATTTACTGTGCTATTGATACGAGTTGTATTGATGATGCAGATAGAATTATTAATGAAATTTCACCTTATATTGGCGGAATCAAATTAGGTCTCGAATTCTTTACATCTTGTGGGGTTAAGGGTATTGAAAAAATTTCAGAATATGAACTTCCATTATTTCTAGATTTCAAACTATACGACATACCAAATACAGTAAAAAAATCACTTCAAAATATTCTCTCTTACAATCCTACATATACAACACTTCACGTTTCAGGAGGTTCCCGCATGTTAAAAGAATGTGTCGATTTAAAAAAAGAACTAAATAGTAATACGAATTTGATTGGTGTCACAATGCTAACAAGTTTTGATGATGACTTAATCAATGAAATTGGTATGAGCGGTACAGTTAATAAGAATGTAGATAATCTATCTGCGCTGGCATATGATTGTGGAATGGATGGTATTGTTTGTAGCCCAATGGAGATAAAAAAAGTCAAAGAAACATTCGGATCTAAATTAAAAGTCATTGTGCCTGGAATAAGAAATCAAACCGACAGTAATAATGATCAAAAAAGAACTCTTTCAGCTAAGAAAGCAATTGAGTTAGGTGCGGATGTCATTGTCGTGGGAAGACCAATAACTTCAGCTGACTCACCTGGAAAAGCAGCTGAAATTTTTCATCAAAGTATAAAGTGACTAGAACTTATATTAAAATTTGTGGAGTAAAAGATATTAAAATTGCAAAACATGCAATCAATTGTGGTGCATCTTTTTTAGGCTTTATCTTTTTCGAAAATTCAAAAAGAAACATATCAATTAGCAAATGCGCAGAAATTTTAGATGAGATAAATGGCAAAGTGAATACTGTTGCAGTAACTGTAAATCCAACTAACAGTGATTTAAAGACTTACTCAGAAATGAAGTTTACACATCTTCAATTGCACGGAAATGAAAGTTTAAACGAGGTAAGAGAAATCAAAAAAACTTATAATCTAAAAATAATAAAATCATTTAACATATCCAAAGAGTCTGATTTAGATAAAATAAAAGAATATTGTCCTTACATTGACCATATACTTTTAGACTCAGAACAAAAGAAAGATATGCCTGGAGGAACTGGCCAGACATTTGATTGGAAAATTATAAAAAATTTTTCCCCAAATAAGTCATTTTTTCTATCAGGGGGTCTCAACACTAATAATATATCAAAGGCATTAAATTTAAAAAAAACTGAATATTTTGATGTTAGCTCTGGCGTTGAGAATTCAGAGGGTATAAAAGATGAAAAATTAATATCTGAATTTATATCAAAGGCAAACAAAGCTGTAAAATGAAACTAGAAAAAGGAATTCCTCTCATTGACCAACATGATGAAAATGGATATTGGGGCGGTAAATTTGGTGGAAACCAAATAGCTGAAAGTCTTAATTATCCAATTGAAGAACTAACACGTGAATTTGAAAAATTAAGAAATGATGAAACATTTATTGCAGAAAGAGATTATTATTTTAAAAATTTTGTTGGAGCGCCAACTCCATTTATAAAATTGGAGAACCTTACGAAGCACCTTGGTGGCGCTCAAATTTATTGCAAACTGGTTTCGAAAGCAACAGGTGGAGCACACAAAGCTTATAATGCAGTCGTTCACAGCTTAATATGTAAGCGATTAGGTAAAACTTATATAGGAGGTGATACTGGTGCCGGATACGCAGGAAAGATGCTCAGTATGGCAGCTGCAAAATTTAATTTAAAATGTAAAATATTCATGGGTGCAAAGGATGTAGAAAGACAGTCTATAAATGTATTTTCTATGCGAAGTTATGGCGCTGAAGTCGTTCCTGTAAACTCTGGTTCACAAACTTTAGTGGACGCTGTGTCGGAATGCATGAGATGGTGGACAAGTGAAAATGAAGAAGCTCATATGTGTGTTGGCAGCACAGTTGGCCCTACTATTTTTGTCAAAATATGTGCTTGGTCTACCGCTCAAATATCCAGAGAAATGAAAAAACAAGTAATGGATGAATTTGGTGAAGTTCCAAAAGATATGAAATTAATTAATTGCGTTGGTGGAGGATCATCAGCTGCAGGTTTTTGGAACGAATGGATTGATTATGATAATATTGAACTCATTGGTGTAGAAGCTGGGGGACCCGAAGGGTCTTCAAAACATGCTGCGCCCTTGACAAATGATTCACCTATCGGGGTCCTTCACGGAGCAACTCAATATGTTATTCAAGACGACCAGGGGGAAATTGAAGAGACAGATTCAATTAGTGCTGGACTTGATTATCCAGGTGTAAGTCCGCTTCATTGTTTTTTAAAAGAAACTGGAAGAGCAAGATACACTTCTGCAAGTGACGAGGAAGCCATAGAAGCTTTTCAATTAGTGAGTAAAAATGAGGGATTTGTAAGCCCCTCACTTGAACCTTCGCATGCGTTCGCAGAAGCAATCAAAATTGCACCTAAATTAAGTAAAGATACAATTATTGTTGTAGATTCTTGCGGAGACTCTGCAAAAGATTCAAAAATTATTGCTGAGAGACTTGGTTATAAAATATGACATCGTCTACATTAATTAAATCTTTTGAACGAGCAAAAGAAAATAATAGAGCTGCGCTATTAACTTATACAGTTGGAGGAGACCCAGATAAAAAAACTTCTCTAGATATATTTAAATCAATTGCAGATGCAGGTGTTGATATTATTGAATGTGGACTGGGACATGGAGCAAACATTGGTGACGGTGGTGCAATTCAAGACAGTACTTACAGAGCGCTATCTAATGGGATTAAAACCAATGACATTTTTGAAATTATTGAAGAGTTCAAAAAAGATTACGAGACAGAAGTAATCATAATGACATACCAGAATAAAATTATGGCTTACGGGGAAGATGAGTTCCTTAAGAGATGCATTAGTAGTAAAGTTTCAGGCATAATATGTGTTGATTGGCCCTGGCCACTTAATCTTGAATTTGCAAAAAAATGTAAAGAAAATAGTATTGTATTCATACAATTGCTTTGCCCTACTACAAATGAAGACCGACTACAAAGTATATTAAATGATGCTCATGAAGTTGTTTACTATATTTCAATGCTTTCAACTACAGGTCAAAAATTAAAAGTAAGTTCAGACGAAATTAAAAAAAAATTTAATTTAATTAAAAAGATATCTCCTGATAAGAAATGTATAATTGGCTTTGGAATTACAGCAGATACAATAAATGATTTTAAGGACACTGATGCATGCGTTGTTGGATCGGCTTTATGCAGAGAAATAACTAGGTCAATTGATGAAGAACTTAATCCTGCCACAAATGTAGGCAATATGGTAACTGATTTAAAACAAAAGCTAAGCTCATGAATTGGTTAACAAGAACTATTTCAAAAGTATTTCCTAGAAAGAAAAAAAGTTTAGATATCGCAGAAAATGCGTGGATTAAATGTTCCCAATGCCAAACAATGCTCTATTCGAGTGATCTAGAAAAAACACTTTTTGTATGCCCTAATTGTGATGAACACTTACAAATTCATCCTCGTATTAGATTTAAAAATCTATTTGATGGTGGTGTATTTGAAGAAATAAAATATCCCTCTGGATTTACTGATCCACTTAATTTTAAAGCTTTAAAAACTTACAAAGAGCGATTTAATGACGCTCGTCAAAAAACAGAAATGGATGATTGTTTTCTTATTGGTTACGGACAAATTAATAATATCAATGTAACTATTGCAGCTCAAAATTTTCATTTCATGGGTGGTTCTGTTGGAGCTTCAGCTGCAGAGGCAATGATTAAAGCTGCAGAACACTCTGTCACAAACCATAGTCCATTAATTGTATTCACTTGTTCTGGAGGAGCGAGAATGGATGAAAATCAGCATTCTCTTCAATCACTTCCAAAAACAACAATAGCTTGTCAAATGGTTAAAGATGCTAAGTTGCCTTATATAGTTGTTAATACAAATCCAACAAGTGGAGGTGTGTCTGCGTCTTTTGGATCGTTGGGATCAATTACATTGGCTGAACCAAACGCATTAATTTGTTTTGCAGGTCCTAGGGTAATTTCAAATACTGTAGGTGAGACACTGCCTGATGGGTTTCAAAGATCAGAATATCTATTAGAACATGGGTTCATAGATCAAGTGGTTCATAGAAAAGAACTTAAAGATAAATTATCTCAAATAATTTCATTATTACTTAAAAGAGTAGCCTAATTGAAAATATCAAATGAACAAATTGATAAGCTTTTAGACGAGCTTCTTGAACTTCATCCAAAAAGAATAGATTTATCACTTGATAGAGTTTGTAACTTATTAGAAAAATTAGATAACCCTCAAAATAAAATAAATAATATTGTTCATATTGCTGGAACTAATGGAAAATTTTCTACACTGAAATTTATTCAGGACATCTTAAAAATTAATAGTAAATCGACGAATGCCTATATCTCGCCTCACCTAATTAGATTTAATGAGAGGTTTCAGCTTATGGATAAAGAAATATCAAATGAGGAGCTGTATTCCGTTTTAAATAAAGTGAAAGATTTTAATCATAGCGATCCGATTACTTTCTTTGAAATAACTAGTTCCGCTTTTTTTGAAGCAGCCTCAAATAGCCCAGCTGATTATACGCTTCTTGAGGTAGGTTTAGGTGGAAGACTGGATAGTAGCAATGTAATAACTCCTTCAATCTCAGTTATTACATCAATTTCTAGGGATCATCAGGATTTTTTAGGAGATAGCATTGAGATGATAGCGTTTGAAAAGTCTGGAATAATTAAAAGTGATATCCCAGCTATTATTGGTTATCAGCCTTACCCAGAAGCTAAAGAAATACTTACGGATCAGGCTGAATATAAAAAAGCTCCGATATTTGCCCATGGAATTCACTGGAACTTAACGGAACATAATGACAAGTTAATATATGAAGATAACCAAAACAAAATTGAATTTGATAACCTATATACACATAATGTATTTCAAAAAAAGAACCTTGGACTTGCATTGGCTGCAGCTTCGAAACTACCCAATATTGATATCAAGTCTTTTGTCTCTAAAAATCTTCACAATAATACTTACTTTCCAGGGAGAATGGAAAAGATATCTGATGGCAAATTAGGATCTACTATAGCTTCAACAAATGAATTGTATTTAGATGGTTCTCATAATGAGGACGCTGCGAGTAATCTAAATGAAACAATTAATCAGCTTACAAATAAAAAGTTGTGTATAATTTTAGGAATGATCAATACAAAAGATCCAATTAGTTATTTAAGCAAGTTTGATAAAATTGATGCTCTAACTGTTATTACGATACCAAATGAAGAGAGTGCAATTAATTCAAATGAATTATATGCTGGGCTTAAAAAGTATTATGAAAATATAAATAGAGCCGACTCAATTCAGGAAGCATTGGCTAATTTAAATAATAATTACAAAAATGCACGTATCCTAATATGTGGATCTTTATATTTAGCCGGAAAAGTTTTAGAAATGAATTAAGCGATTGAGTCTTCAATCCACTCAACGATTGCAGTTTTAGATACCGCTCCTACTTTCGTTGCAGCAGCCTCACCATTCTTAAAAACTAGCATAGTTGGGATTCCTCTAACACCAAACTGTGTGGGTGTATTAGGGTTTTCATCAATATTAATTTTAGCAACGGTGATTTTATCAGCCATTTCATCCGATATCTCTTCAAGAGAGGGACCGATTTGCTTACAAGGACCACACCAAGGTGCCCAAAAATCAAGCACAACAGGCTTATCTGATTTCAATACTTCTTCTTCAAAAGATGCGTCTGTTACATTAATAGTTGCCATAGTGATTCCTTCCCTAAAGTTGTCTGTAATTTATGTATGAGGAGGGCCAAAGTCAAGGCTAAATACAAGATAATTTGATCCTAAATAACTGATATTACTTGATTTTTTTTATTTTTGTAGACGAAATTTCTTCTGTTTCTGGGATTTCTTTATCAGGTTTTAAACCCCCCAGTTTGATCATTTTTTTGACTCGCGATACCAAGCTTCCTTTTCCATCTCTTAATCTACTCTTTGCAGTTTCAATTGATCCCATTGATTTACTCAATTCATATCCTGCATTTTCAAAAGCACTATATACCTTTTCAACCTGAGAATAAATTTCAAGGGCTGTACCTGCTATTAGATCTGCATTCTTATTTCTTTCGTTAATTGACCACATATTATCAATTATTTTTAGTACAGATATCAAAGTAGATGGGCTAGCTAAAATTATCTTATATTTATTTGCCTCAAGTATGATTTCCTCGGTTTTATCTAGCATTGAATCAAAGGCACTCTCATACGGCATGAACATTATAACTGCATCTAATGTTTTAATTTCATATATCTTTTGATAATTAGCTTCACTGAGTTTTTTCAAGTGACTACGTATCGATTGAATATGCCTCTTATGAGCATCTTCTTTTATTAATTGAGCTTCTGAATTGCAATATTCTTGCCAAGCGCTGAGTGAGACTTTTGAGTCAATTATTATGTCTCTGCTATCTGGTAGATGTAAAATAATATCTGGATATTTTCTTTTTAGCTCACCATTCACCTCATCATCAAACTTTTTTTGTACTTCAAAATCCTTTCCTTCCCTTAACCCTGATTGTTGCAAAATATTAATTAATAAAATTTCACCAGCTGCACCCTGTTTTTTTGTTCCACCTGTAAATGCAGAAGTTAATCTATTGACCATTTCATAACGTTCTTCATCTTTACCTTCTTTAAGAGAAATTTTATCACTTAGATCTTTAACTAGATCTTTTACATCGTTTAAACTTTCACTTTCTTCGATATTATTCGAATTTCTTTTTAATAAATGAACAGTTAATCCACCAATTACTGCCCCGATTACAAAGATTATGATTGTAATAATACTATCCATTTAGTTTACCTCTATGATATTCATCAAGCTCCTGAATGTAGGCATCTATTTCTTCTAGACGATTCATGTCAATTTCATCATCACTTTCTCTTAAATCATCAATTTCTGTCATTGCCGCTGGAATAGTATTCCAAGTACATTTATCCATTGATAATATTTTTTCAGCCACTTCCTTATCTCTTTTTTGAATTTCTTTCTTTGGTAAATATTCTGGTTTTTCATTGTAAATTACCCTTTTTGCGAATTCTTTTGATCTAACATCAGTAATTTTCTCTGCAATTTCATATTTTTTATCCCATTCTGCAGCGTGAAAATCTGACATCAAATAATTGTCTTTAGAACTTGGAAAGCCATTGTATATCTGCTCTTCAACTGGCTTTTCGGTTTGATCTTGCGTTAATTCTCTGTCCTCCCCTTTATCAAGAAGTAAGTTAGTAAATTTCTCAATAAAATTCTTATTGCCCCTAACTTTTCTCATTCTCTCATTTACAATTTCTGGCGTAAGGTCTTTATAGTTTTCTGATCGATACAAATATTCTTCATTTAAAAGTATCGGTTGCTCATTTGCTTTTATCATATGAAAACATTTATTTTTTCCTTTGAATAATTTTTTTAGTTCTGATCGATCTAGATCAAAAATATAATCAGGATCGACGGTTAAGTCATAACAATAGACATGGTTTTCATAAGATGGATCTTTTGTTAAATAGGCAAGACCATGCGTATATTCTTTTCCTCTGAAAAAGCGACTTGCGCAAAATACTTTATCTTGATTCACATATGTATACACATCTTGCTTTGAAGCCGTTTGAAGAGCACTCTCCCAAACATCATTACATTTTTCTTTAACAAGCTTGCACACACCAAGTGTTGCTTCAACATCTGAAAGAGCATCGTGAGCTTTAGAATGTTCTATGCCGTTTGCTGCAGCAAATTTTTCAAGTCTAAAAGTTATTTTCCCTGTTTCATCATCAAGAGGTCTTACAAAAGCATTTGGATAAACGGCAGCGGCAGAGTGAAGCAGTTTCATTGCATCACCTCTTTTATTTCCATTTGTATTTGTGATGTAAGGTGGAAGCGCTGATTGATAAAGAGATTGTCTTAAGTGCATGTCATCAAATGATATGGAATTGTATCCGATAAATAACGATTCGCCCCAGGAGAGAAATTTACTTTGCATTTGGGAAATCAAACTAAAGTTAGAGTTTTCATGATTTTTTAATTGATCTATGGAAACCCCATTTACTAATAATGCTTTTGCTGAAGGAACAGGATATTCCTTCTTCATTCGACCTCTTAAATCAAATTGGTCTAAAATATTGAAGTCTTCGTCAGTACAAATTGCCGCCGCTTGAATTATTGATCCGTAGGCAGCATTCAACGTTGATGTTTCCAGATCCCAAAAAATATATTTCATTAATTAATACTCATTTCTTCGTTGCCATAGAGATCAAATAAAAAGTTTGCATATTTATATAAAACAGTATCCCAATCAATATTATTTGATGAGCCATAATTAGTGAATAATTCTAGAAATTCATTTGGTAAAAATCCTTTTTTCTTATAATCAATAACCATTTTAGTCGAAAATCGTATAGCGTCTTCATACGAGAAACCATTCACCGGATTAGAAATTATTTCATCCCTTAAAAGTTCTAATTTTACGTATGTGCTCATAATTTAATCCTCTCTCGGGTCATAACTTTCGTAATAGTCACTTAACATTTGTTCTTCATATAATTCCTTTATATCTGTATTTTCTAGGACCTTTTCTGTTAATTCATCTTCATATTCTTCATATATTTGATCAACAAATGAAAAATTGTTATCCTTAATAATGGCACTATCTCTCTCAATTTTTGCAAAATAGTTATAAGGATCATTTCGCATTATTTTTTCATAAACATCATGTGCATCAGGAATTTCTTTATCCTTCAAGCTAAGAATTATTTCTGAAGTATTTCGCTGGCGCTCAACAATCCATTCAAGCTTTTCTTTGTACCACTGATTCTGATACTCAAAATCAATTACAGATGCTTCACTTGATGGCTTTATACATATTATCAGGTAGTTGGCCTGAGTAACTATTGGTTGCCAATCACCACTTATCGCAAAACCTAAATCAGGTTCAATTTCACCAGATCCATCAATAATATCTATAGATAATTTATTTAATATATAATTTCCTACGAATAATTTAATTTTTTCTTTTCGAAGCTTTGCAAACATCTTTGGCAGCGTAGTTTCCTTTCGAATAAATTCTTTAATTTTTTTATCATTAAATTCTTCATTTTCGGAAGTGTGTTTATCTTCATACTTTATCGATATAATTCTATCCATTACAGTTTCTATTAACGAAGTTGTCATATTTTCAGATATCTCTGGTAGGAAAAGTTTTTGGTAATTTGACTGATTTATAGTATTTCTTAATATTTCAGCACCAAATATACTCTCTGTAACATCATGGAGCTTACAACCTTCTTTAAGGAAATCATCTTTTTTTAATGAAAAACTTTTTTGAGAACTATTTTTTTTCATTGTATTTCGATGAATTGAAAAAATAGAGTCTAAAGTTATATTCTCTCCTTCTCCTTTTGCGCGAAGGTACTTATCTAAAAAAATTGCAAGAGAATGATAATTATCAATCTTTACTACTTCGCCGTAAAGCATTCTTTGTAAGGTTCGCCTATTAATTGGGTGCCCCCCATAATATTGACTATTCTTATTAGATAAAAATTTTTCAGCAGCTTCTTTTTGGTTAAGTTCAGTTTTTTTAAAAAGGCGAGATAGATTTTCAACTTTGATATTTTTTTTTGAGATAACTTTCATAATTTATTTGAAGTCTCAATTTCCTTAAAATGCATTTTGTAACGTTTATGTAAATATTGAAATTTCCTTCTGAGGTCATTCCAATTTTTTTTATCCTGATGTTGAATTTCATGACATGTTTCGCAAAAACTACTTACCGTTTCAGGTGTCTCATAAAATAAGCATTCATAGTTTGTGTGGTGAATTCTAGTCGCGCGAGCAGGACACCTGCTACAGTAAGGAAAAGATTTTAAAAATTGCTCCCTAAATTCTTTCCAGTACTTTAGATTATAATATAAATCTTTACTGAATTGATTTGCTAAGCCATGGCAGTGAAAAAGGATTTCGTTCGCTAATTTTTCATTTTTAAGTATATCTCGATTATATTTATATTGGTCCCATAACAGATCCAGAGTGAATGGGTGCGTTTCGCTTGTATTGAGCAAATTCATTGCAGATTCATATTTCCCTCTGATTTCTATGATTTTATTTTCTGTGTAATTCATTACGTCTCACCTTTTTTAAAGCAAATTATAATAGAACCCCAGTTGCGTCAACAATTAATATACAATTTAGTGCGCATTTTAAGTGCAAATATTTACTAAAATTGATAATTTTTTACATACAATAAGACATTGATTTTAAATAATTTATTTTACTCTTAAGGTTTCTTTTCTAAACATCTAAAATCTTTTTTTAGTATTTTTCCATCAAAATCAATATGACAAATATTGATCTGATGTCTTTGGCACCAAATTTGAAGCCCTTTATCCGTAAAACCTACATCGATTCTTGAGTAATCTTGAAGTGATTTTGCATCTGTCTGGCCAGTCATAAATTCATCAGAACACTTAACGCAAACAATCGGCTCTTTGATTTGATTTAACAGATAGCTGAGTTTTCCTATATCTTGCTCTAGGCTATTATCCTCACTCATTCACACCAGTCTTTCTTATTATTTTTATCATACACAACTCCTAAACTGTGTGAGACCATCAATTTTGAAACATTTTCACCATCTACAATTATATAAGATAAGATTCTACCGAAAAAGTCTCTATTGTATTCAGTTTCAAATTCAATTCTTTTCCCATCTGAAATTAATTGGTTAATATACTCACGAGCTTCAATCCCAAGTATATACTCTTTTTCACATTTTGGATTTGAAATTTCAGGAGTATCTAGATCAAGTAGTCTAACTTTATCTTTCTTTCCTTCATATATGACATAGCATGTATCGCCATCGTAACAAAACAGGTCATTTTGTTTTCTTATTTGTATATCTGCAAATGAATTAGAGATTAATAAAATTAGAATAGAAAAAATTCTTATCATTAATAAATTTTAATTGATAATTTCGTTGGGGTATACTCCTAGTAAATTATTTTTTTCGATCCAGACTTTAATTTCCTTCTCATCATCTGTGATTGTAATCCTACACCAACTTGAGTCACACTTATTAATTCTTGCATGAACAAAAGGATCTATTTTAGCAAGGATCTTATTTTTGGTTGGCTTGTCATAACCATAACTGAAAGGTTCTTTTGATGTTAATGCATATCTTTTACCTGAAAAAAGGAAATGAGCCATCCAGCCTGTGACTCCGTCCCTCGGATCACGAACCTGCCTCCAGCCTTCAATATCCCTAATAATCTCCATTGGATAACCTTTAAGTTGATAACGATAAATAATTGTGGCCTCAGGAAATGGGCCTTTTCTTAAGTTTGCATCACCTTTTAATGAAACCCATCGAGGAACAGGAAGGTCAGATGAAGACGTTGATAATGTTGTAAAAAGTAAAAGAAATATTGGTATCAGTATTTTATGCATCAACAAACTCTTTTTCCTCAATAACATTACTTGGATCGACATGTAAAATTATTTCTGCATCTGGAAATTGATTAAGTATGTTTTCTTCTACTTGATCAGCAATATTATGCGATTCTTCCAAGCTTACATGCTCTGAGACCTCAATATGCATTTGCATAAAAAACTTACCTTTACTCGATCCACTTTGACGAGTACGAACATCATGAAATCCAAGAACTTTGTTATGGCTTTTTACAATGTCAAAAATCTCAGACTTGAGATCATCATCAATTTCGCGATCAATTAATACAGCAATTGATTTTTGAAAAATTGCAATTGTTGTATAGATCATATATATCGCAATTAAAGCGGCAATTAATGGATCCGCTCTTGAGAAATCAGCAAACATTACAAGCATAATTCCAACAAAGGCTGCAATATTAGTTAATAAATCACTAAGGTAATGAAGCTTTTCAGACTCCACACTTAATGAAGCAGTGTCTTTCATTATTCTTGTTTGAAACCTCACCAACATAAGGGTGGCAAATATTGAGATTGCAATAACAATAAGTGCTATTTCGGAATTAATAATTATAATTTCAGTATCAATAAAGTTTTTGTAGGCCATATAAAGTATGAATATCGAAATTAGTAAAATAACAATTCCCTCTATAAATGCAGACAATGCTTCAGCTTTACCATAACCAAAACGGTATTCATTAGTATTTTTCTTTAATGATATTCTAACTAAAATAAATGTAGTTAGAGTGATAATGAGATCAAAAAAACTATCTGCAAGTAATGACAAAATTATAATTGAGCCAGTAGCGAAATACGCAAATGCTTTGATGATAATTAAGAAAAGAACAACCCCGAGAGTGATCAAAGAAGATTTTTTTATTTTTTCTCCATACTCATTTTGAGAAATATTTACGTAAGTCATTAGGGATAAAGTCTTGATTTAGTCCATTGATCATTTGAAAATGTAAAGACAATTCTATCGTGAAGTCTTGTTTTATAATCGTCTCTACTTTTCCAAACTTCTACTTTTTCAGGATGTATTATAACCCCTCCCCAATGATCGGGCCTGGGTATCTCTTTGCCTTCATAATCATCTGCAAATTTTTTAAATTCAGCATCAAGAACTTCTCTGCTTTCAACCGCTTCTGATTGTTTAGAAATACTTGCTGAAATTTGAGCATTACGATCTCTAGATGCAAAATAATTATCTGAAATTGAAGCATCAATCTTTTGTACTTCACCTTGAATGCGAATAGAAACACCTTGTGCTCGACTATACCATGTGAGGTGTCCTTTATTATTATGAAAAAGTTCCTTGCCCTTTTGAGACTGATAGTTTGTGTAAAAAATAAAGCCTTTTTTTGATACGTCTTTAATCAGTATAACACGAGCGTTTGGATAACCCTCTGCATCAACTGAGGAAACAACCGCGGCATTAGGATCGAGTTCTACTAATTCTTTTTCTTTTTCGTAAAAATCATTCCACGCATCTAACCAATTGTTGTAATTAGAAATATCATTGCTCATTAGTTTACTTATAGTCAAATTGTAAAAAAATTGAATTGAAATAAGAGCGAATGAGATGCATTATCAAAAATAATGATTGAAGTGTTAAAAAAAATTTGGTTTTTACAACTCAGATTTATCAAAATCTATCTATCAACAGGTGTGTACCCACCTTTAATTAGAAATAGAAAACGTAATAATTGGAGTAAAAAGAAGTAATTATTCTTGCTTTTCTTGATTCTTGATAACAACTTCAGTAACACGCTGCATTTGGCTTTCAATCCTTACAGAATGATCTTTAAAGTCCTGTCGAATTAAATAAACAAGATAAATTAATACACATACAGCAATGAATGTTAAAAATTCCATGAAGTTATTATAGCTCTAAATGCACATTTAAAAATGATAAAAAAGAATAGGAATTTTGCCTACTTTTCACCTCTAATTTTTAAAATTTGTTCGTATGCATCATTAATTCTCTGAAAGTTTTCTTTTGCTTTTTGAATAAGGCTTTTATCAGTAATACCTTTTGCCCGAACGATATCAGGATGATTTTTGCGAGCTAAATTTCTGTAAACTTTTTTTATTTCTGCAGATGTTTGAGATTTAGAAACGCCAAGCACCTTGTAGGGGTCTTCTTTGACAAATTCAGGTCGAGAATTTCTTAATCTATTGAACGTTGTTTGATCAATTCCAAAAATCTGGCTAACTTTTTTTATATATTTCAGTTCTGGAGCCGATAAATCATGGTCAGCATACCCAATTTCAAATAGGCCTAATATGACTTGCTCTAACATTTGTGGAGTCCGGTAGAAAGTATCTCTTAATTGCTGAGCATAAGGTTCAAATCCTGCACTGGTTTGTGCAGCTTCTTTCCATATTGCTCCAACCTGTTTCATATTTTCTTGAGGTATTTTAAATATTTTTTTGAATTTTCTTATTTCGTCGTCAGTGACTCTTCCATCTGCTTTTGCCAACTTTGCACAAAGCACTACAAGCCCTAGAGCATAAACACCTTGATTACTATTAAAGTTAGCTCCAGGATTTCTAAAGTTTGTTTTCTTTCCAAGAAAGTATGCACCTGCAGTAAATGCAAGTGCGCCTAAAGGGCCTGCTATCATATTTCCCAAAGAGGCTGCGATTAAATATTTCCAAATGTTCATAGGTTTAAAATTTGATTAATGATAATCTAAATTTTAATAAAATCTATATGAACAGAAATAATATTAAGTTGGGCGCTTTCTATATGCTGATATCTGTTACAGGTTTCAGCGTTATGGATATAGCAGTAAAATGGACAACTGCAGAATATTCAATAGGCATGGTCATTGCGGCACGTATGATAGGGGGCTTGATCCCTCTTTTTCTTGTTGTACCCAAAGAAAGGTGGGGTAATTTTTTTCATACTACTAAACCCGGCTTGATGTTTATTAGAGCATTCACTGGAACAGCTGCACTTTTTTGTGTTTATGCAAGTCTTCATTATTTACCCCTTGCAACCACTGTAAGTCTCACATTTGCATCACCAATTTTTAGCACACTGCTGTCAATATTTATACTTGGTGAACTTGTAAGAGTAAGAAGATGGATTGCAATTGTGATTGGTTTTGCTGGAGTCTTGATCATAATCAATCCAACATCCAGTGAGTTTAGTGTCTACATGTTATTACCAATTTTATTTTGTGTATTCTTTGCGATGGTGTCGATTTCAATCCGTTTATTAAGTGAGACCGAACCCTCCTATTTGATTGCTTGGTATTTTACTTTATTTGGTTTCATTGCATCTTTATTTACAATTCCTTTTGGAGGATGGAAAATACCAGTATCTTGGTTTGACCTTGGAATTTTAACAGCTGTTGGAATTTTTGGAGGAATTGGAAACCTCGCTCTGACCTCAGCATTTAAGCATGCTGAAGTTTCTTTGGTTACACCTTTGAAATATCTAAGCTTAATTTATGGAATAATATTTGGTTATATGATTTGGAATGAGATACCTGCGTGGAATACTTATGTCGGTGCTGGATTTATTATATTATCAGCAATATTTATTCTCAGACGTGAGACTGCTCTTAAAAAAGAGATCCAACCAGAAAAATTTTCAATTCAGCGTTAATTTTTATTTAAAAAAATGTCTATACCCTTCTTAGTTTCAGGCATTTGTAGATTTTCAACCATTGCTTTACTTGCAAAGTCGTAGGCATCTGAAATTTTCATTGCTGACTGCTTGTATAATGTTTCTTTCGTGAGCGCGAGTACTTCGGGTGTATGATCACAAACTTGTTGAGAAAATAGTTCGACCCTTTTATCTAATTCATCATCTTCTAAATATTCGTTGATGAGCCCTGCTTCTTGTGCTCTTTGAGCATTAAGAGGCTGACCGCTCACTAATAATTCCATAACATTTTTTGAGGATATTGCACGGGCTACAGATACTGATGGTTGATGACAGCCAAAATTAAAGTTTATACCACCAAGTGCAAATCTTGCTGATTTAGAACTAAAAACACAATCCATTATACTGACTAATCCCAGTCCGCCAGCGGTTGCAATACCTCTTACTTTAGCAACAAAAATCTTTGGACTTGTTCTAATTTTCATTAACATTTCAGAGCACTCCGCAAATAGAAGTTCTTGTGATTTTTTATCATTATTCTTAATCATCTCTTGAACTTCATTAAAACTATGTCCGCTACAAAAGATTTTTTCATTTGAACTTTCAAATATAACAAGTTTGTGATCTTTGGAATGATTTACACGATCTATCTCCATTTTAATTGCTGACATCATCTCCATGGTCAGGCAATTTGCTGGTGCATCATTAAGAGTAAGCGTTACAACTTGTCCATCATCTTTACTGACTAAAATATCCGTCATGTACTAAACCTTATATTAATTCGCCTGTTTCTCTTACCTTTATTTTCAATCTTTCCAATCTCAAGTGGTCCAATTTCTTTCGTAGATTGGCAATGTGTTCCTCCACAACATTGAAGATCAATAATGTTTTCTCCCTCACCAATTTGAACTGTTTGTACTTTGTTATCTATAACTGGAGGTGAAACGGCAGCCCCTTTCGCTAAGTGAGGATTTGATTTAAGTTCATCTCCTGTAATTTGATTTATGATTATGGGATAGTCTTTACTAATAATATCCCTAATCTTCTCATTTAACTCTTCTTTATTTAGCATTGATGGATCAACGTCAAAATCTATTCTTGATTTAGCGCTTCCAACCGATGCACCTGTTATAAGAGCGTCAACTAAGCTACATAAAATGTGGCAACTCGAATGCATTTTCATATGGGCATATCTGAGTTCCCAATTGATCTTAAGTTCAGCGGATTGATTAATTAAGCTTTGATCAATGGGACCATCAACAATATGCAAAATTTCATTCGGCTTTGATCCTTTTTTAGTATCTACAACTTTGAGAACTTGGTCCTTTAATACAATCTCGCCTTGATCTCCAGGTTGTCCACCTGACTCTGCATAAAAAATTGTTCTATCCAATTTTATTATATTTTCTTCAACTCCAATAATACTGGCTTCTGTTTCTTTTAAGTAACTATCTTGATTGAAAAGAAGGTCAGTCATAAATCTATAAATAAAAATCGTATTCTTCCGAAGGTATGAAACTGTTATCCATATGTTCAAATTCACCTTCTTTGGCTGATACGTATAAATCGAGATACTCTTTTCCTAAATACTTAGATAAAATTTTTGATTCTTGAAAACGATTTAATGCAGACTCCATATTTTTTGGCATTTCAGGATCAGCAGTCTTATCAGCGCCTTCAGTGTTATCAAAACTTACTTGGTCTGTTGGTGAGAGTTTTTTTGTAAGTCCATGATGAAGTCCTGAAAGGATACAGGCTAAAACAAGATATGGATTTGCATCAGCTGATGCTACCCGGTGTTCAATTCTTTTTGCGCTATCTGATCCAGCGGGTATTCTCAATGAAACATCTCTTCGATTCCAAGACCAACTTTTATTTACAGGAACAAAATTTCGGGTTTGTAATCTTCGATAACCATTTCTATTTGGAATAAAAATTGGAAATGAGTCATAAAAAGTTTCTTGAAAACCAGCTAAAGCATTCTTTAACTTATCATTTCCGTAACGATTCTTAGTTGCAAAAATATTTTTTCCATCATCATCGTACACTGAAATATGCAGGTGCATTCCATTTCCAGTCTCCTCAAGAAATGGCTTTGCCATAAATGTTGCTTCAAAACCATGCTTTGCAGTTGTTTCTTTTATTATTCTTCTTAACATTGCTGCATCATCCGCTGCTTTAAGCAGATCACCGGTATGCTTTAAATTAATTTCGTACTGGCCAGCAGCAAATTCACTTGAAGCTGTTGTTGCAGGGATATCTTGAATTTTACAGTTCTCGTTAATTTCATTAAATAAATCCCCAAACATATCAAGGTCAGGAATTCCATATACATGAGTTTTACTTGCACCTAATGCAGGGACTGGCTTGCCTTCCTCATTTCTTTTCTTATCCAACAAATAAAACTCTAATTCAAAAGCTACTACTGGATTAAATCCGGTGCCTTTGAATTTATTCATTACTTTTTCTAAAATATTTCTTGGGTCAACTTCCGCAGGATTTTCTATTACACCCCATTTTTCCTGTTCTTTTCTCATAGAAATTAGTACTTGAAGAACCTTGCTATCCCAAGGGACGGGCTTTATGGAATTTTTAACGGGCATTAAAACCCCATCTGGATCTCCGTCAGTCCAACCAAGATTCATCGTGTTGGTTACGCCACCGAGGACATCTAAATAAAATGCTGAAAAAGGTAACAATACACCATCTGAAAAAATTTTATCTGCCTCTAGTACTGGAAATCTTTTTCCCCTCACATATCCACAGAGGTCTGTAAATATTGCGTCTACATATTGGATATTATGATGACGATTAAGCACTTCATCAAATTCTGATTGTGTTGCAAGTTCCATATAGGTATCGAATTAAGATTAGACTAAGTCGTTCAGGTGTGTCTGTAAATGATTAAGGTAAAATTTCTGATATTGAACTAAGCTCGTCTCTAAATCCCCATATTTGCCAGGCTGATAGGACCTGCTTTCAATTCCCTTTTGATTCATTTCACATAACTGGGAATCTTCAGTAGAAGTTTGGTCCCACAAAAAAATCATTTTATCGACATCAACTTCTGCATCTTTATGAGTTACCCAATATTGGGTCACTACTGTTTTATTTTGATTAATTGGTGAGAATAAAAAAAGTATCACAAATTCGTTATTTGCAACAAAGCTGTTAAATGGGCTGAAACCAATTGCAGTATAACCATTGTCAGCACCAATCTCCCTAAAATCACCCATCAATGTTGAACAAGAATAGCTGCCATCCATTGTTTCTGATGCGATACCTTCAGGTAAAGGTGTGCGCTCTGCAATTCTAAAATATTTTGAGTCATGCTCACTGTACTCTCCAACAAATAAACCTCTTTTTAAAGTTTGTTCTGTCCACTCTTTAATACGTTTTGTAAGTTTAGGGGCCTCAATTCCTGAGCCAACACCTGCTCCATAAGAATTACAGTAATCTTCACCATGCACACTTAGATAATCTTTGTGCGTAAATTCGCCTCCCCAGCAATGAGCGCATTCTTTAAAATTATGAATTGTAGCTAAATGTGAAGCATTAAAAATAAAATCTTTTTGAAAAGCAATCTTGCCATCATTAAGTCCATGAATTTTGATGTATGGTTCAAGTGGTTTAATGAATTCATCAAATGAATAGGGAGAGTTTGATAAATTGATGAATACTAAACTCTCATACACTTTTAAATGACACTTAATATTTGGATCAGATGCGGAAATTGAAAGTTGATTATCATCTGTTTTTTTTATCTCTATAAATCCTTTATTTAAGTTGTATGTAAAAATATCGTTTTGATTAAAGTACGAGAGATGGGTGAGAAAAACCCATTGTTTTTTGAAAATTGCATCATAACTTGCATGAAATATCTCTGAATTTGTAAAGAAAAGTTGATCCATTCCTGCGTGTGGATCTTGGCTTTGTATTAAACTTTTGATTTTTTCACTTATCATAAATAATTTTCAATATATTTTAATAATTGTTAAATTTAAATAAAAAATCATCATGAATGATACTGATATTGAAATTTGTTATTTATCCGCTTCAGATACATTAAAGAAGTATAAAGAAAAAAAATTATCTCCAGTTGAAGTCCTGTCGGCTGTAATTAAAAGAATAGAAACAGTTAATCCCAAGATAAATGCATTTAATTATCTTGATTTTGATAAGTCTATAGAACTTGCAAAAGAGTCTGAGAAAAAATTTTTCAATAATAATAATGTTCTGCCTCTTGAAGGATTACCTTTAGCAATAAAAGACGAAGTGAATATAAAAGGACAACCAAATCGTAATGGTTGCTTACTTCTCAAGAATAATATCGCACAGAAAACTGATATTGATGTTGAAACAATAGTCAATTCTGGCGCGATACTTCACGGTCGCACAACCAATCCAGAATTTTCTCTCACTTCTTTTTGTCACTCAAAACTTAATGGCGTAACAAGAAACCCTTGGAACTTAGATATGACACCTGGTGGATCAAGTGGAGGCAGTGCGGCTGCATTAGCTTCAGGTTGTGCAATGTTGACAACAGGAAGTGACATTGGGGGTTCAATAAGAATACCAGCAGGCGCATGTGGAGTAGTTGGATACAAGCCACCTCATGGAAGAAATGCTCAAAGTTATCCATTCAATCATGACCCTTACTGTGTAACAGGACCACTCGCAAGAACAGTGGTTGATACTGCAATGATGCAAAACATTATGTGTGGACCAAACCAAAAAGACATAACATCTTTACGTCCAAAAAAAACATTGCCATTAAATTACGAAAATATTAAAAATTGGAAAATTGCTTATTCAATGGACTTAGGTTTTTTTGAGATTGATAAAGAAGTGGAGCAGAACACGCTGACGGCATTAAAAAAATTTGAAAGTCTTGGATGTCAGGTCACAGAGGTGAAACTTAATTGGAAAAAAGATGAAGTAAATTCGGTTTGCTTCAGTCATTATGCAAATTCTTTTTATAAAGAAATTTCTGAGCTTTTAGATTCTGAAAAAGAGCAGCTGAGTGATTACACAAAAATGTTCAGTGGTGTTACTGAAATGCACATTGACTCCTTAAAAAATAATAAAAAAATGTATCACGAACAAATTGGTGCTCACTTGGGTTATGGCGTTGAAGAAAGTGCAGTGGTGACTGGAAAAATGTATGAAGAAATTGGTCCAATATTAGAAAAATATGATTTATTTATTTGCCCTACCAATGCCTTACCGGCAATCAAAGCAGATATTGATATAGTTAACGAACGCGTCATTATTAATGGAAAAGAACAAGAATGTGCTGACTTTGCATGGTGCATGTCCCACCCATTCAATATGTTGGGTAAACTGCCAGTCCTTTCCGTACCCTCTGGCTTTAGTTCAAATCAAGTGCCTACCGGCATTCAGATTATTTCACGCTCCTACAGTGATGAACTAGTATTTCAAGGAGGATACAACTACGAAATGGTCGATCCATGGCTAAATAATGCCAAAAATCGGCCAGTTTTTGATTGATATAGTATTGACCAGTTTATCCAGAGGTGTACAATTTTTTCAGATTAAACAAAAAAAGGATAATTAATTATGCCAAAATACGATGTAACTAAAAAGTTCATTGATAACTTGCGAGAAGGCAAGGTAAGTCGTAGGTCTTTTGTAAAGGGTATGGGTGCAGCTGGTGTTCTAGGTTTAACATCCGGTCTTGTTCCTGCTACTAATGCATTTGCATCTACTGGACGTGCTTTTGTTTGGGGCGGTTATGATGACGATGGTCTATTTGGACCATATGTTGAAGCTCACGGATCACCAGAATATTCAACTTTTGGAGATGCGGAAGAAGGTCTTCAAAAATTAAAAGCTGGTTTTGAAGTTGATGTTGCTTGGCCTTGCCAAGGTGAAATTGCACGATGGGTAAGAGCTGGTGTTATTCAGCCACTGGACACATCAAGATTAGAAAACTGGGGAGATATGTTCCCAGAAGTTAGAGACTTACCAAGTGGTATAGTTAACGGACAAAACTATTTTGCACCGGTTGACTGGGGAGACACAAGTATTGTGTACAACACTGATAAAGTCACTTGGATGCAACCAGGTAATGAAAGTCTATATCTCTTAGAAGATCCAAGAATGAAAGGTAAAGTTGGAGTACTTGATAGTGCTGCAGATAGTTTATTCTTGATGATGCATTATCTAGGAACAGACATTAAGGACATTAACCAATTAAATAAGGCGGCTATTGATCAAGGTATCAATAAGTTCCGTGAACTCAGAGATAATGGAAACATTAGAACATTCTTCGCTGACTCTGCTTCTATTGCTGAAGCAATTGGAAATGAAGAGGTCTGGGCTTCAATTTGTTGGAATGAAACATCATGGGAGACTGGTTACCCAATGATGCGTCCTGTTGAAGGTACAATGACATGGGCATGCGGACTTGCAATTGCGACAGGTGCAAATCTTGATGTTGCTTATGACATGATTAACGCTGCAACTAGTGCCGAAACTTCAGCTTACCTATTAAGCGAATGGGGTTATGGACACTCTAACCAAAAAGGCTTTGGCTCACTTACTGCAGATGAGCTAGCTGAAAGAGGAGTTGCTCCAAACCCAGCTGAACACTTAGCGAATGGTGCGTTCTCAGTAATGCCACCAGATGATGTAACGGATTACATGGAAGCTCAGTGGGCAGAAATGACTGCTGGCGGTTAATCTTAAATTTGTGAAATCATTAATAGCCTGTTCTCTTATTGAGAGCAGGCTATTTTTTTTGCAGTAAGCTAATATCTTCTAAACTGATACTTATAAAACAAGTATTATTCTCAAATGACTGATTATCAAAGTGCTGGGATGATACAGTTATTACTTTATTTATTCCTGATACCTCAACATAAAATCTTGTCATTTCTCCTAAGTAGGAAGTCTGATTTATTTTTGCTTCTAAGCAAATATCCCAATCAGATTTATCTCTAGAAATCATCATTGACTCTGGTCGAACACTACAAACAACATCAGACGAATTCTCTGGAATATTTAGGTTATTCTTTACTTTGAAATCACCAAGATCTTCAATCGCAACATTGATGTGATCACCATCTTTTGACCTTGTAGATGCTTTTAAAAAGTTTGTTTCTCCAATGAAATCACTTACAAAAATATTTTCTGGGTTCTTATAAAGTTCATTTGGAGCAGAAAGTTGTTGTATCTTGCCTTCACTCATAACAGCAACTCTATCAGACATGCTTATTGCTTCTTGTTGATCATGAGTAACAAATACAAAGGTAATTCCAATTTCTTTCTGTAGCGTTCTCAATTCAAGTTGCATTTCGTCTCTTAATTTTTTATCTAATGCTCCAAGAGGCTCATCCAATAAAAGAACCTTTGGTTGTCTAACTAAAGCTCTTGCTAACGCAACACGCTGTCTTTGCCCGCCAGATAATTGGCCACTGAATCTTTCCTCATAACCCTCAAGCTTGACAAGGGCTAAAACATCATCAACTCTTTTTTTAATTTCGTCATCAGTCAAACCAAGTTTTCTTAATCCAAATTTTATATTTTGCTCAACATTAATGTGAGGAAATATGGCATAGTTTTGAAATACCATATTTGTAGGTCTTTTATCAGGAGGCAATGCAGTGATATCACTGCCATCAATTAATAAATTACCATTTGTTGGATATTCAAATCCTGCTAACAATCGGAGTAAAGTTGTCTTTCCACATCCTGATGGACCTAACAAAGAAAAGAACTCTCCTTCTTTAATTGAAAAAGACACGTCATCAACTGCTTTGACATTTCCAAAATGTTTTGAAATTCCGTTTATCTGAATAAAATTTTCGTTCATATTTTTTATAATTTAATAGCTATGTCCTGTTTCTCTTTGCCTTGTCCAACATTTCTCAGCCAGAATGCTAACAAAACAATAAAAGTAGTAAACACAATTATCACCGCTCCCAAAGCAAGTACATGTGGGAGTTTTTTCACAAATCGCATTTGATTCCACATATACATTGGTAAAGTTGCATCACTGCCAGATAGAAAGAATGCCAGAATAAATTCATCAAAGGATATAATAAAACTTAGTAATAAAGCTGCTATTATACCTGGCAAATAAAGAGGTAGTGATACTCTGTAAAAAGTTCCCCATGCATTTTCCCCTAAATCACGTGAAGCTTCTTCTAAAGAAAAGTCAAAACCTTCTATTCGCGCAATCAATATCAACATTGCAAATGGAGTACAAAACAATATGTGTCCTATTGTTACTGGAACCAGACCCAATGGAAAACCAAGGTTGATCCATATAATTAATATTGATACTGCTAAAATAATTTCTGGTATTAAAAACGGCATCATTATGGCTCCGTAAGAAACATTCTGACCCCTAAATTTATATCTAACAAATGCCTTTGCAGCGAGAAGTGCAATTGCTGTGCTCACTACGCTTGCAACAACACCAACTTTAACGCTCGCCCATAAAGCTTTATGTAAGTTACGTTTTGACCACATTTCTTCATAATGATCTGTGGTAAACCCCGCTAATGGGAATGACATATAATTTGCGTCGTTAAAGCTAAAAATTGGTAAAAAAAGAACCGGTATATAGAGAAAACCAAAATATATTAATGTGTAAATTAGCAGTGAACTGTTTTTTTCATTCATGATTTAAGAGAGCCTCTGTGTAAGTCTTTTTGTTGTGTATGAGACAATCACTGTTATGAGAATAACAGTCGTCAGCATAATTGTGGCTGATGCCGCACCAAGTGGTATATTGTTTATTTTTCCAAAATAAGCTTGGATCATATTTGATAACATTCTTCCCTCAGTACCGCCAATTAAGGCAGGCGTAACATAATCACCAACAGTTGGAATAAATATTATTAATATCGCACCAATGACACCTGGCAATGACAGAGGAAATGTCACTTTCCAAAATACTTCAAATTTTGACAATCCAAGATCTCTTGCAGCCTCAATATATGAAAAGTCTATTTTTTCAAGAGATACATAAAGTGGTAATAGAGCAAATGCTGCCCAAGCATGTGTTAGAGTAATAATAACAGCTTCCTCTGAATACATGAGAAATGTGAGAGGCTCACTAATAATGCCTGCACCTAATAATGTTGAATTGAAAACACCTTTAGTGCCCAGTATGATTTTCCAAGAAAATACTCTTAATAGGTAAGAGGTCCAAAAAGGTAAGGTTAATAAAACTAACCATAACATTTTATTTTTTTTCACATAAAAAGCGATGTAATAACAGACTGGGTAAGCGGTTAGAAGAGTGATCAATGTTACAATAAATGATATTTTAACTGACTTAATGAGAAGTGAGACCAGCAAACTTTTTTCAAAAAAGTCAATATATCGCTGAATTGTTGGAGTGAAATCAATCTCCATCATGCTTACTTGTGTAAAAGAACTAAAACTAAGCATTAATGCCATAGGAATAAGCATAACAAGAATTATTAAAAATAATGCAGGAGACAGTAATGAATATGCTTTTGCATTATCACTCTTAGAATATATATTTCGCCAAGCTTGAAACATATGAAAATTTTAATTTATATAAATAATAGATGCAATTTATATTTCTTTTTTGCTTCTATCCGTGAGATTAGCATACCACAAATATAATCTTAGATACCAAAGTCTTAAAAATCCAAATGGGATTTTAGGTGAAAGACCCTGATAGACTTTTGAAATATTTGTCTCCCCACTATTTGACTCGTAAATCATTTCAGCTAATTTTTTACCACAATACACGGTTGTATTATTACCATTAGCTTGATAGCCGTATGAAAAATATACAGACTTATCTTCTTCTAATGCACCAAATGCTGGAACAAAGTCACGTGTCATAACAACGGTGCCTCTCCAATAATGATCAATATCGACGTTGTCCCAATTTGGGAACACCCCACGAAATTTTTTTGTCATAAATTCTTGCATTATCTCTGCGCTCTTTTCATCACCGTAGGTGTCGCCTCTTGTTCCAAATAACATCCGATTTGAAGGCATTCTTCTATAGTAATACAAGATCTCTCTAGAGTTGCAGATTGGATTAAGAGTTTTATAGTTTTGTAGTTTAAACTCATCTTCTGACATTTCTCTAGTAACAATTATATTAGATAAAACAGGCATCATTCTATTTGCAAAACTTGGATGAAGAGACTCATCTGTGTATCCATTTGTTGCAACAACAACCTTATTTGCAGTAATCGATCCACTATCTGTAATTAATTTATGAGAACCGTTTCTTTCCCATTTTTTCACTCTAGAAAAGCTATGAAGTTTCGCTCCTACATCTACAGTTGCTGATGCAAAACCATTCATAAAAGCCATTGGGTTCATTGCAAATCCCGCTTCAGTAAAAACAGCTCCAAATTGTTCTGTTGACTGATGTCCAACTTCATCAAACTCGTCTTTGGGTATCCACTTGGTGTTAATACCAAAATATTTTTTAAGATCGTTGCCCCACTCCTTTAGTTCCTCACTGCTATCAGGGTGGTGAGCAACATCTAGATTGCCTGTACCCGTTTTTTCACATTCAATATTATTTTCAGAAATGAGTGAGGATAAAAGTTCAACACCTTCAATTTGAGAAGAAAAAAATTTCTTTGTTTCATCCAGGCCAAATTTTGTTATCAGTTGATTGACCGATAGTTTTGTTGCAGGCAAACAACAAAAACCAGCATTCCTTGCACTGCTTGCAAATCCAAAATGCCCCGCCTCTAGTAATCTTACGTCACCACTATAATTTTTTGCAATGTGATAAGCTGTACTTATTCCAGTAAAGCCGCCACCTATTACACAAACATCACAGCTTTCATCAGTTGTAAGCTTAGGATATTTGTCTTGTTCTATTTGACTGACTTTTTCCCAATAACTTTTAACTGGCTTATTAACGTCGTAAATATCTTTGTTATAAAGTTGTTTCATACTCTCTTGCTCAGAGATTATGGTAACTGCATGTTGGTAAAATACCAATTATAAAAATAAGTTACCGCTGACTCATTTTCAGATAAAACTCCGGGTTTAAAAGACTGAGATAGAAGGCCTTCCTGGTTATTTTCAATTATTGTTGTGTCGTGCGCCGTAGTAACATCCCAAATATAGCTTACTTCCTCGGGCTTAAAGTCTTTATTCTTCTCAGCTTCTTCATTTACAAGCCATATGAGCTCCACTTCAGACTCTAGAAGAGAGATGGGTTTAAAAATAAACATGACGCCAAAATCATTTGTGAAATAACAACAGCCAAATGGATTAAAGCTTACTTGGGTTAGTCCTCCATCAAAATCTTTAAACTGTCCCATTAATGAAGAAGCTGGCTTTCCATCTTTGGTTTGTGATAAGTTTCCGTTTCCAATTGGTGTTCTATCAACATATCTGTTTAAGCCTTTTTTTAATCCTTCATCTGTTTCAAGGTAAACCTCAGACGGAGTTCCATTTTTTTTACATTCCTCGACCCAAGGTTTAATTTTATTTAAATATTCATCAGTCTCTTTTTGGGGCGCAGTCCCTATTCCGGCACCCATTGCGACAACCCAGTCTTTGTCCTGTACTGCACAAAGCTCAGGATGTGCTGTAGGACAGTGATAACACTCCTGAAAATTTTCAAGAACTAATTTAAAATTTGCATGAGTAGGATATTTTTTTCTTATCGCAATTTTTGACTTACTCGTCTGATGAAATTCCATCATTTCTTTTAAGGGCTCAATGAATTCATCAAAATTCATCGGTTCGTCTAATGATAAGTTAATAAATACTAATCCTTCATAAATTTTAAGATGACACTCTCTAAGACCCCACTCTTCTTTTTTAAAATCCTCCGGCATAAAACGTGCAGCTTTAAGCTCACCTTCTGCTGAAAAACTCCAAGCATGATAGGGACACACTAAAAGTTTTTTTGAACCCTCTTCATCTAAACAAATTCTTGATCCCCGATGAGTGCAAACATTATAAAATGCTCTTACTTCATTGTCTCTTCCTCTAATAACTATGATGGACTCCTTTTCGGCATCAAAAACAAAATAATCACCTGGATTAGGAATACGACTGATGTGATCTACCATTAACCACTGTTTGAAATAAATTCGCTTCATCTCTTCGGAAAAAATATTCGAATCTGTATAAAAGTCTTGGGGTAAGGTTTTACCCTCCTGATAGTTTTTTAGCAGATGGTTAAACTCAAGCATTTATTTAAGATGCAGACCAAAGGCCTTCTTTCTTGATGTCGTCTGTGGCTAACTCAATTCCTTTTCTAAGTATACTGACGAGCTCATCTATTTGTTCCTTTGTGATAATCAAAGAAGGAGACATGACACACGTATTAAATAGCGGTCTAACAATTAAACCAAGATTTTGACAATGAGAATTAATGCGAGAAGCGATCTCGTATTGTAAATTCAGAGGATCTTTTTTTTCTTTACTGATTACACATTCAACAGCCGCCATTAATCCCTCACCACGTACATCACCAACAATCGGTAGATCAATTAATTCACTTAATTTAGACTGAAAATAAGGGCCGACTTCTTGTACATGCTCAAGAAGGTTATTTTTTTCAATATAATCAAGTGTTGCTGTTGCTGCTGCCATGCTCACTGGGTGACCCGAGTCAGTAAATCCATTTGAGAATATAACTTTTTCTTTATTATCAAGTTGAGACATAAGCTTTTCAGATATAACAACTGCTCCACAAGGTACGTACCCTGAAGTAATCCCTTTTGCTAAAAGAATGATATCAGGTTCTAAATCGAAATAATTTTCTGAAGCGAATATATGACCTAATCTTCCAAAGCCGGTTACTATCTCATCAGAAATATAAATAACATCGTACTTAGTACAAATTTCTCTTGTCTTTTTATGATATCCTTTAGGAGGAACAATTACCCCACCTGATGCTAGGATTGGCTCTGCAATAAATGCTGCGACCTTATCTTGACCAAGTTCTAAAATTTTATTTTCTAACTCTTTAACTTTTAGATCACAGAATTCTTCATCGCTTAAGTCATCTGGTTTTTTAAATGGATTTGGCGCAGACAAATGATGGACCAAGTTATCTGCAAAATCAAAGTTGTTTTTATCTCTTTCTTTACCTGAACATGAAGCCCCTAAAAATGTACTTCCGTGATATGCATCATGACGTGAGATAATTTGTTTCTTATCTCTTAACCCACGAACATTATTATAAAACATTACAAATCTTAATGCAGAGTCTACTGCTGAGGATCCTCCAGAAGTAAAAAATACTCTTTTAAGATCACCAGGCGCATATTTAACAAGTCGTGAAGCATAGTTATATGCTATCTCAGTGGACTCAGTAAATGGGCTGGCGTATGGCATTTTTGTAATCTGATTATAAACAGCATCAGCAATTTCTTTTACACCATGTCCCACGTTAACATTCCACATTCCTCCAGGACCATCAATAAGCTGTCTTCCTGTTTGATCGTAAAGATAAATTCCTTTTGACTTATCAATAATTGTCCTGCTGTCTTCACCGCGATACTCAAGATACTGCCATGGGTATAGAATTCTATCGTCGAGAGTATTAAGGAGATCTTTTTTTTCGGGAATCGGAGTTGATTTGGGCATATTAAAGTATAACCTATATTGAACGGCTGTTCAATAATTGAATTTTAAAAAAATACCCTTTTTGGCTATTCATATAGGTCCGCAGGTACTTTGTTACGTCTTTCAGGGCTAAAAAATTGTCTTTTTACAACCTTACACTTTGCCCATATTTTTTTATATTCCAATTCCTCTGGGTGATATATTTCTGCAAAAATGTTTTCTTTTATCTTAATTCCATATGGACGCTTCAGAGATGCGAGCGCAACGTTTCTTTTCATAGTAGGTGACCACATTGCTGCCGTAACAATACCTATGTCTTCTTTTTTTTCATTATAGATCACAGAGCCTACTGCGGGCTTATCACCATCTATGTCAAGTCCAACTAAACATCTTTCAGAATTACCTGTCTCTTTTTCTTTCTTTAAAGCGCGTTTACCGACAAAGTAACTTTCTTTATTAAGATGAACCAGCCAACCCATTCCAATTTCATACGGTGAACGCATTCTCACTGGTCTTAAGGAATCTTCAGCTGCCATAAAATCAGTATTGGTTTGAATAAAGCCAGCTTCAATCCTTGTCATCTCAAGAGCATGCATACCAAAAGGTCTAATCTTTAATTCTTTTCCAGCTTCCATAATACTATCCCACATGTTTTCTGCATTAGCTGGATCAGTCCATAATTCATATCCTAAATCACCTGTGAAGCCTGTTCGCGAGATCAAAACATCATATCCATTAATATTATATTGTTTCATTCCAAATGGTTTTAATAATTCAAGGTCGTCTGCTCCATAGTTCTTTAGTGTTGAACAAGAAGTAGGTCCTTGGATTGCTAATGCAGCAGTTGTGTCTGTTGCATCCTCACAAGAAACATCAAAACCTTCAGCAGAGTCATGTAACCAATTATAAATCTTTACTGCACAGCAAAGCATGAATTTTGTATTCGAAAATTTAAATATGGTACCATCGTCCATCACTTTACCATCTTCATTACACCAAATTATGTATGCAACTGTATTGTCTTCCATCTGTGATAAATCTCTTGTTACAAGATAATCAACAAATCTATTAGCATCGCTGCCATTGATCATGTATTTGCACATAGGCGTGAGATCCATAACTGAAGTACCATTTCTAGCGGCAGTATATTCCAACTCAGTTGTTGAGTATTCTGTGGGTACGGTAAAACCGTTCCAGTTATAATATTTATTTGTTCTTGAAGCTAAGCTTGTTCTAGAGTGAAAAGGAGTTTTTTTAAGTGCCGTAAATCTTAAATCTCTATTCATACTCAAGCATCCTCCAAAATAGCTTGAGCTGCATTTCTTCCTGGAATTCCAGTTAAGCCTCCACCTGGATGGGTACCTGCACCACACATATATAGTCCATCAAGGTGGGTTCTATATTGTGATGCCCCAGGAATTGGTCTGAGCATAAAAAGTTGATCAATTTGAATTTCTCCATGATGCCAATGTCCACCTGTGACATGAAAATTTTTTTCTATATCGTCAGGAGTAACGATTGCTTTAGTCTCTATACAGCTTTGAATATCAGGTGCATATTTCTCTATTAATTTTATAACTGCGTCTACATAGTTATCTTTAATATTATCCCAACCCTCTTGCGCACCATAGGAAGCATATTGAACTTGAATATCTAATGCAGGATTACTCTGGTCAGAATTTTTAAGTTTCATTTCTAAAATAGGTTCCATAGAAAGCTTATCAAATTTACTTGGATTGAATGCTTCTTCTATATAATCAATTGACGGCGCGATCACCATTCTACTCTCTAAATCATCTTTATCGCAATTAATAAATTCAGGTTGTTTATTGAGACTTAATGATAATTTTGCAACTTTCCCTTTTGATCGGTGATGTTTGATTCTTCTTTTCACATCAGTATCTAAATTCTCAGTTCCTAAAAGGGAAAAATAAGTAGATCTTGGATCTGCATTAGAAATAATTTTTTTTGCATAAATTTTTTCACCATTGTGAAGTTCAACCCCAACTGCTTTATCATTTTCAGTAATGCATCTTTTAACCGATGAAGAAGTTTTGATTTCAACTTTATTTTTATTGCTGATATCAAGTAAAGTATCGACAAAAGCTTTACTACCACCATCAATTTCATATATTCCACCAAAAATTGAGTTGTCGTGTGTGGCCATGCGAAAAAGTAGATTAATCAATGAACCTGGTGACCTTGGGCCCAAATTAGAACCAAGCACCGCGTCATGGGCGATTAGGCCTTGCAAAAGAGTATTTTCAAAATTGTCTTCTAATTCGTCCGCAATATTTAGCCCTACCATTCTTGCAAACTCATTAAATTTTTTCTTTCCAAGCATTCGAACATTCATGCCTAATTTGAATAATTTAAAGTAGTCAGAGAAAGTATTGTTCATGATCCTTGGTGGTGAAGCCATCATGAAAGAACCTAAAGCCTTTGAAAAGGAGGACATTTTATCATGAAATTCTACATATCTGTCTGCATCCTTCGAAGAGAAACCTGAAATAACTTTATGGTCAATATGTTGGTTTCCAACTAGGCGAATATGTTGACCAGACTCAGACAGTGCAATACTAGACTTTGCTTTATACTTTACTGTCAGTCCACCAAGAGAGCTTGACACACTCAGAGGTATCTGAGGAACGAAATTGGTTATACTCTCTTCAAGGAGTCCTCCACAATTCTCACGTGCCTCACAAATTAGAACCTTACGGTTTTTTTTTGCAAGAATATTAGCACATACAAGACCATTATGGCCTGCGCCAATAACAATTACGTCATAATTGTCTGACATTAATAATAATTACCAGTTTGAGGGATATTCATATCAATTAGAACCTCCCTTGCAGCATTCGCTCCTGGTGCACCCATAACTCCGCCCCCTGGATGGGTTGATGAACTGCACATATACATATTTTTAAGTGGTGTTCTGTACTGCGCATATCCAGGCACAGGTCGATTAAACATGAGTTGGTCCATTGTTAATTCGCCTTGAAAGATGTTTCCTTCTGTCAATCCTACTTCATTATCTAATTCTAATGGTGTACGAACTTCATAGTGATTAATTAAATCTTTAAAATTTGGAGAAAACTCAGCAATACAATCAACAATATGTCTTCCAAATTCCTGTTTTCTTTCTTCATTCCACCCGCCATTTGCAAGATTGAATGGAACATATTGAATAAAGACAGACATATAATGCTTACCGGGAGCTGCCATTGTTGGATCGCTTTTAGAGGGAATACACATATCTACGTAAGGATTTCTTGACCATTCGCCTCGTTTCCAATCATCGTAAGCTCCTTCCATTTCTTCAATAGTTTCTGTGAAGTGCATATCACCTCCACCACCTGGATCACCTTCTGGAATACATGGAAATTCAGGAAGGCCATCTAAGGCAATATTCAGTTTTCCCGATGAACCTCTTATTTTAAAGTTTTTAACTCTTTCAACAAATTCACCAGGTAAAGAGCTTTCTTCAGTAATTTTTAAAAACGTTCTTTTAACATCTAAGTTAGATACAATTTTTTTTGCGTAATATTCATCACCTTTTTTGGTAGCAACTCCAATCGCACGACCGTTTTTAGTAATGACATTAACGACTTCATTATCTGGTTTTACTTCACCGCCGTGAGCATTGAGACAACCTGTCATTGCTTTTGTAATAGAGCCCATACCTCCTCTTGAGTACCCCCATGCTCCAACAGAACCATCTACTTCTCCCATATAATGGTGGAGTAATACGTAAGCAGAGCCAGGTGAGCAAGGACCAAGAGCAGTTCCGATAATTGCACTTCCAGCTAAGTGAGCTTTTGTAATATCACTTTCAAAATATTCATCTAAATAGTCTCTGATGCTCATTGTGTAAAATCGAATAGTGTCATAAATTTCTTTTTCACCAAGACCTCCTAGCTCGTCTTTAGCTGCAAAATGTTTTGCGAACTCCAGAGCACCAAATAAATCTTTTGGTTTAAAAGAAGTTAAATCTGGTGGTGTCATTTTTAAGAGTGGTTTAATAATTTTACATTGTCTTAAAACATCGCGACTGTACCTTTCATAAGCCTCTGCATCTTTGTGGGAATGTCTTCTGATAGAATTGATCGTCATATCATGATCATGATAGTGGGCATAGTAGTCCCCATTTCTCATCATTGTTGCGCTACCTTCGTAAGGAATAATTTGTAAACCATATTTGTACAGTTCAAGATCACGCATGATCTCAGGTCTTAGTAAGCTGCAAACATATGAACAGTTAGAATATTTCCATCCTGGATAGAGCTCGCGACTAACAGCAGCGCCTCCAATCCATTCATTTTTTTCTAGGACAACAACATCTAGTCCTGCCTTCGCCATATAACTAGCGGCGGTCAAACCATTGTGACCCGCACCAATTACGATTACATCGTGTGTATTTTTTGCCATAAAATATAGAATATTTAGGAATCATGATAATAAAAATTGAATGATTATTCAATACAAAACTATCTTTAATAGTTATCTTTGTGTATTGTTTATTCGATATGATGAAGGCTTTAGTTAATAAAAAAACTACAAAACAGGCTAGTGAAACTGAGATTTCTGTTAATCATCAAAAGTTGATTGACGCTACGATAGAAACAATTGCGAAAAGAGGTCTGGCGGATACCACGATTGCTCATGTAGCAAAAAGAGCCAAAGTTTCTCAAGGTTATGCAAATTTTAGATTTAAATCGAAGGACAATTTATTAATAAGTTCGCTGCAGTATTTATCTAATGAATATAAAAAATCATGGCAAAAGATATTTGAGGAAAATAATATAGATCCAATTGATAGAATAATACGTATAGTTCAAAATGATTTCAGCTCAAAAATTGCCAACAGAAATAAAATTTCAGTATGGATTGCGTTTTATAGCGAGGTGAAATTTAGACCTTCTTATTTAACTATTTGTCAAAGACAAGATGAAATTTATTCTCAACAAATGGAGAAGTTAGTTAATGAAATTAATAATATTACCAATCAAAAGGAGTTTACACCGAAAGAAGTAAGTGAAACCTATCACTCCATGGTCGATGGATTGTGGCAGAGAATTTTGTTTGATCCAAAAATTTATACCCATGAATTTTGTAAAAATTTAGTCCTTAAATATTTTAAAAGTATCTATGTTAATGAAGATAGGTTTGCATGAATACTACAGTTCAAAATCTTTTAGGTACAAATTACAAAACATATATTGTCCTATTTCTCTGTGCGTTAATTATTGGTATTAAGCTTGGTACATTAATACCTCTACTTGCACTTATTTTAGAAGCACGAGGATATAGCAACACTGAAATTGGCCTCAATGTAGTAGCACAACCCCTTGCAGTAATATTATTTGTAAGAATAACACCTATAATTATTCATAAGATAGGTTTAGCGAAATCAATAATCATTGCTCAAATATTTACAATAATTCTTTATTTTACTTTTCCGATTTTTGATAGTTTGACATCTTGGTTTGTTATCAGATTCATAATTGGTTTTGCTGGAGCCCTTGCTTGGAACGCATTTGATACATGGATGCTGTCAATGGCTGATGACACAAATCGCGGTAAAATTGTAACAATTTATAACACAGTATTTGTAATCGGTTTTGCAAGTGGTCCGATAGTATTGTCCTTTACTGGAATCGAAGGCTGGTTACCTTTTATCGTTATTTCTTCTCTTTCTTTTATAGCTATTTTGCCACTTATTATGCTTGAGATTGAAGACCCGAAATTACCCGATAAAAAGTCTCTTCCAGTGTTTGCGGCAATCATTGCAGCTCCAACAATTTTTGGAGCAGCGATTTTATGCGGTTTAGACGATGTAATGTTTGTATCTTTCTTTCCCATTTTCATGATTAAGAACCAATTTGCTCAAGAGATTGCATTGCAATATGTAACTATTACTCTTGTAGGAGGCGTGATGTGCCAACCCTTGATTGGCGTATTGCTAGACAAATTTAATAAAAGACTGCTATTAAATATAGCAGTTTTAATTACGTTCTTTTGTCCAATTCTATTCGCTATCTATCTAGATAATTTTTATGTAATGGCAGCAAGTTGTTTTATATGGGGAGGTGCTGCAAGTGGTCTTTTTGCAATCTCACTTACAATGCTTGGTGAGAGATATAGCGCATCTCAAGTTGCAGGTGCTACAGCAATTCTTGTAATGGTCTTTGAGGTTGGCTCGCTCACTGGTCCTTTAATTGGAGGAAGAGTGATGGATGCAGTTGGGCCAATGGGCTTTATCTATACAGTTACATCTTTTACTTTTATTTTCTTAGTGATATCAATATACCGAACGATTTGGAGATAAAGTATATGTCAGGTGAATTACAAATAAAATTTGCTCAACCAGAAGATTGCGAAAAAATTGGTGAGGTCTTTGATATGTATCGGCAGTTTTATAAAAAGGAGTCAAATATAGAAGCCTGTAAAAACTACATTCACGAACGCCTTAGTAATAACGAGGCACATATATTATATATTGAAAATGAAAAAGAATGCATTGGCATGACGCAACTGTATACGACTTTTGACTCACTGGAGTTAAGTAAAAAAATAATACTCTACGACTTATATGTGAGATCTGAATATAGAAATAAAGGTATTGGCCGTATGCTGATGAATGCTGCGAAAAGGTTTGCTGAAGAAAAAGGCGTAACGAGTGTTGAGTTATCGACTGCTATTACAAATAAAAATGCTCAAAGTCTCTATGAGTCATTAAACTATCAACGAGATACCGAGTACTACGATTACTATCTACAGATTAAGTAAGTTTTATTTTGAAATATGATCCAGTGTTTGGTCCAGCGAGGTTTTCAGCTTTTCACAAAGTTCATCAACATGGTTATTATTGAATATAAGAGGTGGGCAGAAGATCATGCCATCCCTTACAGCTCGCATTACTAACCCGTTCTGAATACAATAGTCTCTGCAAATCGTTCCAACTGTTCCAGTGTCTTCAAACATTTCTCTAGTTTCTTTATCTTTCACTAATTCCACAGCACCAATAAAGCTCTTCATTCTTACTTCACCAACTAAAGGGTGCTTTTCAATCTCGCGCATTTGCTGCTCCAGATAAACTGAGACATTTCGTGATTGTTCAATAAGATTTTCCTCTTTGATAATTTTAAGATTTTCAAGGCTCACTGCACAAGCTACGGGGTGGCCTGAGTAAGTATAACCGTGGTAAAATTCACCACCCTCATTGATTAAAGTTTCACAAACTCTGTCGCAAATCATTATTCCAGACAGTGGGATATATCCTGAGGTAATCCCTTTGGCCATCGTGATAATGTCAGGTTTAATATTATAAGTATCTGATCCAAACCAGTTTCCTGTTCTACCAAATCCACAAATGACCTCATCAATAACAAGAAGGATGTCATATTTTTTACAGATTTCTTGGACTCTTGGCCAGTAAGTATCAGGCGGAATAATAACTCCTCCAGCTCCTTGAATTGGTTCTCCTATGAACGCTGCAATATTATCTGAGCCAATTTCATTAATTTTTTCCTCAATTTTGTTAGCCGCGTGAATACCAAAGTCGTCATGAGACATATTGCTTCCATACTTATACCAGTAAGGAGGCATCACATGTTCAAAACCTGGCATCATATCTCCTTGAGCATGCATTGCTGTCATACCACCCAAACTCATCCCAGTCATCGTACTTCCGTGATAGGCATATTCTCGGCTGATAAATGTTTTTTTATTTGGCTTACCTTTTAAATCCCAATATCTTCTAACCATTCTCACAACAGTGTCGTTGGCTTCAGAACCGCTTGAAGAAAAAAATGCATGATTTAGATCGTGCGGACTTATTTCAGCTAACTCTTTAGCAAGTTCAATTGATGGTGGTGTTGCTGTTTTAAAAAAAGAATTATAATAAGGTAACTCTTGCATTTGCTTATAAGCAACGTCTGCAAGATTCTTTCTTCCATAACCTACATTTACACACCACAAGCCAGACATGGCATCAAGCAACTGTTTATCATCAGATGTAGTAAGGTGAACACCATCTGCTTTTGTAACGATGATACTGCCTTCTTTTGCAAGCGACTTGTAATCAGTAAAAGGATGCAGATGATGAGCTGTATCGATTTCCTGCCATTGCTTTGTTGTACGATTTAGATAAGCCATAATTATTTAAAAGCCTGTATGCCTGTTAAGTTTCTTCCCATAATTAAAGTATGCACATCGTGTGTACCTTCATATGTCTTTACGGTTTCCAAATTTACCATATGTCTCATTACATGATACTCATCTGAAATACCATTGCCACCAAGAATATCTCTTGCACTCCTGCAAATATCTAAACTTTTTCCGACATTATTTCTTTTTATGAGGCTTACCATATTGCTATCTGACTGATCTTCATCCATCAGACGCCCAACTCTAAGTGCAGCCTGAAGACCTAAAGCAATTTCTGTTTGCATATCAACTAATTTAGACTGAACAAGCTGAGTACCAGCAATAGGTTTTCCAAACATCATTCTATCTAATGCGTATTGTCTAGCTGTTGCAAAACAAAACTCTGCTGCTCCTAGAGCGCCCCATGAAATTCCGTATCTCGCACTATTTAAGCATTGAAAGGGTCCGCCCAAACCTGATGCTTTTGGTAAAACTTTATCTTCCGAACAAAAAACATTTTCCATAACAACTTGCCCCGTTGCTGAAGCGCGTAAAGATAATTTACCTTCAATTTTGGGGGTTGATAGTCCTTTGGACTCTCTGTCCACAATAAATCCTCTGATTACATTATCTTCATCCTTGGCCCAAACAATAATTACATCTGCATAGGGCGCATTACTGATCCATGTCTTGGTACCAGTCAATTCATAACCCCCTTTGACTTTTATCGCTTTAGTTTTCATTGCGCCAGGATCACTACCAGCATCAGGCTCTGTCAGACCAAAACTTCCAATGATTTCACCCTTTGCAAGTCTTGGTAAATATTCTTCTTTTTGTGCTTCAGTACCAAATTGATAAATAGGAAACATGACTAGGCTTGTTTGAACCGACATGATAGATCGGTATGCACTGTCGATATTTTCAATTTCCCGAGCAATAAGCCCATAAGAGACATAATTCGTGCCCGCACATCCATATCCATGTAAATAAGAGCCTAGAATTCCAAGCTCACCCATTTCATTGAAAATCTCTTTACTAAAATTTTCATTTCTGTTGTCATCTATGATCCTAGGTAAAAGTTTTTCCTGGCAATAAGATCTCACTGACGACTTTAAAATTTTCTCTTCACTTGAAAGTTGATCGTCGATGACTAGGATGTCATCCCACGCAGACATTGCCTTATGTTGTGATTGTTTATCTTGAATATTTATAACCATTAAAGTTGTTATATGATATTATCCTGATATTAGTAAACTAATTTTTTATGGATACTCAAAATAAGCCACTAATTGCTGTATTTGCCGACGTAATTGAAAAAGCAGAATTGCATCGGACATATCATGCGTCAGGAACGAACTACATAAAAGCTGTGGCTGAAGCTACAAGCTGTATACCTGTCATTTTGCCAGCCCTTGGTTCAACAATTGACTACAGAAACACTCTTAGAAAATTTGATGGGGTAATGCTAACGGGCAGTCTCTCAAACGTTTATCCTGAATTTTACAATAAAGACAAAATAGTTGAGCCATTAGACATAGATCGAGATAAGACTGTTCTTCCTATGATTGATTTCATATTTAAAAATGAGATTCCTATGTTAGCTATTTGTAGGGGCTTTCAAGAAGTTAATGTTGCAATGGGAGGCTCTCTTCATGCAGATATTCATGATGTACCAGGAAGAATGGATCACAGATGCCCAGAGTCTGATGACCCAGAAATACAGTTTTCAAAACAGCATGAAGTTTATTTAACTGAAAATGGAAAATTTGAAAAGTTGGCCGGCACGCCAACTATTGAGGTAAATTCACTTCATACTCAAGGAATAGATAAAATAGCAAATGACCTTGTTATTGAAGGTGTTGCTAAAGACGAAACAGTAGAAGCTATCAGTTTATCAAATTACAGCGGATACTTTTATGGTGTTCAATGGCATCCAGA
>CABYLU010000005.1 GCA_902519835.1 uncultured Pelagibacteraceae bacterium
TCTTTATCAAAAAAATCATTTATGATACATCCAGCCGATCTCATAACAATCGATCCGATTGCGAAAATAAGAAATAAATAAATATTGCTCCATAAGTGTTGGTAGGAATTTGAGGCAGCAAGCACGCCCCAAAAACACGGCAACATTAGCAGAAAAAAACCAACGGGCTGCTCTAGACGCAATAATTGTGAATATTTTTTCAACTTATCTTTATAAAATAAATAATGTTATAACCAATATATATATGAAAAAAATTAAAAACAGAATTTTTGTAGATAAAAAAATAAATTCGAACGATCAAATTATTCTTGATGCTAACCAGATACACTATTTAAAGAGTGTTTTGAGAACAAAAAAAAGTGACTATGTTTCAGTTTTTAATCGTGAGCTACTTTGTTTAACTAAAGTTATTAATATTACAAAAAATAATTGTGAATTAGAAATAATTGATCAAAAAAAAATAGAAAGCGAAGATCATAATATAACTCTGTTTTTTTCTCCTATAAAACGTACACCTCTAGAAATCATGATACAAAAGTGCTCAGAAATTGGAATTTCAGTTTTTCAGCCAGTAATTATGGAGAGAACTAATATGAAAAATATTAATTTTGAAAGACTTAGACTAATCGCTGTTGAAGCGTGTGAGCAGTCTAATCGAAATAAGATACCAGAAATTAATAAACCTATATTATTTACCACAATGATTAATGATAACTCTTTAGCAGGTTATTTATATTGCTCGTTAGATAATAATGAAGAAAAAATAAAGAATATGAAACTGACCAAAAATGAAGCAATTGGTATAATCATAGGACCTGAAGGAGATTTTTCAGCTAAAGAGTATGAAAGTTTAAAATCAAAGAAAAAATCTATTGGTGTTACACTTGGGCCAAATATTTTAAAATCAGAAACTGCTGCAATTACCGCGACCTCAATTATTATGGACAAAATTTATAATGCTTAACAAAGGTGATCTAATAAAATATTTTGAAAACGGTATTAAGAATACCTCTGAAATTAAAATAGGAACCGAACATGAGAAATTTATTTATCACAAAAGTGATCTTAGTTTAGTATCCTATAGCGGCGAAGTAAGTATTAGCTCAATTTTTGACGACTTTATAAATGATGGTTGGACACCAGTAGAAGAGAATGAAAATATTATTGCACTTAATAAAGATAAGGCAAGTATAACACTTGAACCTGGCGGTCAATTTGAATTGTCTGGAGCACCTCTTAAAACGATCCACGAAACTTGTAAGGAAATAAATAATCACCTCGCATTTACAAAAAAATTGGAGGAAAAATATAATATTGGCTTTTTAGGACTGGGCTTCTTTCCAATTGGTGAGCTAAAAGATGTACCAATGGTTCCAAAGAAGAGATATTCAGAAATTATGACACCTTATATGAAATCGCTTTCTGGATTAGGTCTAGAAATGATGTATCAGTCAGCAACCGTTCAAGCAAATTTCGACTATATTTCAGAAAGTGATATGCAAAGAAAAATTAATGTATCAGCATTCATTCAGCCAATTGTTACAGGATTATTTTCAAATTCTCCATTTAAAAATGCAACGCTTTCGGGCTATGAAACTTATAGAGGTTATGTTTGGACAAAAACTGATCCAGACAGAACCGGTATTCCAAAGTTTTTTACTGAAAAAACTATGAGCTTTGAAGAATACGTTGATTATGCCTTACAAGTTCCTGTTTACGCAATTATCAGAAATAATAATTATCATAATTGTACTAAATATACATTCCAAGATTTGTTAGATGGAAAAAATAATCAATTTGCGCCTGATGATATTTTAATTGAAGATTGGATAAATCATATCTCTACTATCTTTACTGAGGTGAGGTTAAAAACTTTTATTGAAATGAGAGGTGCTGATGCAGGAAGTTACGATACACTCTGCGCTTTACCAGCTTTTTGGTCGGGCATTTTATATCAAGAAGACTCATTAGAAGAAACTTTCAAATTGATCAGTGAATTTAATTATGAAGATTTAATTAAATTTAGGAGTGATGTTCTATCAAATGGACTCAATTCTACATACAAAAATAAAACTGGTTGGGAATTAGCAGAGAAACTTCTAAATATTTCATTTGAGGGGCTCAAGAAAAGATCTAAGAAAAATTTATACGGGGATGATGAAACAGTTCACTTAGATTATTTATTTGAATTAATCAATAAAAAAGAAACCGCATCAGAAAAAGCTAAAAAACTATATTTTCAAAATGATAAATTGAATACCCAGAAGCTTTTTGAAGGCGAGTCTTTTTAATTTTTTTCAATATAAATTGATTGAGAAGGGAACGCGAAACCAGCACCATTTTTTTCAACAATTTCTTTTATTTCCAAAGCTAATTTTTCTTTGATCTCTAACCACTCGCCCCAATTTGTAGTTGTTGCAAAACAGTAAATTAATAAATCAATTGAGCTATCTGAAAACTTTTCAATTCTTACGAACAATGGCTGTTCGGAAGATTTAACAAAATTACCATCGCTTGTGATATAATCATCTATCTCGTCTCTAATTTTTCTTAACTGATCACGTGTTGTCCTATATTCTAGGCCAATATTCCAATATATACGCCTACTTTTCATATTGCTGAAATTTGTGACAGCATTTTCTGCAAAATTAAAATTTGGAACCATAACAGGTGAAGAATCAAATCTTCTAACTAATGTGGATCGAAAACCTATTTTTTCTACAACCCCTTCAACAATGTTTTCAACTTTAATCCAATCTCCATTTTGAAATCGTTTCTCTAATAAAATTAAAATTCCTGATATCAGATTTTTAAACAAATCTTGAGCACCTAAAGCCACAGCCACACTGAGAAGTCCCAGTCCAGCTAGAATTGGTCCAACTTTGATTCCCCATATTTCTAAAACAGCAGCTGCCCCAATAACAAATATGAAGAATTTTAAAATTCTCACTCCCCAATCTATAAGATCATTTGTTAACAATTCTCCCAATTTGTGAACAAACGATGAAATCGGATCAATAATTTTGTATAAAAACCAAAATATTTGAATTGTTATGAGCGAACGATTTAAATTTGCAGCAAACAGTTCAAGAGTTGTATTTAAATTTAAATACTGAGTGCTTATGTAGACACCGATTACTACAGGAAAAAATCTGAGAGGGCCATCAAAAGCCTCAAGCATCGCATCATCTATCTTAGTCTTAGATTTTTTTACAAGAACTTTTAATCTACCGATCACAATTTTTGAAAAAACTGATCTTAAAATTATGAAAATTAAGAGTATTACTATTGCAACTAAAATATTGTTCAGATCAATTCCAAAAACCCCTTGGCTCCATACTGATGATACTAAATTTGCAAAATTTTCCATTTGCTAAACATACCTTATTTGTTTTGTTAAGAACAGATTTAGTTAGGTAAGAAAATTATTAATTTCACTTGCAACATCCTCAGTTTTTTCAAGTGGAAGCATATGCGATGTCTCATCAATAAAACAAATTTCAGTTTGAGGATTTAATTTTTTAATTCTATTTTGACTTGTCTCATTACAGACAACACTGTTGGGTGTGAGTATAATCTTAATTGGAATATTAATTTTCTTTAAATCAAACCAAACCTCGTGCGAGGTAAGCTTAAAGCAGGCTGACTCCCAACTTGGGTCACATTTTAAAACATATTTATTTTGGTCATTTTTTTTAAGTCCATATTGTACATAGTCTGTGATTATCTTTTCACTGATATTTTTAAAAAGAGGCTTACTAGAAAAATATTTATGAGCTTCAGCTTCGCTATCCCACAAATTACGTCTAATCAAAGCATTCTTTGAAAGAGGACTTGCTAAATGAGCAAGATTAACAAACTGCAATAGCTTGTATGAAATGATATACCGTAGTGGCAATATGACTGGATCTATGAGGATAAGTTTCTTTACTAATTTAGGTTTTGATAGAGCGAGCAGCAAACTTGCAGTGCCTCCCATAGAATGCCCAGATAAAGTCACTGGCTCATTATGTTTTTTAACTAACTGCTCTAAATCATCTCTGAAAGTATACCATGATTTTAGTTTATTAGAGTCTGCCATCAAATCAGTTTCGCCATGACCACGCATATCATATGTTATAACCTCGTATGAATTATCAATTTTATTTAAGAGATCAGTATATGCCTGCCCACAGAAACCATTAGCATGTGAAAAATATAGTACATCGTTTGTTTTTTTTGATCTTCTGTACGTTACGATATTACCAGTGTCAATTTTGACATTTTCTTTAATCATTATTTTAATGACATGACTCGTTATATTTTTTGAGTCTGTAATAATTATATGGAAGCGGGGTAATAAAGCCTGCAAGCAGCATAAAAGGAATTATTGTAATAGTAAGAACTCCACCAGCAAATATTAAGTCTGTGGCATTCATAGCTATTTCCATACTGATCATGCTGATGAAACTCATTTTAAATGCAATACTAATTGCTTCAGCAAAAATAAATGTTTTCATTAGAATTATGGTTTCTAATATAATGCTTGTAATCAAGCCATTTAGTATTGCGAGCAACATCACCACATATATAGATAAAGAGTGATCAATGATTTGAAAGTAATAAATTGTTCCAAAGTCACCAATACTGCAGCCTATCAAACACCACATTGTATTATAACTTGCTTTTTGCCAAGTATGTTTACACGTCCAGCTAATATCAAACATGATTTTTCAAAAATTCTTTTTTTCTTTCTATAGTATCTTCTATTACTAACTGCTTTTCAGAGTTACTCATTTTCACCCAATTAGTTATTTCAAACTGCTCCCTAAAACAACCAATGCAAACATTCCCATCCATGAAGTCTTTTTTGTACTTACAAATTTTTACACATGGACTAACGATATATTCAGTGTTTTCTTTAAAATGGGCCATTTGGTTAATAAATTAAACTTTCAGCTTGATTTATTTATATATTTCAATAAAAAGCAACATCAATTCCAAATATTCTTATGGCACGAATTACTGTTGAAGATTGTATAAAGTTGGTGAATAACCAATACGATTTAGTCATACTAGCTAAAGAAAGAGCTGTTCAATTAGGTAGAGGGGCTACTCCAGCAGTTGATCCTGAAAACGATAAAAAACCTGTTATTGCCCTTCGCGAAATTGGAGAGTCAAAAATAACTGCTGAAGAGTTGAAGGAAAGTATCGTTTCGAAGCTAAGACAAATACCTGATTACGAAGAAGAGGAAGAACTTGAAGAAGTAGATAATGATACTTTCAGACAAATGTATCAAGGTGGTTTATCAAAGTCAGAAATGGAAAAATCAGCTACAAGAAAATTTACTGCTCGTTCACCAAGAGTTGAGTCTAGGGCAAAGCCAATTGAAGAAGTTATCCAACCACAACCTTCCTCTGACGAAATAGTTCCAAGCGATGATGAACTCGAAAGAATTGAACAAGAAAATTCTGAAATTGATATGATGAATGATATGGGGAATTCAGAGGCAAAAGAAGAGCCCACTTCACTGAGTGAACCCATGAATGTATCTGAGGTTGAGGAAGCTGAAGTGAGCACCATTGAAGCAGAAGAGATTTCAGAAAGTATCGATACAGCTCCAGAAACTGATTCAGCAGTTCAAGAAGAAAACGATACAAAAGAATAGTAGCCGTCATGAATTTTGATTTCTCAGATGATCAAAAACTTTTACGTGATCAAGCAAGAAAATTTTTATTCGATAAGTGTGACCGTAAATCTGTAAGAACAATTCTTGACGACGATCAACTGCATTACCATAAAGAACTATGGTCGCAAATATCTGAAATGGGTTGGACCGGAACTGCAATTCCAGAGGAATATGGTGGACTTGGTCTCGGTATGTTGGAACTATGCGTCATAGCAGAAGAATTGGGAAGATCTCTAGCACCCACACCATTCTCATCCTCAATATATTTATTTGCAGAATTTATCAAAAACTATGGATCTGAAGATCAAAAGAAAAAATTCTTACCTTTGATTGCATCAGGTGAAAAAATAGGCACGTTTGCCCTATCCGAAACAAATGGGACGCCAAAACCATCAAATGTAAAAACAGAATATTCATCAGAAACAATTAATGGCTACAAATCACCTGTAAGTGATGGAGAAACTGCTGATTATCTAATAATTGCTGCCAACAGCGATAATAAAGGAAATAGAAATTCACTTTCATTATACATAGTTGATTTACATCAAGATGGAGTAAGCAAAACAAGCCTTGAAACAATTGATCCAACGCGACCTGCGTGCAGTATTAAATTTGAAAATGTAAAAGCCGAATTGCTCGGTGAGCAAGGTATGGCATGGGATATGACAGAAAACATATTCAACAGAGCGGCAGTTTTGTATTCTTTTGAGCAAGTTGGAGGAGCGCAGGTTTCTCTGGATGAAGCAAAAAAGTATTCAATGGAAAGATTTGCTTTTGGAAGACAAATTGGTTCATTTCAGGCTTTGAAGCATAAAATGGCAGATATGTATGTTAAAATTGAACTAGCTAGATCAAATGCATACTATGGGGCATGGGCTTTGAGCACTGACTCTAATGAGTTGCCAGTTGCGGCAGCTGGCGCAAGAGTGAGCGCCTCTGATGCCTTCAATTATGCTGCAAAAGAGAATATTCAGATTCATGGAGGAGTTGGCTTTACCTGGGATTATGATTGCCACTTGTTTTATCGTAGATCAAAACTACTTTCTTTAAATATTGGCAGTACAAGACAATGGAAAGAAAATTTAATTTCAAATCTTGAGAAAAGGAATATAGTTTAATTATGGACTTTAATGATTCACAGCAAGAAGCTGCATTTAGAAAAGAAGCGAGGGACTTTCTTGAGGCAAATGCAGAAAAAAGATCAATAATTTCTGATAAGCCTAGTGATAAAAGCCCTCAGATTGCTGTTGCAGGAGCTCCGGAAACAGTAAAGGGTGGCAAAGAAGCAGCTCAGGAGGCTTTAGAGCGAGCTAAAGTATGGCAAAAGAAGAAAGCTGAAGCAGGGTTTGCTGCTATTCTATGGCCAAAAGAGTTTGGTGGATATGGTGGATCGCCTATACAGCAAGTTATCTATTCTCAAGAAGAACATGATTACTTGGTGCCTTCTGGTTATTTTGAAATTGGAATTGGTATGCTTGGCCCGACAATGATGGTGTGGGGTAAAGATGAAGATAAAAAAAGATATTTACCTAAAATGATCACAGGTGAAGAAATATGGTGCCAGCTTTTTTCAGAACCTTCAGCAGGATCAGATTTAGCTGGAATTAAAATGAAAGCTGAAAAGGATGGCGATGAGTGGGTTTTAAATGGGCAAAAAGTTTGGACATCTGGAGCGCACTTTGCTGATTATGGAATGATAGTTGCAAGATCAGATCCATCTGCCTTAAAGCATAAAGGCCTTACTTATTTTTATCTAGATATGAAAACTCCTGGCATAGAAATAAGACCAATAAAGCAGATTTCAGGTACCTCAAATTTTAACGAAGTTTTTTTCAATGATGTAAGAATCCCTGACAGTCAAAGACTGGGTGGAGAAGGTGAAGGCTGGAAAGTTGCGCTTACTACACTTATGAATGAAAGACTAGCAGTTGGCGACCCTCCAGGACTTGATTTTGATCAAATATTTGAAGCGACTAAAGAACTAGAAGTTGAAGACGGTCTTGCAATCAAAAATAGTGAAGTTAGACAGAAAATGGCCGACTGGTATGTTCAATCTCGCGGCTTGCAATATACAAAATTTAGAAGTATTACTGCTTTATCAAAAGGTCAGACACCAGGTCCAGAGCTATCAATAAGCAAACTTGTTACAGCATCAAAAATGCAAGATGTGTCAGCTTATGCGCTTGAACTTATGGATTCTTCTGGAATGGTACATCACGATCAAAACCCTGTATTAAAGAACTTATTTCAAAATGGATATTTTTTCTCTGCGGCAATGAGAATTGCTGGTGGTACAGATGAAGTTCTTCGTAATATTATTGCAGAACGAGTTCTTGGGTTACCACAAGACGAAAGAGCAGATAAAAAAGTTCCATTTAACGAACTTCCTTCTGGCAAAAACTAAGCTCTAAGTGTTTACAACCATATTTAGTAATGTTGCCTCTGGCGACTTACTGTTTTCCGTAATGTTATTGGTTAGTACCGGTATTTTTGCTGGATTTATTGCAGGACTTTTTGGAATTGGAGGAGGTGTAGTTGTTGTACCTGCCCTCTACTACATCTACACACTGGCAGAGGTTGATGAAAGTATAAGGATGCACTTGGCTGTTGGAACTTCCCTCGCAAATATTGTTCCAATTTCAATTATATCAGCCATAAACCATCATAGAAGAGGTTCAGTCAATTTAGATTTTTTAAAATTTATTTTTTTGTCATTATTGATCGGAGTGATTTTTGGTTCGATAGCAGTATCATTTCTGGAAGGTAGCAGCCTAATACTAATTTATTCTATAATTTTATTTTTTGTTGCTCTTCAATTTTTCTTTTGGAAAGATGAATGGAGATTTGCTGATAAATTTCCAAACAATTTAAAAGGTCATGGTTATGGATCAACAATTGGTTTTTTATCTGTAATAATAGGTGTTGGTGGTGGCTCGATAAGCATACCCATCTTAAAACTTTATAACTTCGATATACACCGTGCCATTGGAACTGCTGCAGGTATTGGAACAATAATTGCTGTTCCTGGTACAATTGGTTTCATTCTAGCGGGAATTCAAAATAATGTATCGCTACCACTAACTTATGGATATGTAAGTTTAGTAGGTTTAATTTTAATAACGCCAATGACAATTATAGGCGCCCCTTTAGGAGTAAGATTTGCCCATTATCTTTCGAAAGGTAAATTAAGTTTTATTTTTGGTTTATTTATTTTATTTATGTCCATTCGCTTCTTTATTGAATGGACATCATTGACATCATAGTTTTTGGTCGTATTCTCCAACTTTACCAGTTTCATTTAAAAGTGCGTTAATGTATTTGAAAATCACTTCAACTTCTTGGTTTGAAACAAGGCTCTCGATAACTATAACTAAAGATGGCTTATTTGATGACGCTCTGATTAATCCCCATGAACCATTCGATAAACTGAATCTTATTCCATTTACTGTATTTGTTTCAACTATTTCACAATCAGCAACTTTTGTTTTATTTTTTTGGTCTGTAATTATTTTATTTGTTATTTCGTCTACGACATCATATTTTTCTTCATCCTTGCAGAAAGGCGCCATAGTTGGAGATTGATAGGAAGTATTCAACTTTGAATATAATTCAGACATACTCTTATTTTTATGGTGATCTAAATATTCAATCATCATAGAAGCTGATCTCAAACCATCGTCAAAGCCCAGTCCTAGAGGTTTACCAATGAAAAAATGACCACTTTTTTCAAAACCACATAAAGCATTTATTTCATTAACCCGCCTTTTCATATGTGAGTGACCAGTCTTCCACATATCAACAGTGCAATTATTTTTTTTCAAAATCTCATTATTAAAAAATAAACCAGTCGACTTTACATCGATAACAAATTTTGAACTTGAATATTTCTCAGATAAATACTCTGCAAGCATTAATCCTATTTTGTCAGAAAATATTTCATTACCTTCATTGTCCACAACCCCAAGACGATCGCCATCACCATCAAAAGCAAATCCTATATCTGCATTATTATCTTTTACACTTTTTGCAAGATCATTAAGCATTGTCAGATCTTCCGGATTAGGATTATAATTAGGAAATTTAAAATCTAAATTGCAATGCAATTCAATTACTTCACATCCAAGGCTTCTTAACAAATCAGGGGCAAATGCACCTGCAGTTCCATTACCACAAGCTAAAACAATTTTTAAATTTCTTTTTACTGATTGTGTGCCCTTTAGATATTTTAGATATGCATCACGAATACCTTTTTTAAACTCGTAACTTCCGTTATTTGATGGAATGTAATCATGACTATCTTTAGTAATAGTTTCTATTTTTTTTATATCATCAGGACCAAATGTAAGTGATTTTTCAATTCCACACTTAATTCCTGTCCAACCATTTTCATTATGACTTGCAGTTATCATAGCAAGACTATCGGTATCTAAGTGATGTTGGGCAAAGTATACCATTGGCGATAAAGATAAACCAACATCGATTACTTTGAGACCGCTTGTCAATAACCCTTTTGCTAAATGATATTTTACCTCAGCGCTGTAGGATCTATAGTCTTGACCAATGACAATTGAAGAGCCTTGACCTTCAGAATTGCTTATATATTTTCCAAGGCTGTAACCAAATATTTCTAATCCTTTTTTGTTTATTTCCTCTGGATAAAGCCAACGTGCATCATACTCTCTAAACCCGTTTGGAGATATTTGAGCCTTGTCTAAACTTTCGTTAAAATCAAAAGAAAGAGGTTTTTGATTTTCAAAAATTTTCATTTTTTTCTTGCTTTGTAATTTCGAATATACAATAGTTTTAATGTTGGTTCACGTAAAGTGAATAACAGGGAATAAGGTTTAAGGCCTTAACTGTACCCGCAACTGTAACTCTGGAATTTAAGTACAGATACCACTGATCAATCGGGAAGGTGTGCTTAAGTAGTGATGGAGAAGTCAGGAGACCTACCAACAAAACATAGTCATCCACAGGTGATCGGGATAATCATTTGGACAATTTGTTTGCGGTGACTTCAAACTGGAGGCAAATTATGACTAAAAGATTATTTTTAATTTTAACATTATTACTAACACTTTCTTTCAAAATCTCAGCTGATGTTCCTGAAATTTTAATTAACCCAAAAAATGAAGAATATACTCGGCTTTCATCCGGTTTATCTGGATCAAACATAACAATTATTAGTAAGGAAGATTTAGCGTCACAGCATGGCAAAAATTTACCTCAGATTTTAGAAACATATTCTGGAATTGATGTACGTCGTCTTTATGATGGCGTTGGTGGGACCAACTCTTCATTGGACATTAGAGGATTTGGTGAAGCCTCTAAATCTAATTCTTTAATTCTAGTTAATGGCATTCGTTTAAATGACATTGATATGTCTAATGTGAATTTATCCTACATACCCATTGACTCAATTGAAAGGATTGAAATTATTAGAGGTGGATCTGCAGGAACATTATACGGCTCTGGCGTTATTGGAGGTGCAGTCAATATTGTTACTAAAAATGATAATTTACAAAATCGTGGTGAACTCTCTTTTGGTTCATATAGCAGATTAGGTGCGGATTTTTCCTTAAGTAATTCATTTGGTGAAAAAGGAGTTATTTCTTTATCAGGAAGTGGCTTCAAAAGTGATACCTTTCGTGACGCAGGGGATTATTCAGACGAGAATTTTGTTTTAAATATAAAAAACACCATTGATCAAACAAAATTTAATCTAGACCTTTTTTCCTCGTATAGAGAACAAGATTTACCAGGTCCTCGAGTAAAAGGAGGGGCCGTGTATAATTATCATTTTTGCAATCGTTATGAGGATAGTAAGACTGCAAAACATATTGGTGGTTCATTTGCAGCAAATGGAGATTCATGCAATTCAGAACAAAGAGATGATTATTCAAACTTAGAAAATGAGAGAGTAAATTTAGGTATTGTTCACGAAATCGATAGCTTAAATAAAATCTTCCTGAATATAGGATATAAGAAAAAAAATGATAAAGCCTTTCTTGCTGCAAATGGTAATACTAAAGAAACTCCAAATGATGGCGATAGGTACTTGAATACTACAATAGATGGGAACATTTATAATGGTAGATACGAAGTTAGGAATATAGATGAAAAGTTTACAAATATTTTGAATATTGGCCTTGACCATTCGCATAGTTTTTATGTTTCAAAACGACATAGAAAAGAAGATGAACAGGCAGGTCAAAATTATGATGCTGATCTTAAAGTTCAGTCTGTATACTTTCAGAATACGGTATATTTTAATGAAACAGATACTTCCTTGTCATTTGGATTTAGATCTGAAGAGTCTCAATTCGGTGCACGAGACGAGGTCGACAGGACAGTATCAGGCTTTGTTAATTCCTGGGATGCAACTGACCACGCTACGTATGATAACTCTAGTACAAATCAAGCTTTAAACATTGGTGTAGAGAAAAAAATAGATAAGAACTTTTCAATCTATGGTAATTATTCTGAATCCTTTAGAATTCCAAATATTGATGAAAGAATATTGGCGACTACAAGTGGTTCATTTGAGCTCAAAGATCAGGAGTCAGATGGAATAGAGATAGGCGTTATTTACTCAAATGAAGTCGCAGATTTAAATGTAAATTATTTTGACATTGATACTTTAAATGAAATTCAATACGACCAATCTGTAAATACAAATCTTGATCCAATTAAAAGAGAAGGTATAAATTTAGATTTTGAGTTTAATCCAGATAATAAAAATAAATTTATGGGTTCGATAGGATATGTAAACGCTGAATTTACTGGAGGATCTTTATCTATGGGCACAGGTTCCTACGAATTTCTTGGAACAAGATATTACAACAATAATGAAACTTATGGATATTTAACAAATACTGCAATTAATTTTTTAGGATCAGATGGAACTGCAAATCAATCAATCGACTTAGCAGGTCGGAAAGTGCCTCTAGTTTCTCCATTGACTTATAATTTAAATTATATTCGACAAATAGATAATAATACTAATTTAAACTTAGGAATTAATTACACAGATAAAAAATATGTTTCTAATGATCAGGAAAATATTGAACCCCAAATTCCTGATTATTATATTGTCAATACTTCAATAAGTTCGAAAAACGGACCTTATAATTTATCATTTGGGATAAATAATGTCTTTGATGAGCAAGTCTTTGATTTTGCAGTTTCAAGCACTTTTCATGATGATGCTCACTATGGGTTATCTAATGTATATCCATTACCTGATAGAAATGTATTCTTTAATTTTGGATATACTTTTTGAAGCAGAGGAGTTATATATTAGCTAATGCAGATTAATAAAAAGATTATTTTTGGTATTACAATAGTATTCGTACTAGCATTAAGCAGAGTATTACCTCACCCACCGAATTTCACACCAATATTAGGAATGGCTTTTTTTGCAGGAGCCGTGTTTGATAAAAAAATTTATTCATATTGTATTCCAATCTTAGCTATGTTGATCAGTGATTTATATTTAGGTTTTCACGCTGGTATGCCAATAATTTATTTTGCTATTTGCGTGTGTATATTGATTGGTACTTTTTTTCACTCAAAATTGAATCTAACTACTTCATTTTTAGGAATTAGTGCAGGTGTAGTATCTTTTTATTTAATATCAAATTTTGCTGTTTGGTATGGATCAGGAATGTATGCTTTTGATTTGAATGGACTAATCACTTGCTACATAATAGCCCTACCATTTTTGCAAAATACATTTTTATCAAGCATTTTCTATGGTATGGCCGCTTGTGTATTATATTTAATGGCTGATAAACATCTAAAATTTAGCGCAAAACAGGCTTAAAAGAATATTGAAAAGCTTTTTTTTTAACATTATATAAATATAAATACAATTTTAGGAGATTCTATGGACACCGCGTTTTCAAATGAAGATTTAAAGTTTCAAAGTGAAATAAGGGATTTTATTAAAACAAATTATCCACAAGAGCTAAGAGACTCAATCAATTCTAAAAGAAAACTAGGTAAAGAACTCTCTAGAGAAGATCTTACAGCTTGGCATAAAATTTTAGGAAAGCACAATGGTTGGTCAGCACCAAGTTGGCCTAAACAATATGGTGGCGCAGAATTTACTCCTACACAAAAATATATCTTCGAACAAGAATGCGCGAAAGCTGAATGTCAATATATTATGCCATTTGGAATAAATATGGTTGGTCCAGTAATTTATACTTTTGGAAATGAGGAGCAAAAAGTGCAACACTTACCTGGAATTTTGAGTGGTGAGGTTTTTTGGTGTCAAGGTTACTCCGAGCCTGGCTCAGGTTCAGACCTTGCTTCATTAAAAACAAGTGCCGTAAAAGAAGGTGACCACTATATCGTTAATGGACAAAAAACTTGGACTACGATGGCACAGTATGCAGATTGGATTTTTTGTTTAGTAAGAACCAATCCAGATGCTGAGAAACCTCAACAAGGCATTTCGTTTCTTTTGATTGACATGAAAACTCCTGGTGTAACAGTTAGACCCATCAAGCTTATGGATGGATCTCATGAGGTGAATGAAACTTGGTTTGATAATGTCAAGGTCCCAGTAGAAAATTTAATTGGCCAAGAAAATATGGGTTGGACGTATGCAAAATTTTTATTAGCTCATGAAAGATCAGGTATTGCCGGTGTTGCGAGATCTAAGAAAGCAATAGAAAGAATAAAACAGATTGCTAGTTCTGAAATGTCATACGGCGAACCTTTAATTCAAGATCCAGCATTTAAAGCAAAAATAGCAGCTGCAGAATTAGAGTTATCAGCACTTGAATACACTGAATTAAGAACGCTAGCAAAGGACTCTGCAGGTAAAGGTCCTGGACCAGAGTCTTCTCTTTTGAAGATTAAGGGAACAGACATTCAGCAAGCTGTTACTGAGTTGGCTATGGAAGCTGTTGGATATTATGCAAACCCTCACCTTGGCACGACTTTAAGTAATGAATATGTCGGTCCAGACTATGCTACTAATCTATCAGGAACGTATTTTAACTTTCGTAAGGCATCCATTTATGGAGGATCTAACGAAATTCAAAGAAATATCATAGCTAAAATGGTCTTAGGACTTTAGTACCTTTTGACATATTTACTGTCATAACTTATAACGCTTTTTTATGAATTTTGATTACACCGAGGAACAGACCTTGCTGGACAACATGGTTACTTCTTTTGTAAGAGATAATTATGATTGGGACACTCGTTGCAATATAGTTAAATCAGAAGAGGGATGGAAAGAAGAAAATTGGAAACAATTTGCTGAACTTGGTCTTCTAGGAGTTCCATTTGAAGAAGCTTACGGAGGGCTTGGAGGAAAATCTGCTGACTTAATGATTGTGATGGAACAGTTTGGAAAAGGGCTCGTTGTTGAACCATATTTACCAACTGTAATATTAGCTGGTGGATTGATATCAAAACTTGGATCTGAAGAGCAAAAGAATTCGATTATACCAGAAATAATCTCAGGAAATATTAGATGTGCGTTTGCATATGCTGAGCCACAAAGTAGATTTGATTTAAATGATGTAAAAACGTCAGCTGTACTTAACGGAGATGACTATGTATTAAATGGTTTTAAGTCAGTGGTATTTGGAGCAGGTATGGCTTCACACCTTATTATTTCTGCAAGAACTGAAGGAGAGCAAAGATCTGATTCTGGAATTACATTATTTATTGTTGATACAAAGTCTGAGGGACTTACACTGCAAAATTATCCAACAATTGATGAATACAGAGCCTCTGAAGTTATTATTGAGAATCTAAAAGTTTCAAAAGATAATGTTTTAGGAAAAGTTAATATGGCTTACGATGCCATTGAGGAAATTGTAGATATAAGCACTATTGCTGCATGCTCTGAAGCAGTTGGTATACTGCAAGTTTTAAAAGACTCTACAACTGAATACTGCAAAAACCGAAAACAATTCGGACAATCAATTGCCAAAAATCAGGTTATACAGCACTGTTTAGTGGATATGATGATTGAGTATGAACAGGCTAAGTCAATTCTTTACATGGCAGTGACAGCGGATTTGAGTGATTCAGATGAAAGAAGAAGAGCAGTTTCAGCTGCTAAAGCACGTATAGGTAAAGCAATAAAATTTGTAGGCGAAAGCGCTATTCAGTTGCATGGCGGAATGGGTGTTGTTGATGAATATATGGTAAGTCACTATTTTAAAAGGGCAACAATGATTGGAGTATTATTTGGCAATACTGATTATCATATGAAAAGATATATGACTCTTACCCAATCAGGTATTTCATCAGCTGACGAAGCAATTTCAGTCAGTGTTACCTAAATAAATTTTATTCAGCGAGTTTTTTAAATATGTGAGCTGTATGTTCTGCTCCTGTTTTGAGTGCCTTACCGCCATCCATATTCGATGCTTCAGCCCACTTTTCAGCTAACATATCTGCATTAAGTTCATCGCCTTTAAGAGCAACACCTTGTGAATGAACTATCTCTGCAGAAGCAAATACACCAGCACCAGCTGATATCATCGCACCATTCGGTGCGTCTTCTGATGCCATAAACATGACTGCAGGTGAAACAGTTTCCGGTTTTAAACTATCGAAAACTGCATCTGGCATTCCTAAATTTTCTGTCATTCGTGTTGCCGCAACAGGAATTAGAGAATTTACTTTAATATTATATTTCATACCTTCAATTTTAAGAGTATTCATTAGTCCAACAACTCCCATTTTAGCTGCACCGTAATTTGATTGTCCAAAATTTCCAAATACACCAGATGACGAAGATGTCATGATTATTCTTCCATAATTTTGTTCTGTCATAATTGGCCAAACCGCTTTTGTACAATAAACAGAACCCATCATATGAACGTTTACTACAAATTCGAAATCATCAAGTGTTACTTTTGCAAACGACTTGTCTCTCAGAACACCTGCATTATTTACTAAAATATCAACACGACCAAATGCAGCCATTGTATCATCAACTAATTTTTTTACGCCCGCTTTGTCAGTTACACTTGATCCGTTAGAAATTGCCTCACCACCCATGGCTTTAATTTCATCAACTACTTTATCAGCAGCTTCACTTGATCCACCAGTACCATCAACAGAACCACCTAAGTCATTTACGACAACTTTAGCTCCTCTCTTTGCAAATTCTAATGCGTGACATCTTCCAAGACCACCACCTGCGCCTGTGACTATTGCAACTTTATCGTTAAAACTAATTGTCATGTATAACTCCTATTCGATTAATTCTGTTAATTGAGAAAAATTGTTTATAACTAAATCAGCATCATTGTAAATATTTTTATTATCAGTATATCCATAACCCACCAAAACAACTGGCATATTTGCATTGTGACCAGCATTTAAATCTGTTGCACTATCTCCAATCATTATTGACTCATTTTCACTTACACTTAATTTTTTACATATTTCAATTAATGGAAATGGGTCAGGCTTACTTTTTGCAAACGTATCTCCACCAACGAGATAGTCAAAGTAATGTAAGACTCCAAGTTTTTCTAATAACATATTGCTGAGTTTTTCCATTTTATTTGTACAAACTGCCAACTTTAATTTTTTAGATTTTATGAGCTTTAATACCGTTTCAACATTTTCAAATAATACACTATCGTCATCAATATTGTGAGTATAGTGAAGTAAAAATATTTTTAACATCTCATTAATTTTATCATCATTATGAGGAATATTTTTGGTTACTACTGTTCTTCGAATTAATTCACGAGCCCCATAACCAACTAGATTTCTTATTTCCTCCAATGTGACTAGAGGTTCATTCAGCTCTGATAGCATATAATTCAGTGAGTTCTTAAAATCTGGCGCTGTATCAACTAGGGTTCCATCTAGGTCAAATATGAAGAGTTTCTTATTTTTTAAATTCATTTTATGAGTAAATCTCTGAAATAAAATTTTACGATACAATTAATGGCATATTGGTTATTTTCCAAAAAAAATCCAATGAAAAATTTAGAAATAATAATACTTGCCGCTGGTAAAGGCACAAGAATGAAATCAAGCAAACCCAAAATATTTCATGATTTGGGTGGTAGGCAAATAATTGATTATGTGATCGATGCATCAACTAGACTAAAGCCAAAAAGAATTCATCTAGTTGTAAACAATCAAATTAAAAATAATTTTAAATATAATAACAATTTAAATATTGTTATTCAAAAAAAACAGAATGGTACTGGCGATGCAATAAAGTCTGCTATAAAAAGTCTTGGAAAAGACTCAGTCACTCTAGTTCTTTACGGTGACGTCCCTCTTATAAAAGATAAAACTATTATTAATGTTTCAAAAATTAAAACAAACACAGTTAACTTATTATGTTTCAATAAAGAAGAAAGAAATAATTACGGTAAAGTAATATTAGGTACTGACGGTTTGATCAGTCAGGTGATTGAGCAAAAAGAGCTAAAGAAAAATGAAAATTACTACTTATGTAATTCAGGAGTCTTTGCTATCGAGACAAAGCTATTAAGTTTTTTGTTACCTAAATTAAATAATAATAATAAGAAGAAAGAATTTTATTTAACTGATATATTTAATTTGGCATTTAAAAAAGGTGTAAAAGTCAATCCTATACAAACCGCAGAGACAGAAGTTATGGGTATAAATGACAAAAATGATTTAGCGATGGCTGAAAAAGAAATCCAAAATGAATTGAGATCCAAGCATCTTACGGCAGGCGTGACCATGAGAGACCCTGATACAGTATATTTATCAAAGGATACTAAAATTGGAAAAGATGTTACAATTCATCCATTTGTTATCATCGGCAAAAACGTCGTTATTGGTAACAATACTGAGATACACGCATTCAGTCATATAGAAGATTGTAAAATTGGGAAAGAAGTCAGTATTGGACCTTATGCAAGAATAAGACCAGGCACAAAAATATCCGATAATGCTAAGGTTGGTAATTTCGTAGAGATCAAAAATTCAAAAATAGATAAGGGGTCAAAAGTTAATCACTTGTCATATATAGGTGACACAGAAATAGGCAAAAAAGTTAACGTGGGAGCTGGAACTATTACTTGCAATTATGATGGTGCCTCAAAATTTAAAACAGTTATCAAAGATAAAGCATTTATAGGTTCAAACTCATCTTTAGTAGCCCCGTTAATTGTAGGTAAGAATGCTTATGTTGGTTCTGGTTCAACTATAACTAAACATGTAGTTGAGAATAGTCTTGCGGTTGAAAGATCATCTCAAAAGATGGTAAAAAATTGGTCAAATAAAAAAGTGAAAAAGTAATGTGCGGTATCATTGGTATAGCTTCTAAAGAAAATGTGTCTTCGAACATTATAAATGCATTAAGGAAATTAGAATATCGTGGTTACGATTCTGCTGGTATTGCAATAAACACTGCCAAGAAGATCAATCAAAGAAAAGTAAAAGGCAAGCTTGATAATTTAATTTACGCTCTTCAGAAAGATCAATTTGATGGCAATACGGGAATAGGTCATACTCGTTGGGCTACTCATGGGGAACCTTCTGATAAAAATGCTCACCCTCATTCATCGACCTCGGTATCGCTTGTACATAATGGAATAATTGAAAATGCTGCGGAATTGAAAACATTAAAGGAGGTTAAAGATTACAATTTTGAGTCTGACACTGACTCTGAAGTAATAACAGCATTATTAACGTTTTATCTAAAGGAGGGACTTAGCCATCTTGAGAGTGTTCAAAAGACAATTTCTTCTCTTGAGGGATCATATGCTCTAGCAATTATTTTTAGTGATAGTGAAGACACTATTTATGGCGCTAAGAACGGAAGTCCACTTGTTGCAGGTACAAATGGAGTTGGTAATTCAATAGGATCTGACTCAATTGCATTAAGTTCAGTTGCCAATAAAGTGTGTTACTTGGAAGACGGAGATATAACAGTATTAAATAAAGAAAGCATAGAAATTTATAACCTGGAGGGTGAAAGAGCTAATAGAGAATTTATTGAAATAGGAATAAACGAGTCAGAAGTTTCGAAGGGTCCCTACAAACACTTTATGGAGAAAGAAATACATGAACACCCTCATGCAGTAGGTGAAACATTTCGACAATTTATAGATTACGATAAGGGTACAATCGCAATTTCAAATATTAATTTAAATTTTGATAAAATTTCAAAGATTTATCTGATTGCTTGCGGAACAGCTTATTATTCGTGTTTGGTGGGAAAATATTATTTTGAACAATATGCAAGGACACCAGTTGAATGCGATATGGCATCAGAGTTTCGTTATCGTGATCCAGTAATTGATCCAAATGCATTATGTATATTTGTCTCTCAATCTGGTGAAACCGCCGATACTAAAGCTGCATTAGATTATTGTAGAAAGCAAAAAATTCAGACTTTGAGTATTGTAAACGTTAAAAATAGCTCAATAGCAAGAGATAGTGATCATTGTATTTATACTAAGGCAGGAGCAGAAATAGGGGTTGCATCAACAAAGGCGTTTACTGCTCAATTATCAGTACTATTATCTCTATCAATTCATTTAGCATCAGAAAAAAAATTCATGTCTATTGAGGAAAATGTAAAATTATGCAAAGAGATTATGCAAGCACCTCTATTGCTTGAACAAGCAATTGAAAGATCTTACTCACTTAAAGACACGGCAAAAGCAATTATAAATGCAAAGGGTGTAATGTATCTTGGCCGCGGTACTGCATTTCCATTGGCACTGGAAGGAGCATTAAAGTTTAAAGAAATATCATATATTCACGCAGAGGGATATCCTGCAGGTGAAATGAAACATGGCCCGCTTGCATTAATAGAAAAAGATTTGCCAGTTGTGTGCATTGTCCCACCAGGTCCCCTTTTTCATAAAACAATTTCAAACATACAAGAAGTTATTGCTCGTGGAGGTAAAATATTAATGATAACAGACGATGAAACATTGGAGTCAAATTCTGAAAATATTTGGGAAGTTTTTCGTTTACCAAAATGTCCTAAATCAATTGAAGCAATCGTTTATTCAGTTCCCATTCACATGCTTGCGTATTACACGGCAGATGAGCTTGGCAATGATATCGATCAGCCAAGAAATCTTGCTAAGTCTGTTACCGTAGAATAATTTATTGACACAAAAACTGACAACATATTATCTTTGCTTAAATGTTGTCAAAAATAAGCACTCTTATTTTTTTATTTTTCTTTAATGCAATAAGTTTTATTCAAGTATATGAAGTATCACCAGGTGTCTTAAGAACGCCTGAAACACAATTTGAAAATCTAGAAGATTATCCGTTTGATCCAAATTATATTGAAATTGAAGGTTTAAGAATTCATTACCTCGACGAAGGGCCTAAAGACGGTGATCCAATTTTCCTTCTTCATGGCTTGCCGACTTGGAGTTATCTATTTAGAACAATGATACCGGTGTTAACTAACGCAGGTCATAGAGTTATTGTTCCTGACCTAGTAGGATTTGGAAAGTCAGATAAATTTATTTCTAAATATGACTATAGTTACGAGTTTCATATCAACACCATGAAGGCGTTGGTGGGACAACTTGATTTAAGAGAAGCTACATTCTTTGGACAAGATTGGGGAGGCATGATTGGACTTAGGGTTGTAGCTGAGATGCCTGATCGTTTTGCAAGAGTTGTTGTTTCAAATACAGGCATGGCTGCCAGAGATGGAATAACGGCATGGCTAATTGAAAATTTTGTAAAGTTTATGGTCTGGTGGAATGGAGCGGTCACATTTGATGAACTTAAAACAGCTGCTGATAAAGCACTAATGTTGGAAGAGCCATCACCACTTGAAGGTATGAGAATGTTTTCAAAATGGATTGCACACTCGTATTACTCGGATGATATGGATGTATCGGGAATTATTTCTACTTTCGGACGCTTAGAGTTAACTGATGAGCAAATCAGAGCTTATGAAGCTCCGTATCCTTCAGGCAAATACAAAGCAGGAGCGCATATCATGGCTTATTTTATGCCGACACAATTATCCGAGAATGAGAAATACTGGAAAGATATTTATGAAAAATGGGATAAACCTTTTCTTGTGGCGTTTGGAGGTAATGAACGAATTACAATAACCATGAAGGAAGATTTTTTGACTAGGATACCGAACCCAACTGTTGTTACTTTGGAAGGAGTTGGACATTTCTGCCAAGAAGAGGCTGGTCCTGAACTAGCAAACTTAATAAATGATTTTATTCTAAAAAACTAGAAAATATAAAATTTATACCTATTATAAATTAAACTTTTATTTAAAATTAAATATATGACAGTAACTTTAAGATCAGATGGAGATGTTTCAATTATTCAAATGGATGACGGAAAAGTTAATGTATTCTCTCCTGATATGATAAAAAAATTTAGTGAAATATTAGATCAAGTCCCATCTGACAAAGGGTCTGTTTTAATAGCGGGTCGAGAAGGAATGTTTTCTGCTGGGTTTGATTTGAAAGTTATGATGTCAAGTCCAGAAAATGCAGCTGATATGGTTAAAAGTGGTTTTAATTTATTATTAAAAATCTTTACTTTTCCAAGACCGATTGTTGCGGCTTGCAGCGGACACGCAATCGCGCTTGGTGCTTTTTTACTTTGTAGCTGTGATCACCGTATAGGAATTAAAGGTGACTTTAAAATTGGAGCCAACGAATTAAGAAATAATATGATTATTCCAACACCAATACTTGAACTTGCAAAATTTAAATTGACAAAACCGCACAAGCAGAGAGCGCTATTAAATGCGGAAATGTATTCAATAGAAGATGCTATTGCTCCAGGTTATTTAGATGAAGTAACTGAACATGAAAAGTTAATGGAGCTTGCATTGGCTAAAGCAAAAGACTTGGCAACACTCGCTCATCCACAATATCAGCAAACCAAGAAACTCGACCAAGAAGATGTAGCAGCTAAAATAAGTGCTGGGATAGATACCTTAGGAGCAATAAACTAAGTAAAATCAATGTATTTTACTGAAACTCTAGTATTTTACTTTATTTAGTACTATAAAGCCCGCAAAACGAATATTTAAAAAATATGAAGAAATGGTCTGTTAACAGTTGGAGAAATTACGAGGCTAAGCATTTGCCAGAGTATCCAGATGTAAAGAAATTAGAAAAAACTGAGGATCAGTTAAGATCTTACCCGCCACTTGTTTTTGCAGGTGAAGCAAGAGATTTAAAAAGGAATCTTGCTAAGGTTTCAGAGGGTAAAGCATTTTTATTGCAAGGTGGTGATTGTGCGGAAAGTTTTGATGATTTCAATGCAGATTACATAAGAGATACATTTAAAGTATTATTGCAAATGTCAGTCACATTAACTGCTGCAGGTAATTGCCCTGTCGTAAAAGTTGGAAGAATGGCAGGTCAATTTGCAAAACCACGAAGTGCGCCTAAAGAAGAAATAAATGGTGTTGAGTTAGATAGCTATAAGGGTGACATTATAAATGATATGGACTTTACTGAAGATGCGAGAGTTCCCGACCCTGATCGTATGATCAGAGCCTACACACAATCAGCTGCTACGCTTAATTTATTAAGAGCTTTTGCTAAAGGTGGATTTTCAGATTTAAATAAAGTTCATCAATGGAATATGGGATTTGTAGACGAAAGTTCCCAAGGAAAGAAATTTAGAGAACTAGCGAATAAAATCTCAGATACACTATCTTTTATGGAAGCTATTGGAATTTCTTCAAGAAATACAAAACGTTTAAGAAGCGTTGACTTCTTTACAAGTCACGAGGCTTTATTGCTTCCTTATGAAGAATGTCTGACGCGACTTGATAGTACATCAGGTGAAGTTTATGACACATCAGCTCACATGGTTTGGATTGGTGATCGAACCAGACAGCCTGATGGAGCACATGTAGAATTTTGCAGAGGGATTAAAAATCCAATTGGAATTAAATGTGGACCATCTTTAGATCCTGAGGAGTTGAAAAAGCTTCTTGATATTCTCAACCCTGAGAATGAGGCTGGAAAAATAACATTAATTTGTCGATTTGGTTCTGAGACCATAAATGAAAAGTTACCAAAGCTTATACAGCCGTTTTTAAATTCAGATCACAATTTAGTTTGGTCTTGTGATCCAATGCACGGCAACACCATGAAAGCTAATTCAGGCTTTAAAACAAGACCATTTGAAAGTATTCTTGAAGAAGTTGAGACATTTTTTGATATTCATCATCAAATGGGAACATACCCAGGTGGAGTTCATTTAGAAATGACAGGTCAAAATGTAACTGAATGCATTGGTGGCGCTCAAGCCATTAAGGATGAAGATCTTTCAGCACGATATCATACCCACTGTGACCCAAGGCTGAATGCAAATCAAGCACTTGAACTTGCATTTTTAATATCTGACAAGCTCAGAGAGTCCCAAGAACCACATAATTCAAAGATTACGATTGCTAAGTAATTGCGACTAAATTATTTAGTTGTAAGATCAGTCAAATGACAGAAAAAACCTCCATATTAATCGTTCAGTCCAACCCACAAGTGGGAAACATTGATAAGAACAAACAAATTGTGATTGATCATATTGAAAGCAATAAATCTGACCTCATAATTTTCTCTGAGTTAATGCTCACAGGTTACCCACCAGAAGATTTGGTTTTAAAACCAGCTTTTATGGAAAAAGTTAACAATGCAATCTCAGATATTTTGAATTGTTCTAAAAATAGTAATTCAACAATAATCATAGGCACTCCTTTTTTGCAAGACAGCAAACTGTTCAATACAGCTCTAGTAATTAAAAAGGGTAAGATATTACATAAACATCACAAAATGGCTTTACCAAACTATGGAGTATTTGATGAAAAAAGAATTTTCTCAAATGGAGAGAAAGTCAGCATAATCGAATTCAATGGAATTAAATTAGGTCTATTTATTTGTGAGGACATATGGGTGAACGATACCATTGTTGAGATTGATAAAAATGAAATTGATTTGGCGGTATCATTAAATGCATCCCCATTTGATATAAATAAAATTGAGGAAAGAGAAAAAAAAGCACTTGATTTTGCAAACTCCATTGATGCTCCTTTGATTTATGTAAATCAAGTTGGAGGTCAAGATGAGATAGTTTTTGACGGATCATCATTCTTATGTGATCAAAAAAAGGTAATTTCTAAATTTAAATACTGCGTTGAAGAAAGCAGGGAATATACATTCAATCTCAATACTAAGACTTTTGATATTGAAGAAGAGGCACCTCTCATTAGTGACAAGCACGATATTGTCTATTCCAATCTTATGCTTGGGCTAAGAGACTATGTTGAAAAAAATAAATTTCCAGGAGTTGTCATTGGCATTTCAGGAGGCATAGATAGTGCATTTAGCGCAGTTGTCGCAACCGATGCACTAGGACCTGAAAGAGTAAAAGGCATTTTAATGCCATCTCAGTTTACAAGCGAGGAAAGTAATGAGGATGCAAATCAGCTAGGCAAAAAATTAGGTATTGAGTTAATAAGTGTTTCTATAAAAGATATCGTAAATTCATATGATAGCACTCTTTCAAATTTATTTGCGGGTAAAGAAAAAGATATTACAGAAGAAAATATCCAATCAAGAACTAGAGGTGCTATTTTGATGGCATATTCAAACAAGTTTGGCCATATGGTAGTTACTAATGGCAATAAATCAGAGGTGTCGGTTGGATATTCAACTTTATATGGAGATATGTGCGGGGGGTTTTCAGTAGTTAAGGATATTTATAAATCTGATTTATATAAACTTTCCGAATGGAGAAACGATAATCTTCCATCATTTTCAGCGATTAAAGTAAAGGAAGTTATTCCTAAAAATATTATAACTAAAGAGCCCACTGCAGAACTTAAAGAGGATCAGAAAGATAGCGACTCACTACCGCCCTATGATGTCTTAGATAAAATTTTGTACTTACTTGTTGAAAAAGAAAGTTCAATTAACGAGATTATTTCCAAAGGTTATGAGGCAAGCTTGGTTACAAAAGTTCAGAATTTACTCTATAATTCTGAATATAAAAGACGACAAGCAGCTCCGGGTGTAAAAATTTCAGAGAGAAATTTTGGATATGATAGACGATACCCAATAACAAATGCATTCAGAGATAAGGAAAAATAGATGACAACGATAACAAGATTTGCCCCTAGTCCAACAGGATTATTGCACTTGGGTAATATCAGAACAGCCCTCATAAATTGGTTGTATGCTAAAAATAGTGGTGGAAAATTTATTCTTCGAATTGATGATACTGATCAAGAGAGGTCAAAAGATGAATACATTTCTCAAATAAAATATGATTTGGAGTGGCTGGGAATAGACTACGATGAGACTTTTAATCAATCTTCTAGATTTGAAAGATATAAAGAGCAATTTGAAAAATTAAAATCTGATGGCAGGATATATGCTTGCTATGAAACCCCTGAGGAACTTGAGAGAAAAAGAAAGCTTCAAATGGCTGCCGGTGGAAAGCAAGTGTATGACCGTTCTGCATTAAAATTAACGGAGCAACAAATAAAAGATTATGAGAATGATGGAAGAAAACCTCATTGGCGATTTCTTCTTCAAACAGAACGCATGAAATGGAATGATTTATTAAAGGGTGAAATAGATATTGATTTGACAAGCTTATCAGATCCAGTTTTGTTTCGAGAAGATGGTGTTCCACTCTATACATTCAGTTCTGCTGTAGATGATGTTGATTACAATATTACTAATGTAATTAGAGGTGATGATCACACTAGCAATACAGCTGTACAAATTGAAATCATAAATGCATTGGATAAAAATAAAATTTCATTTGCGCATCATGCCCTTTTAAAGGCATCTACAGGAGACAAACTATCAAAAAGAGACAATGTAATATCGATCGATAGTTTCAGAAAAGATAATATTGAGCCCATCTCAATTCTCAGTTTACTAGCAACAATTGGAACTTCAAATTCAATTGAACTAAAGAGTGGGATAAAACAAATCATTGAAGAATTTAAACTTGAGACAATTTCAACTTCACCAGGACGTATCGAAATTGATGTCCTAAAGGCGCTTAACAAAAAACAAGTTCAAAAATTTGATTATGAGGAAATTCAATCAAGACTTACTGAGATTGATGAAAATGTTGATAAAAAGTTTTGGGATACCATAAAAGGTAATCTGGAAACTGTTGAAGAAATATCTTCTTGGACTGACATTGTGTTTAACAGCAAGCCTGCTGAGTCTGATGATAAAGATTATATAAAATTAGCATTAGAGTTAATGCCAGAGGAACCGTGGGATGATGATACTTGGACCACTTGGACGAATGCCATAAAAGAAAAAACAGGACGCAAGGGCAAAGAATTGTTTCTTCCGTTGCGAATGGCATTCACAGGACTGACACATGGTCCGGAAATGAAGCTTCTCATACAACTAATTGGTAGAGACAAAATTGTTGAGAGGATACAGACTTAAATGGACTTGATGCTTTACGATACATTTACCAATTCAAAAAAGAAGTTTGAACCAATTGATCCAAATAATGTGCGAATGTACGTCTGTGGGCCAACTGTTTATGATTATGCTCATGTGGGAAATGCTCGACCAGTTATAGTGTTTGATATTTTATTTCGATTACTCCAAAAAATTTATGGCAGTGAAAATGTAACTTATGTAAGAAATATTACTGACGTTGATGATAAAATTATACACGCAGCAAATGATCAAAATGAAGACATTGGAATACTTACAGAAAAGACAATTAATTATTTTCATGACGATGCGAAATATATTGGTGCTTTAAATCCTACATTTGAGCCAAGAGCAACCGAACATATACCTGAGATGATCGAATTGATTGAAAAACTCATATCAAAAGAATTTGCATATGTAGCGGATGGTAATGTTCTTTTTTCTTCAAATAAATTTAAAGAATATGGAAAACTCTCTGGCAAGAATTTAGATGAAATGGTTGCTGGTTCGCGTGTAGGTGTAGAAAGTTATAAAAAAGAAGAATCTGACTTTGTATTATGGAAACCTTCAAAAGAAGATGAGCCCAGTTGGAAAAGTCCATGGGGAGATGGGAGGCCTGGCTGGCACATTGAGTGCTCTGCAATGAGTGAAAAACTTTTAGGGGAAAATTTTGACATTCATGGAGGAGGCCAAGATCTAATATTTCCACATCATGAGAATGAAATTGCTCAGAGTGAGTGTGCAAATAATAACAAATTTGCAAATTATTGGGTTCACAATGGCTTTGTCACTGTTGAAGGTAATAAAATGTCAAAGTCTGATGGTAATTTTGTAACTGTAAATGAGTTAAAAGACAGTTTCCAAGGGGAAGTTATTAGGCTTACCATGATATCAACTCACTACAGACAACCTCTGAATTGGACCAAGGATAACCTCAATGAAAGTAAAAAAACATTAGATAAATGGTACACATTTTTGAGCAATTTTAATGATGATGAATTAAAAGATGCAAATAATGATAATGAAATTATGGAAACACTGTTGGATGATATGAATACACCTAAAGCTATCAGCGTGCTTCATCAAAAATTTAAAGACTGCCAATCAGGTGATAAAGGCTTAGTAAGCAATTTTTTATATTCAGCAAATATGCTTGGACTTTTAAACGAAAAACCATCTGAATGGCTTTCCTGGAAAAAGGAAAATTTAAATATTAATACCGCTCAAGTTGAGTTGCTTATTGCTCAAAGAAATGAGGCACGATCAAACAAGAACTTTGATGACGCTGATAGGATCCGAGATGAATTAGACAAAATGGGAGTCATCCTTGAGGATCAAGGCAGCGAAACAACTTGGAAAGTTAAGTAAGTGAAAGAAAAATTATACATATTTGATACGACTCTTAGGGACGGAGCTCAAACTTACGGTGTTGATTTTAATGTTGATGAAAAAAAACTTCTCGCAAAAAAATTAGATGAGCTTGGAGTTGACTATATTGAGGGTGGATGGCCAGGAGCAAACTCAACTGATACTAAGTTTTTTAATGAAGATTTAAAATTTAAAAACTCTATGTTTACCGCGTTTGGCATGACAAAAAAATCTGGCCGCAGCGCGGAAAATGATCCTGGTTTGGCTGCAATGATAAACATTAACGCGCCTTCAGCGTGTGTAGTTGGAAAATCTTGGGATTTCCATGTTGATCTTGCACTGGGAATTACCAATGAGGAAAATTTAGAAAATATTGGAGAGTCAGTAAAATTTTTAGCCAAAACGAAAAAAGAAGTGCATTTCGATGCTGAACATTTTTTTGATGGTTACAAATCTAATCCAAAATATGCAATTGAATGTCTTAAAGCTGCAAAGTCAAATGGGGCACGTTGGCTTGTTCTTTGTGATACTAATGGAGGAACCCTTCCGCATGAAGTTGAAGATATCGTGTCAAAAGTTTCTAGAGAAATTTCAGGAGATCATCTTGGAATTCATGCACATAATGACACAGGTAATGCAGTCGCCAATACTCTTGCTGCTGTAAGAGCAGGTGCAAGACAGGTTCAGGGTACGATAAATGGTTTAGGTGAAAGGTGTGGAAATGCTAATCTAATTACACTATTGCCAACATTTGCTTTTAAAAATGAATTTGAAAACAAATTTGACTTATCGATTAATAAAGAACGACTTAATCTTTTAACCGAGCTTTCAAGGCTTCTTGATGAAATCTTAAACAGAGTCCCAAATCGAACAGCGCCATACGTTGGCTCTTCTGCTTTTGCACATAAGGGTGGATTACATGTTTCTGCGGTTAACAAAGATCCAAAGACTTACGAACACATCAATCCTGAACTTGTTGGCAATCTAAGGCAAATTATCATCTCTGAACAATCAGGAAAATCTAATATTTTATCAAAGTTAAAATCAGCAGGAATAGAAGTTGATGAAGACGATAAGACAATTCAAAAAATCTTAGATCGAGTAAAAGAAAGAGAATTTAATGGATACTCTTACGATGGTGCCGATGCTTCTTTTGAAATTCTTGTTAATAAAGTACTTGGCAAAATGCCAGAATATTTTGAAGTAATTAGTTTTAATGTGAATGTACAAAATTCAGGTGAAGAGGGGCAGACCATGTCAGAAGCTTCTGTGAAATTAAAAATTGATGGTGATGAACTGATTGGTACTGGTAAAGGAGTTGGTCCAGTCAATGCATTGGATAATGCTCTACGAAATAATTTTAAGTCAAGTCGTTATGCTGAGTACATAAACGATTTATCATTAATTGATTATAAGGTTCGAATTCTCAATACGGGTACCGATGCGATAACTCGAGTTTCAATTGAAAGCTCTGATGCAAATAAGAAAAGTTGGTACACGATAGGTGTTTCAGAAAATATTATCGAAGCATCCTTTAGAGCGCTTATTGATAGTGTTGAATTTAAATTAGTGAAAGAACAAGTAAAAGTTTAAATTCAAATGAATTTTGATAAAATTTCAATTATTCTTGTTGATACACAATTACCTGAAAACGTTGGCCTTGTTGCTCGCTCTATGTACAATTTCGGTTTCAATAATTTAAAACTGGTATCGCCTAAACTCGAATGGCCATCAGAAAAAGCTCTTGCTGTAGCTGTAGATGCTAAGAACATAGTTGAAAATATTAAATTATATAGCTCTCTACGAGAGGCATTGAGTGATACCAACTATTCCATTGGCTATACAGCGCGTCTAAGAGATATGAGTAAACAATTTAGTGATAATTCTAAAATTATCAGTGAAATAAAAGAGCAGAAAATTAATGATAGTATTGGCGTTGTTTTTGGCGGCGAAGCTTCGGGACTTACAAATGATCATTTGTCACTCATAACAAAATGTGTGACTATTGATACGCATGAAAATTTCTCATCTCTTAATTTATCTCATGCAGTCAATGTATTTTGTTATTCATTATTTTCTCAAGTATTTAAAACGGAGCAGTTAGTTGATAAGAATTCTGAGCCTCATGGAAGTCAGAATGATCTGATGTATTTTTTTGAACATTTAGAAGAAGAGCTTGAATCTAGAGGTTTTTTTCAACCTGAAGAAAAAATGCCAAAAATGAAGCAAAACCTAAGAAATATCTTTCATCGCGCTGATCTCAGTGAGCGTGAGATTGCAACACTTAGAGGGGTTGTAACAGTGCTTACAGAATATAGAAAAACCAAGGAAATTTAGCTTTCAGGTTTGACATTGGTGAGGAAAACAGTATAAACCACGGATCATCAAATATGACAAAAAGAGTAGCACAAAAACACAAAATTGACAGACGTCTGAGTGTTAACCTATGGGGCAGACCAAAAAGCCCATTCAACCTTAGAAAATACAGACCCGGCCAGCATGGACAAAAGCACACAGGTAAATTGTCTGATTATGGTGTTCAGTTAAATGCCAAACAAAAGTTGAAAGGTTATTATGGAAACCTCAACGAGAGACAATTCCGTAATTGTTATAAAGAAGCTATAAGACAAAAAGGCGACTCAGGTGAAAACCTAATTGCTATATTAGAACGCAGACTTGATACTATTGTTTATCGATCAAAGTTTGTACCAACTGTATTTGCTGCTAGACAATTTATTAATCATGGGCATGTCAAAGTTAATGGAAAAAGAGTGAATATTGCAAGCTGTCTTCTTAAAGAAGGTGATGTTGTCGAAGTCAAAGATAAATCTAAAGAGATGGCATTAGTAGTTGAGTCTATGAAAAGTCAGGAAAGAGATATTCCAGGATACATCACAGTTGATGAAAAAAAATGTTCTTCAACTTTTGTAAGAACACCTCAATTTGCTGAAGTTCCATATGCAACTCAAATGGATCCGAAACTAGTTATCGAGTATTACTCTCGATAATATTTAAATGAGTGCATCGCACTGGTTTTCCAAATCTTATACTGAAGCTAAGAAACGATTTCACGAGTCTGTTAATCAACTGGAGTCACTGGGTCATCAAGTTCAACGTGATAGCTTATCATTAGATTTAGTAGGTCCTGATGGAGAGGATCTCACAATAGATATCGCAGTTCTTGGATCTTTAACAAGTAATAAATTATTGTTATATACTTCTGGTATACACGGTGTAGAGGGTTTTGCCGGTTCAGCTATACAACTTTCAGTTATTGATATGTTAAAAAATCAAAAACTAATTGAGGATTATTGCATAATTTTCGTACATATCATTAATCCTTTTGGTATGGCTTGGCACCGAAGAGTCAATGAAAACAATGTTGATATGAATAGAAATTTTATTAATACTCATAGCGGTGAGCCTGATGGCTACAAAAAAATAGATAAATTTTTAAATCCAAACACGATACCAAAAAAATTTGAATTATCTTTTTATATAGATGGAATAAAATTAATTTTGAAATATGGTTTCACTAATTTCAAGCAATGGTTTGCTCAAGGTCAGTATACAAGGCCATGCAGCCTGCAGTATGGAGGTGATAAACTTCAAAAAGGTCCTAAATTATTAATTGATTGGTTGAGAAAAAACTTAATAGAAACTCAAATGATATTTGGTATCGATTTGCACACCGGGCTTGGTAAATCTGGTTACGATACTATTTTAATTTCAGACCAAATTAATGAAGTTGATTATAAATTGCTACAAAATTTATATGGAAGTCATATAGCACCGTTGGATCCAAATAAGGGGGTGGGCTATCACGTAACAGGAGACATCCACTCTGGAATTTCATCTGAATTTCCATCTATTAAGTGGCTTACAATTACACAAGAATTTGGAACTTATGGACCTGTAACAGTTTTTAAAAATTTAAGAGCTGAAAATAGATGGACACAAAATAATAAACTCAATGATCCGTTGGATATTATGGAACATTGGAGTAGAAATAATTTATTACGTACATTTAATCCAGACAATAGGAAATGGCATGAAAGTTTAATTGCGCGAGGAAAGATTGTATTTAATAGAGCAGTCGAATATCTTATTTCAATAGACTAATTGTGCTCAATTCCTTTTGTATCAAAAACTGATGCTAACTCCCCACTTTTATGCATGTCTAAAATAATATCGCATCCTCCAATAAACTCGCCCTTAATGTAAAGTTGTGGAATTGTAGGCCAGTTAGTGAAATCTTTTATACCTTGTCTTAGTTCGTCACTTTCCAAAATATTTACGTCTTTATAATTTACGTTCATAAAAGAAAGAGTATTTACAACAGCATTCGAAAAACCGCATTGAGGCTGGTTCTTTGTCCCTTTCATGAAGAGAACTACATCGTTTTGATCAACAATGTTTTTTATTTCATCTTGTACATTATCAGTCATGAATGAAGAATTAACTGCTTTTTATAATTATTCAATAATAATTTTGAGTCCTTTAGGTCAAAATTCATTGAACCATTTTGTATGGTGGTCAATTAAGCTTGATAATTCAATCTCTCCAATTGAATTAATTGAGATAGATGTTCCTCCAATTTCTCCAATTCTTTCTATTTTGACCGCACTCTTGCTTGCGTCAACTTCTATTTGTTCAAGTTTATTTGGTGAGACCTCAACTAAGTACCTAGCTTGATCCTCGCCAAAAAAGAATCCGTGAAGAAAATCTTTTGTTATATCAATTTTTATTCCCAGGTTACCTGAGATGCACATTTCAGCAATTGCAATTAGAACACCGCCTTCACCAACATCATGAACAGATTTTAGTAATTTCTTAGTGACGCAATCCAGAATGAATTTTCCATTTTTTAATTCATCATCCAAATTTATTGACGGGGTACCACCGTCTTCTCTATTTTGTATGATTGAGAGATAATGACTATTGCCTAAATGATTATCGCTTTCTCCAATAAGACACAATACATTACCTTCATTTTTAAAACCTATTGTCATTGTATTTGATAGATCTTTGATTAGTCCAACGCCACCAATAGCGGGAGTAGGATAAATCCCTTCACCGTTAGTTTCGTTATAGAGTGAGACATTCCCTGAAATGACAGGGTAATTAAGTTTACTGCACGCGTCTCCCATGCCACGAATGCATTCTACAAATTGTCCCATGATTTCTGGTTTTTCAGGATTTCCAAAATTCATACAATCTGTGATTGCAATTGGTTCAGCTCCAGATGCAACAATATTACGCCAAGTTTCAACAACCGCATGCTTTCCTCCTTCATATGGATTATGTCTGCAGTATGTGGGTGAACAGTCTGTACTGATCGCTATTCCTTTGTTGGTTCCATGCACTCTTACAACAGCTGCATCAGAACCAGGTCGTACAACTGTATCTGCCATAACCATGTGATCATATTGTTCCCATATCCATTTTCTGCTGCATAAATTTGGATGGCTGATCATTTTCAATAAATCGCTTAAGATATCTTTATCTTCAAAATCCTTGCTTTCGAAGCTAATTAGGGGAGAAGGGTCATTGACAATATAATCTCGCTGATACTCTGGCGCATCTTCTACCAAAATATTAATTGGTATACTTGCCTGCTCTTCACCATCCATATGTAATATTAATTTTTTTGTATCTGTAACTTCACCAATTATTTCAAATTCAAGGTCCCATTTTTTAAAAATGCTTCGGGCAAGTTCTTCTTTTTTGGGCTGAATAACCATTAACATTCTTTCCTGACTCTCTGATAGCATGAGCTCGTAGGCAGTCATGTTAGCTGCTCGCAGAGGAACCTTTGATAAATTTATATCAATCCCTACATTTCCTTTGGATGCCATCTCAATAGATGATGAAGTTAAACCTGCTGCTCCCATATCTTGAATTGCTATAATTGCATCCTCTTTCATAAGTTCTAGACAAGCCTCAAGTAATAATTTTTCAGTAAAAGGATCACCAACTTGAACAGTGGGTTTTTTTTCTTCAGAGTCATCATCAAATTCTGCTGATGCCATAGTTGCACCATGAATACCATCTCTACCTGTTTTTGAACCAACATACACTACTGGATTTCCTATTCCTGCAGCCGCTGAATAGAAAATTTTATCTTTTTTTGCGATGCCAACCGTCATAGCATTAACCAATATATTGCCGTTGTAGGATGGATGAAAGTTTACTTCACCTCCAACAGTTGGAATTCCAATACAATTTCCATAACCTCCGATGCCACCGACAACACCTGAGACTAAATGTTTTGTTTTTGGATGATTTGGATCTCCAAATCGAAGTGCATTCATATTTGCTACAGGTCTTGCACCCATAGTAAAAACATCTCTTAAAATACCACCTACACCAGTTGCAGCTCCCTGGTAGGGCTCTAGAAATGAAGGATGATTATGACTTTCCATTTTGAAAACAGCAACATCTCCATCATCAATATCAATAACACCTGCGTTTTCACCTGGTCCTTGGATAACTCGTTCCCCTGAGGTTGGTAATTTTTTTAGCCAATATTTAGACGATTTATAGGAGCAATGTTCATTCCACATTGCACTAAATATTCCAAGTTCAGTAAGATTAGGTTCACGCCCAAGGCCCTGAACAATTTTTTCAAACTCATCAAGCTTAAGACCGTGACTTTCTACAAGTAATTTTTCTGTATCAAACTGCCAATTGGATGAGGTCATTAACTTAGAAGACTTTCAAAAATATTTCTTCCATCATCACATCCATGAATACTTTCAGCTGCTCTTTCGGGGTGAGGCATCATACCTAGTACATTTTTGCTTTTGTTGAACACCCCAGCAATATTATTTATTGAACCATTTGGATTCGAATGGGCATTGATATCTCCGTTTTCGTCACAGTATTGAAATGCAATTTGATCGTTGTCTTCAATTTCTTTTATTTGATTACTGTTAGCAAAGTAATTTCCCTCATTGTGAGCTATTGGCATTTTTGAAATTTTAGATTTATTAGTAAATATAGTTTTTGTATTTGTTGGTTTGATTATTATATCGCGACATATAAAGCTTAAACTGCTATTCCTTATTAGAGCGCCTTGAAGAAGACCGCTTTCAATTAAAATTTGAAATCCATTACAAATGCCCATTACTGGCACTCCTTTATTTGCATTTTCAATCACGCTTTTCATGATAGGTGATGCTGACGCCATTGCGCCACATCGTAAATAATCACCGTAAGAAAATCCACCTGGAACAACAATCAAATCTGATTGTTTTATTGTTGAATCTTTGTGCCAAACCATTTCAGGTGAAGAGCCAATAATGTTTTGAATTGCAACAGCGACATCTCTGTCACAGTTCGAACCCGGAAAAACAATTACATGTGTCTTCATTTAATTTTCAATTTCTACTGAGTAGTCTTCAATAACTAAGTTAGCCAATAATTTCTCACACATATCATTACACTGCTTCTCAGCTTCCTCTTTACTGTTACTGTTGATTTCTAGTTCTATGAATTTTCCCTGTCTGACATCATTAACGTTGTCGAATCCAAGAGATTTGAGTGAATTTGCAATAACTGATCCTTGAGGATCAAGTACGTCTTTTTTTAATGTGATATGAATTTTGGCAAGCATTAGACTTTAATGCATGATTCCTAATCTTGAGGCAACCTCCTCATACGCACTTAATAAACTGCCGAGGTTTCTTCTGAACACATCCTTATCAAGTTTCTTATTAGTTTTTTTATCCCATAATCGACAAGAATCAGGACTTATTTCATCAGCTAATACAATTTTTTTGGGGTTCGATGAGAGTCTACCGAATTCAATTTTGAAATCCACAAGTATGATATTCTTTTTAAAAAAAAGATTTCTTAAGTGCTTATTAATTTGAAGAGACATTTTATCTATTTTTTTCAGCTCAGAGTTTGTTGCCCAGCCAAAAGTGATAAGGTGGTCTCTTGAAATCATTGGGTCATCCAAACTGTCTTCTTTGTAATAATATTCTAGTAAAGGTTTTTTAAGCTTTAATCCTTCTTTAATACCTAATTTTTTTGCAATAGAACCAGCTGTTATATTTCTTACAACAAATTCAATCGGAATAATTTCACATTTTTTTATAAGTTGCTCACGGTCATTCAGCTTTTCTTCAAAATGTGTTGGGATGCGTTTTGACTTAAGATACTGCATTATGTGTGCAGAAATATGATTGTTAAGTACGCCTTTGCCTTTAAAAATTTTATGTTTCTTTTTATTATAGGCTGTAGCATCGTCTTTAAAAATTTGAATGAGTGTGTTTTTTTTAGGCCCTTTAATAATTTTTTTAGCCTTACCTTCATATAAAGTTTTAGATGATCTCATTGCAGGTAATAAAAATATTTGTTAAGATAAGTCCTTAAATTAAATTAAATTCATTCAAAAGTACAAAAAATCATGAAAAAACTTGATGAGAGAAAAAAAGGTTTCGAGGGTAAGTTTGCTCGTGACCAGGAACTAGAGTTTAAAATATTAGCCCGTAGAAATAAGTATTTAGGTGTGTGGGCAGCTGAAAAATTAGGCATATCAGGCCCGGCTGTTGAAGAATATTTTGCAGAGGTTGTAAAATCAGATCTTGAAGAAGACGGGGATATGGATGTTTTCAGAAAGGTTAGAAAGGACTTTGACGATAAAGGTATTACAATTTCAGACGACGAATTAAGACAAAGTATGGATCAATTTTTACTTCAAGCAAAAGAAGAAATTATTGGTAAAGATAACATATAAGAGTTTTTTATGAAGTATCAGTTAGCCCAAAAAAAGAAAAAGTCGGTAAAAAAGAAAGTAACCAAAAAAAAGAAGCAAGTTACTAAAAAAAGGATTGTTAAGAAATCAACAAAGAAAAAATCAGTTAATAAAAAGAAAGCTTCTTTAGTGGATATGATTGATCGTTCTAATTATGTCGTATTTTACTATGCAGGTGCTTATGCGCTGATTTTTGGTTTATTTGCAGTCGCAATTTACTATTCAAATTAAATTACTTAAAAACTTTTTTGAAAATATAGTCAGTTCTGCGAGCGGCGTGTTTTAAATCTAAAATTTTTGATATCTCTTTTTTGCTTAGGTATTTTTTTAATTCTTCATCTTTGTTAAGTATTACCTCAAAATCTGTATTCGTTTTCCATACTTCCATTGCATTACGTTGAACTATCTTATACGCATTTTCTCGCGATAAACCTTTTTGTGTCATTGCGAGCATTAAACCTTCTGACATTGGCAGTTTTTTTAATTTATCTAAATTAGTTTTCATATTTTTTGGATATACAACAAGATTTGATATCACATTATTCATTCGTGAAAGTGCAAAGTCGATTATAATATTTGCATCTGGCGCCATTATTCTCTCTACACTTGAATGCGATATGTCTCTTTCATGCCAAAGAGTAATATTTTCTAAAGCAGGAACCGTATAACCTCTAATCAGTCTTGCCAGTCCAGTTAAATTCTCAGTCAGAACTGGATTTCTTTTGTGAGGCATCGCTGATGACCCTTTTTGTCCTTTTGAAAAAAATTCTTCAACTTCTAAAACCTCAGTTCTTTGTAAATGTCTTATCTCAGTAGCTAAACGTTCAATCGAACTTGCAATTACTGCAAGAGTATTAAAATATACTGCGTGACGATCTCTTGGAATTATTTGAGTTGAAATCGTTTCTGCTTTCATGCCCAACTTTTTTGCGACGTAATGCTCAACACGTGGATCAATATTTGCATAATTGCCGACTGCGCCTGAAATCGCGCATATATTTATTTCTTCGATTGCTTTTAGAAAACGCTTATGGTTCCTTTGAAATTCTGCATAAAAAGATGCCATTTTAACTCCAAAAGTTGTGGGTTCCGCATGAATCCCATGACTTCTTCCAATGCAAGGTGTGTTCTTATGTTTTATTGCAATTTTTTTTAATGATTTTAGTAAATTTAGTAGTCCCTTCTCAATAATGACTGAGGACTGTTTTAGTTGAACATTAAAAGCCGTATCTAAAATATCTGAAGAAGTTAGACCTTGGTGAAGAAATCTTGCAGGTGGACCTGCGTATTCAGAAATTGTTGTCAAAAAAGCAATTACATCGTGTTTCACTTTTTTTTCAATTTGATCAATTCTCTTTTCATTAATCTTTGCTTTTGATCTAATTTTTTTACTTGTTCCCTTAGGAACAGTTCCTAATTTCTCCATGGCTTCACAAGCGTAGAGCTCAATATCAAGCCATATTTTAAATTTAGAGTTAGAGCTCCAAACGTCAGTCATCTCGGCTCTAGAATAACGAGGGATCATATAAGTATGTTTTTAATCTTTAATTTACGGTTTATCAAGCCCAGCGGGTGATTTTGTAAAAATTTCTACACCATCGTTGGTAATGCCAATACTATGCTCAAATTGTGCTGACAAACTTTTATCTTTTGTAACAGCCGTCCAACCATCGCCTAACATTCTAACATCATATTTTCCAAAATTTATCATCGGTTCCACTGTAAAAAACATGCCTGGTTCAATTCTTTCACCTTTACCTTTATCCCCGTAGTGAAGAATGTTTGGAAACTCATGAAAAACTTTTCCTAGTCCATGACCACAAAAATCACGAACAACACTGTAATTTTGTTTTTCAGCATACGTTTGAATTGCACTACCAATATCACCTAATGTTGCATTAGGTTGAGCAGCATTGATGCCTTCATGCATTGCATGAAAAGTGCAATCAATTAATTTTTGTGCTTTGGCATTTATCTTGCCAACAGGAAACATGCGGCTAGTATCGCCATGCCAACCATCAACAATTACGGTTACATCGATATTCACAATATCTCCATTTTCTAAAATTCTTGATGAAGGAATTCCATGACATATTACGTGATTAATTGAAGTACAAACTGACTTAGGATAGCCCTTATAAAATAAAGGGGCAATAAGACCTCCATGACGGACTATATAATCAAATGCAATATTATCTAACTCTTCAGTGGAAACACCTGGTTTTACTTTTTCAACAAGTAGATCCAATGTAGATGCTGCAAGATTACCTGCTTTTCGCATCCCTTCAAAATCATCAGAACTATGAATAGTGTTATTCAATGTAATACCTTTATTTTTTTATTTACACTTATACCATTTCTACCAAAAGAACAGTCATAACATAAAGGCTCAACACCCATTTTTTTAACCTTCTTAAAAGTATCTGCATATTTAGTATCAATATCTGCAGCGATCTTAAACTTACTGCAATCATCTCTTTGGACTAAGAAAAGCATGACCGCTCTAACAGATTTGGTTGGAAGAGTGGATAGCTCTATTAAATGTTTTAACCCTCTCTCAGTGATCGCATCAGGAAATTCTGCAATTGATTTGTCTCTCGATAAGGTAACATTTTTAACTTCTACGTATATTTCTTCTTTTTTTGTTTGAACTAAGAAGTCAATTCTAGAATTTTGTCCATACTTAACTTCTCTTTTGAATGATACAATTTTTCCTAGCTCTGAAATTTTGCCATTGCTTATTGCTTCCTCAACAATTCGATTAGCTCGATGAGTATTAACCCCAACCATTGCCCCTTTTGATTGAATTGCTTCTAAAGTAAATTTTAGTTTTCGGTTAGGATCATCTGCTTCTGTCAAATAGACTAAATTGTCTTTTTCAAGCAGTCCCATCATAGAGCCTGTATTAGGACAATGAGCTGTGACAATTTTTTTACTATCAAGTTGAACATCTACAAAAAATCTCTTATATCTCTTAATGAATTTACCAGTGAGGAAATTTTTCGAATTGTTTGGCATAATATTATGAAGGCATCATTAATAATTATAGGTAATGAAATTTTATCAGGTCGTACACAAGATAAGAATCTATCATATCTTGCAAATTGGTTGAACGAAATAGGTATTCAATTAACAGAAGTCAGGGTAATTCGTGACGAAGAGGATGTAATTGTTGAGACAGTTAACCATTTAAGAAAAACATATGACTATGTGTTTACCACTGGTGGTATTGGACCAACGCACGACGACATCACATCAGAGTCAATCGCTAAGGCATTTTCTGTTGATTTGGAAATAAATCAGGGAGCACTCTCAATATTAAAAGAGTATTATAAAGATGGGGAGCTCACAGAAGCTCGTATGAAGATGACAAAAATGCCTGTTGGCTCAGAGCTCATTGAAAATCCAGTTAGCAGAGCGCCAGGGTTTAAAATGGGAAATGTATTTGTTTTGGCAGGTATACCAGGAATTATGCAAGGCATGTTGGAAGGAGCTCGTCAATTTCTTAAGAAAGGGGATGTAGTAAAATCTAAATCAGTCGACATTTTTACCCCCGAAAGCAATGTGGCCGAGATACTGACTAACCTTCAGGCAAAATATAGCTCTGTTGAAATAGGCAGTTATCCATTTAGTAAGGAAAATAGATTTGGAACATCAATTGTTATGCGTTCAACGAGCGATGATCAGCTTTCAAAATGTGATACAGAATTAAAGGAATTAGTTAAAAATTATGATACAAAGTATTATTAATTTTTATCCACAAATCCCTAAATAATTGATTTAATTGATTATTATTATTTTTTTAATATTTACTTAAGTAGGATTCTCAATAATAATTGCCTAATTTTATAAAATTAAGGGGAAAATAAACATGAAAGTATTAATGCTAAATCCCGGAGATCAGGTAGCCATTTCGTTTTGGTTGATCTCTATGGCCATGGTTGCCGCTACTGCTTTCTTCTTTCTTGAAAGAGATCGTGTAGCTGCTAAATGGAAAACGTCCCTAACAGTTGCTGGTTTGGTTACTGGTGTGGCGGCGTGGCACTATTTCTACATGAGAGATGTATGGGTAGCTACAGGTGATTCGCCAACAGTCCTTCGTTATATTGACTGGTTGATTACTGTGCCTCTACAAATCGTAGAATTCTATGTAATTCTTGCAGCGATGACTGCTGTTGCTTCAAGCCTTTTCTGGAGACTACTAATTGCATCAATTATTATGCTTGTCTTCGGTTATCTCGGTGAAACTGGAGCGATGAATGTAACTCTAGCCTTCGTAATAGGTATGGCTGGATGGCTATATATCATCTACGAGGTGTTTGCAGGTGAAGCGAGCAAGGCAAGTGCTGGTAGTGGAAACGCTGCTGGTCAGACTGCATTTAACGCATTGAGATTAATTGTTACAGTAGGATGGGCAATTTATCCAATTGGTTATGCTGTAGGTTACTTCGGTGGCGGCGTAGACGCTGGCGCATTGAACTTAATCTATAACCTTGCAGACTTTGTTAATAAAATTGCATTTGGTATGGCTATTTATGTAGCTGCAGTATCAGACAGCAACTAATTAACTGCAAAGTAAATAATAAAGAAGGGGCCTTCGGGCCCCTTTTTTTTATCCGTTGTTAAAGTTCTGGAACTTAATTACACATAGAGTTATAAATTATTGTATTGGCCTCATGGCGGAATTGGTAGACGCAAAGGACTTAAAATCCTTTGGGATTTATTCCCGTCCCGGTTCGAGTCCGGGTGAGGCCACCAAATAATCAGATAATATTTATCAGTGCGATATCATTTGATTAAAACTTGAATTGCTCGTTTAAAATTCTTTCATCGAATGAGTGATCCTCATCAAAAAGAAGTTCTACAACTTGATCTTTACTTTGATGTACTTCAACAGAACTGATATCTCTAAACTCAGTACTATCAGCGACAACACTTACAGGTCTTTTTTTACTATCAATAATCTCAAATTTTACATTTGATTCATTATTTAATATTGCACCTTTCCATCTTCTAGGTCTAAAAGCACTTATCGGAGTTAATGCAAGGACATCTGCATTTATTGGCAGTATTGGACCGTGAGCAGATAAATTGTAAGCTGTGCTTCCAGATGGCGTTGAAATTAATACACCATCACAGATTAGTTCATCTAACCTAACTTTTCCATCAACTGAGATTTTAATTTTTGATGCTTGATGTGTTTCTCTAAGTAATGATACTTCGTTAATAGCAATCGCTTCATTAATAGAGCCATCGACACTTAAGGCTTTCATTATTAACGGAGATATTTTAATTGATTGCGATTGATTAATTCTATTTATCAAATCATTTTCATTCGAAGAGTTCATAAGAAAACCAACACTACCATAATTTAAACCAAATATTGGCAAGTGCTTATCCATATGAGATTTAATAGCTTCAAGCATAAAACCATCGCCACCTAAGACCACTATTACATCAGCATTATCAAAGTTATTCTTACCATACTTATCTTCTAAGATCTTTTGTTGATAACTTGCTTCATCACTGCTGGAAGCCAAAAAAACTGGTTTATTCAAATTCATTGTTTTTTACCTACAAAAAAGTATTTCTTTATCCTAAAATCCTGTCTAATTGAACATAATTAATTAATTATTCTTATCTTATGTCTTTAGATGGGTATTTACTCTCAATAGATCAAGGCACAACCAGTTCACGGGCCTTAATTTTAGATATTCAAGGAAATATTATTAGTCAAAAAAACTTCGAATTTAAACAGTATTTCCCGAATGATGGCTGGGTTGAGCATGATCCAATAGAAATTTTAAAGACAACACAAGACGCTATTAATTTTGTGATTGAAGAAACAAACATAACCCCAAAAGATATTAATATTGCAGGTATAACAAATCAAAGAGAGACGGTCGTTGCATGGAACAAAATAACCGGAAAGCCAGTTTACAATGCTATTGTGTGGCAGGACAGACGAACAGAAAACTTTTGTGAGATATTAAGAGAGAAGAAATTAACAAAACTAATTCAATCAAAGACCGGTCTCATCATTGATCCTTACTTTTCAGCAACAAAAATTAAATGGATCATTGAAAATATTGAAGAAGCAAAAAAAACAATTGATGAGAATAATTTATTAGTTGGAACAATTGATTCTTGGCTCATTTGGAATTTTACAAAAGGTGAATGTCATTATACTGATGTTACAAATGCATCAAGAACAATGCTTTATAATATAAATGAAGATTGTTGGGATGATGATTTATTAAATATTTTTAATATTAACAAAAATATTTTGCCTGATGTAAAAAATTGTGTTGATGATTTTGGAGCTATAGATTCAAGTTTCTTTGGAGAAAAGATTTTAATAGGCGGCGTAGCCGGTGATCAACAGGCAGCTACTATTGGACAGGCTTGTTTCAAGGAAGGAATGGTTAAATCGACTTACGGCACAGGTTGTTTTTTATTAATGAATACTGGGAATAAATTTATAGAGTCAGGGTCTAAATTATTGTCTACTAAAGCTTATAATATATTTGATAAAAAAGATTTTGCTTTAGAAGGTAGCATCTTCAATGCGGGTACTGTTGTTCAATGGATGCGTGATGAAATGAATTTCATTAATGATGCAAGCAAGGTTGAAGAGCTCGCAAATAATAGTACTAACGAAATACAATTCATTCCTGCTTTTACTGGTTTGGGAGCTCCTTATTGGAACTCTGATGTAAGGGGTCAAATTACAGGAATCACTCGATACACTTCTAAGGCAGATATTGCCATGGCTGCACTAAAATCAATATGTTATCAAACAAGGGATCTCCTTGAGTGCCTACTTAACGACACGGAATTAAAGAGAAATGATTTTACTATTCGAGTTGATGGAGGCATGTCTCAAAATAACCTCATGATGCAATTATTATCGGATATCACTCAAGTAAGAATTGAAAGACCTTTGAATCAAGAGTCGACTGCTATGGGTGCAGCTTACTTAGCTGGAATGAAATCTGGCGTATACAAAGATGTTGCAGAGGTCGAGAAATTATGGAAGACTGATCGCAAATTTGAACCTACTATTTCGTTGGACGAGGCAGATCAACAATATAATAGATGGTTAAAAACTGTAAAAGGACTGATTAATAATGGTTGATGTAAAAAATAGTGTTTCAAAAGAAGAATGGGAAACGAGACAAGACTTAGCGGCATTCTATAGAACAATCCCATATTTTGGTTGGGATGATTTAATTTTCACTCATATCTCTGCTAAAGTTCCTGGGGCTGATGATGAATTTCTAATTAACCCTTATGGTTTTTTATTTGATGAAATAACTGCTTCAAACTTGGTGAAAGTTAACTTAAAGGGAAAAATACTCAGTGACACAAATAATTTTATAAATCCTGCAGGTTTTACCATTCATAGTGCAATACACGAGTCAAGAGAGGATGCACATTGTATCGTTCATCTTCACTCGAATGATGGTGTGGCTGTAGCCTCACTGAAAGACGGTTTGTTGCCTTTATCTCAAACTGGAATGTTAGTTAGAAGTCAAATTGCATACCACGATTATGAAGGAGTTGCTCTTTTTGAAGAAGAAAAAGAAAGATTGGTAAAGGATCTTGGTGAAGCACGTTTAATGATACTTAGAAATCATGGAACATTGGCTTTAGGTAAAAATGTTGCAGAAGCATTTACAAATATATATTTCTTAGAGAAAGCATGCTCTTATCAGGTGAGGGCTCTTTCTGGAAATCTTGAATTGAACTACCCCTCAGAGGAATCAATTGAAACAACAAGACAACAAGGTGAGGGAAGAGAAATGGCTGCGGCTTTGCTATGGCCTGCAGTTAAAAGAAAGATGGAGCGACTAGACTCATCTTTTCTTAATTAATTAAAACAGAAGGAGTTTAAGATGAAAGTATTGTGTATTTTATACGATGATCCAAAAGGGGGGATGCCATCAAGTTATCCAGTGAAAACTTTGCCAAAAATTGAAAAGTATCCAGATGGTCAAACATTACCAACACCAAAAGGGATAGATTTTAATCCAGGTGAATTGCTTGGATGTGTTTCTGGTGAACTAGGCCTCAGAAACTTTCTTGAGGACGCTGGCCATACGTTGGTAGTTACAAATGATAAAGATGCGCCAGGATGCGTAGCGGAAAAAGAACTCGTTGACGCTGATGTAGTAATTTCTCAACCTTTCTTTCCGTTCTATTTGACAAAAGAACGTATTGCTATGGCTAAAAATTTAAAAATGGCAATAACTGCTGGTATAGGTTCTGACCACGTTGATTTACAAGCGGCTATGGATAATAAGATTGATGTTATGGAAGTTACCTTCTGCAATTCAAGATCAGTTGCGGAGCACATTGTAATGATGATTTTATCTTTGGTTAGAGATTATCATAATCAATACCGTATTATTAATGAAGGCGGATGGAATATTGCTGACGCAGTACAAAGATCATATGATCTTGAGGGAATGCACGTAGGTACTGTTGCAGCTGGAAGAATAGGCTTAGATGCATTAAGAAAACTTAAACACTTTGATGTTCATATGCATTACTTTGATAGACATAGATTGCCAGAGTCAGTAGAAAAAGAATTGAATTTGACCTTCCATGATTCTGTTGAGTCAATGGTTGCAGTATGCGACGTTGTTACAATCAATTGTCCACTTCACCCTGAAACTGAAAATCTCTTTAACGATGAGATGATCGGAAAAATGAAAAAAGGAGCGTATATTGTAAATACTGCTCGCGGCAAAATTTGTGATCGCGATGCAATTGCTCGTGCCTTAGAGTCAGGTCAATTAAGTGGCTATGCTGGCGACGTATGGTTCCCCCAACCAGCTCCAAATGATCATGTATGGAGAACGATGCCAAATCACGGTATGACGCCACATACTTCTGGAACTTCGCTATCAGCACAAGCAAGATATGCAGCCGGAGTTAGGGAAATTCTTGAATGCTTCTTTGCTGGAGAAGATCAAAGAACTGAATACACTATTATTAAAGATGGTGCACTAGCTGGAACAGGAGCTCACTCTTATAGTGAGGGCTCTGCCACAAGCGGTTCAGAAGAAGCAGCAAAATACCAGAGAAAATAGTCTAAATTTTATATTGGGACGGAGTAAAATCCGTCCTATATAATGTATATATGCAAAGCGTATTTAGAAATTATTTTTCACACTCGACCATTTATGGTTTTTTTATAATGGCAGTTTTTGGTGTTTACTTCGTTCTCTCAAACGGACTGATGTATGATTATTTATTTTGGTTTTTTATACCAATCATTTTAGCGCCTTTTTATGAGTGGTATGTACATAAGTTTCAGCTACATAGAGAGCTTACAAAAAAAGAAGGTTGGTACAGAAGATATCAAATTGTATTACATCACGGACACCACAAAGATCCTGATAATATCAAACTGCAATTTGCGCCTTGGAGATATCTAATCTATACATATGTACAAGTATATTTGCTCTACTCACTTTTGCTTTGGAGCTTTCCTGCAGCAATGGTACCTTTTACAGGCCATCTAATTTACCACTTATGGTATGAATGGATTCATTTAGCTCATCACTCCAAAGAGTATAAACCTGCTACAGTAATTGGTAAAAAATTAAGAGATGCTCATATGAGCCATCACTTTCATAATGAGAATTACAACTGGGGCATAACAAATATGATCGGTGATTATTTCTTCGGAACTTTAAAAGATAATAAATCTATAAAAAAAAGTACTTCTGCAAAATCTATAGCTGGTTATACAGATTAAATTAGTGGTGCCCCCACACGGACTTGAACCGCGAACCTATTGATTACAAATCAATTGCTCGGTATAATATTTAATAATTATCAAAAAAAAATGGAGTAATAAATGTTTGTATCTTTTACCGATTGGGAATTTGACGGAAATGTTGAAAATGCAGTTGAAAATATGAAAGGTTTTTGGCCTGAGATGAAAAAGCATGGAGCAACTAATATGCGTGCAACAGTTACGGGAGAAAAGACACTCAGAACGATGACTATCTGGAGCAGTGAAGAACAAGTGAAAGCTAACATCGATGAAATTAGAGCGGCGGCTGGTAAAGCTGTAGGCATGACCACAACAGGTGGAATGATGGGTACAGTCGCAGTCGAGCTTGACTAATTAATTATTGAGTGGGTTGAGAAATCGTCCCACTTAATATCAACATCAAATTACTTAGATGGAATTAATCCCACTATTACTTATAATTTTATTCGGTTACTTAATTTATCAATATGTAAAAGGGCTAAGAAAAGAAAACTCTAGGATGACTCCTTATCTACCAAGGCATAAAACTTCCAATTCAAATTTACCAAGATATAAAACTACTGATGTGGATTTGGCATGGTTATGGTGTCTTTTGTTTACTCCTACAATGTATTTCTTTTTTATAGGTTTAGAAAAACTCGCATTGAGATGTTTGTTTTGGACAATTATCACTTTTGGAATTGCACAAATTTATTATGTATTCGTAGCCGGCTCATTAGTTTATGAATATCAACAAGGCTTAAGAAAGGATTATTAGTGGTGCCCCCACACGGACTTGAACCGCGAACCTATTGATTACAAATCAATTGCTCTACCAATTGAGCTATAGGGGCGAAACCATTAAAACTTTTAAATTTTTAAGTTTTAATTGTCCATAATTATTTGTAAAATACGAGTATGAAAAAATTCTTAGATTTTATTGGTGGTCAAATTGCTTTAGCTTATTTAGTAGTGTTCTTTATTTTAGTTATCTCAATGATTGCTCTAGCTTTTTAAGTTTATATTTGAAATATAAAACATCATTATTGCTGCTGTATTTGATACATTTAAACTCTCAAGGTTATCACTTATCTTGATTCTAATGTTTTCATCGCAAAGTGAAGAAGTGACTCGTCTCATGCCTTTGCTTTCTGATCCTAAGACGAAAACAATTTTATTTGGGAATTTTATATCTGTAATAGAGCTTTGAGCTTTCATATCTAGGCCATAAATCCAATAACCTTTGTCTTTAAGTATTTTTACACAAGAACTAATATTTTGAATTTTTGTAAATGGCACTTTATCAATTGCACTTGAAGCAGTTTTTGCTAAAAATGAATTCTCAGCTACAGAATTATGATCAGTTAATATTATACCATCAATATCAAATGCAAGAGCAGATCTAAATATTGCTCCAACATTTTGTGGATCGTCAAGTTGATCCAGTAAGAAAATAATAGATGTTTCTTTATTTAAATTATTAATAAAATCAGAAAGGTGTGGCGGTTGAATTTTTTCAACTCTTATACAAATTCCCTGATGATTTGAGATTCCTTTTAAAATAAAATCAATTTCTTCTCTGGCCTTCTTTATTGCCAAGATATTAAAATTTTCTATTTTTACTTCACTTTTCAGTTTTTTTTCAGCCTCGGAAGTGAAATAAACTTCATATTTAACTCTGTTGTCATTCAATAAAGCTCCAACCACAGCATGATGACCATATATCCAGTAATCAGAATTTTGCCTTTTTTTTGGGAGTTTTTTTGATCTCTTGCTCATTACTACAACAATTTATCATTTATAATTAAATTAGGTTTAAAAATATTAATATTTATTGATTTAGGGTCTTTTTTTACATATAAGTCACCCCTTAAGGTTCTATAGACTAAGTCTAGGGAAACTTATCTTGAGAAGTTGAATACTATCTCGGGAGGGGTGCCCGAGTGGTTAAAGGGGACGGGCTGTAAACCCGTTAGCTATGCTTACGTTGGTTCGAATCCAACCCCCTCCACCACGTTAAGGTACCTTAGGGTAGCTTGAAGGAATAAGCGGGTGTAGCTTAGTGGTAAAGCTCCAGCCTTCCAAGCTGATTACGAGGGTTCGATTCCCTTCACCCGCTCCAAAACAACGAAGACTAAAAACTGAGAGGAACAAAAAAAAATGGCTAAAGAAAAATTCGATCGAAGTAAACCACACTGTAACGTAGGAACTATCGGTCACGTGGATCATGGAAAAACAACTTTGACCGCGGCAATAACAAAAGTATTATCAGAATCGGGTGGAGCAGAGTTTACTGCATATGATGCAATCGATAAGGCTCCTGAAGAAAAAGAACGTGGAATTACAATTTCAACAGCTCACGTTGAATACACAACAGACGCAAGACACTATGCTCACGTTGATTGTCCAGGACACGCTGACTATGTAAAAAACATGATTACAGGTGCTGCACAAATGGATGGAGCAATATTAGTTGTTAACGCTGCAGATGGACCAATGCCACAAACTAGAGAGCATATACTTCTTGCACGTCAGGTTGGTGTTCCAGCAATAGTTGTTTATTTGAATAAAGTAGATCAAGTTGATGATGCAGAATTATTAGAGCTTGTTGAAGTTGAGATCAGAGATATTCTCAATGAATATGAGTTTCCAGGTGACACTACTCCAATAGTTAAAGGTTCAGCTTTGGCAGCAGTAGAGAGTAGAGATGATGAAATTGGAAAAAATTCAATTGTGGAACTTATGAAAGCTGTAGACGATCATATACCTCAACCTGAGCGTGATAAGGATAAGCCATTCCTTATGCCGATTGAGGATGTATTTTCAATATCTGGACGTGGTACTGTTTGTACAGGAAGAGTTGAAAGTGGTATCGTTAAAGTAGGTGAAGAGCTTGAAATAGTTGGTATTAAAGAAACTCAAAAAACAACCTGTACTGGAGTTGAGATGTTCCGAAAACTCTTAGATACTGGTGAAGCAGGTGATAATATCGGTGCACTTTTGAGAGGCATTGAGAGAGACCAAGTTGAAAGAGGTCAAGTTCTTGCACATGTTGGCTCAATCACGCCACATACTAAATTTAAATGTGAAGCTTATGTATTAAAAAAAGAAGAGGGTGGCAGACATACTCCTTTCTTTACAAATTATCGTCCGCAGTTTTATTTTAGAACTACTGACGTTACTGGAGTTTGTAAGCTTCCTGATGGAACTGAGATGGTTATGCCTGGTGACAATATCGCAATGGAAATTGAGCTTATTGCACCAATTGCTATGGATAAAGGTGTGCGTTTTGCAATTCGTGAAGGTGGACGTACAGTTGGATCAGGCGTTGTAACGGAAATTATCTCATAACTGGAGGAGTGTAGCTCAACTGGTAGAGCACCGGTCTCCAAAACCGGGGGTTGGGGGTTCGAGTCCCTTCGCTCCTGCCACTTAAGGTAAATTTATTATGAAGCCATTTAAGTTTATTCAAGAAGTCAGAAGAGAAGGTAGTAAAGTCACATGGCCTACTTCTAGGGAGACATTGACCGGTTCTGTTATGGTTGTATTAATCACTGCTTTTGCAGCAGTTTTTTTTCTTATCATCGATCAGATATTCAGTTTTGGATTAGATAAACTTATTGGAGTTGCTGTTTAAAAATGTCACACAAATGGTACATAGTCCATGCGTATTCTGGCTTTGAAAAAAAAGTTGCTGCAGCAATTTCAGAAAAAGCTAAAACAAAAAATATCGAGTCTGCTTTCAGTGAAATTATTGTTCCTACTGAAGAGGTTGTTGAAGTAAAAAAAGGAAAAAAGAGAAATGCTGAAAGAAAATTTTTTCCAGGTTATGTATTAACTAAAATGGAGATGACCGATGAAACATATCATATGGTTAAAGCTTTACCAAAAGTAAGCGGCTTCCTTGGTCACACACAAGGAAAGCCATCAGCGGTTCCTGAGAGTGAGATAAATAAGATTTTACAAGATATTGAAGAAGGTGTAACTAGTCCTAAACCATCTATTACTTTTGAAGTTGGAGAACAAGTTAGGGTAAGTGATGGACCATTCGCTTCTTTTAACGGCTTAATAGAAGAAATTGATGAAGAAAGAGCGCGAGTTAAAGTATCTGTATCTATATTTGGCAGATCAACACCTGTAGAATTAGAGTATACACAAGTAGAGAAAGCGTAATGGCAAAAGAGATCGAAGGCACATTAAAATTACAAGTTCCTGCAGGGCAGGCTAACCCATCTCCGCCAGTCGGACCTGCCCTAGGTCAAAGAGGTATTAATATTATGGACTTTTGTAAGATGTTTAACGACAAAAGTAAAAATGAACAGCCAGGCGTTATGTTGCCTGTTGTAGTTACTTATTTTACTGACAAGAGTTTTACAATGGATATAAAACTTCCGCCTGCATCATTCTTTATTAAAGAGGCACTAAAAATTAAAAAAGGATCTAAGGAGCCTGGTAGAGATATAATAAAAACTATTACAATTAAACAATGTGAGGAAATTGCTTCAAAGAAATTAAAAGATTTAAACGCTAACACTGTAGAGCAGGGTGTTAAGATAATCGTAGGATCTGCAAAGTCCATGGGTATAGAGGTAACAGGATAATGGGTAAAAGATTGAAAAATATTATTACAGAGAATGATTTTTCAAAGAGCTACTCTGTTGAAGAAGCAGTAGATATGGCAATTAAAACATCAACAACTAAGTTTAATGAAACTATTGATATTTGCATGAATTTAAATATTGACCCTAAGAATGGCGAGCAAAATGTTCGAGGTAAGATCAAGCTTCCAAAAAGTTTAGGAAAAAATGTAAAGGTTTGTGTATTTGCATCAGATGATAAACAACAAGAAGCTAAAGATGCTGGTGCTGACATTGTAGGATCAGATGAACTTGTAGAAAAAGTCGAAAATGGATTTGTTGATTTCGATAGATGTATTTCTACTCCTGACATGATGTCAAAAGTTGGTAAACTTGGAAAAGTTCTTGGACCTCGTAATCTAATGCCTAATCCAAAATTAGGTAGTGTTACAAATGATTTAAGACAAGCTATTGAGGATGCTAAGTCGGGCGAACTAGAATTTAAAAACAGTGATACGCTTATTCAGGCAGGGATTGCAAAATCTGATTTTGAAAAGAGTGATGTTATTAATAATATAAAGTTTTTCTATGAAACAATATCTAAAGAAAGACCTTCAGGAATTAAAGGTGATTTTGTTAAAAAAGTATCAATCAGTCCTACAATGGGCCCGGGTATCAATATAAACTTGGATTCCTTTGGAGCGTAAAAATGAAAAGAGAACAAAAAGAAATATTTATTAAGAATTTGAAGACAGTTTTAAGTGAAAATAGCCTTGTACTAGTCTTTCATTACAGGGGTATGTCCATGACCGATATGACTGAATTAAGAGTTCAGTCTTTCAATTCTGGGTGCAACATAAAAGTTACTAAAAATAGGTTAACAAAATTGGCCCTTGAAGGTACGGATAAATCAGAGCTATCTGAACTTTTTGACGGACCAACAGCTATTGCCTACTCAAATGATCCTGTAGAATTGACAAAGCTTTTGACAAATTTTGCCAAAAATAACAGTAATTTAGTTATTCTTGGCGGAATAATGGATAATGAAATTTTAACTGTTGAAAAAATTGAAATTTTATCTAAATTGCCATCTCTTGAGGAAATAAGGGCACAATTAATAGGTTTGATAAGTACTCCTGCGCAAAAAATCGCATCAGTGTTAACTGCACCATCAGGTGATTTAGCAAGAGTCTTTAATGCATATAGTACAAAGTAATTTAATTAAGAAAGGGAATAAACATGGCTGACCTCCAACAAATAGTTGATCAACTATCCGATTTAACAGTTATTGAAGCTGCTGAGCTATCTAAAATGCTAGAAGAAAAATGGGGTGTATCTGCCGCTGCACCCGTAGCCGTTGCTGCTGCAGGAGCTGCACCTTCAGGTGATGCTGCCGCTGCAGAAGAAAAAGATGAATTCACAATTGTATTAGCTGCTGCTGGCGATAAAAAAATTAACGTTATTAAAGAAGTAAGAACAATCACTGGATTAGGCTTAAAGGAAGCAAAAGATCTTGTTGAGGGTGCGCCAAAGGAATTGAAAACAGGCGTCTCAAAAGATGAAGCTAATGGCTTTAAAGAAAAGTTAGAAGCTGCTGGTGCAACTGTAGAACTTAAGTAATTTTTTATAATATTTTTTACTCAATAGTTTGTAACGTATAACTATTGTTTATAGGGCGAGTATACATTAATGGTTAGTACTTTATCATTTACTGAACGAAAAAGAGTTCGTAAAAACTTTGGCAAGTTAAAAGAAGTTTCTAAATTTCCCAATCTTATTGAAATACAAAAAAAATCTTATGAAGATTTTTTACTTGAACACGCGAATCCCTCTGAAAGACCAGATAAGGGCCTTCAGAAAGTTTTTAAAAGCGTATTTCCTCTAGAAGATTTTTCTGGATCAGCGAGAATTGAGTACATTGAGTACAGTTTTCAATCTCCAAAATTTGATGTTGATGAATGTCGTCAAAGAGATAAGACCTATGCCGCTCCATTAAATGTAAAATTAAGACTTATCGTTTTTGATATAGATGAAGAAACAGAATCTAGAACTGTAAAAGATATCAAGGAACAAGAAATTTACTTATGTGATTTGCCTTTAATGACTCAAAAAGGAACATTTATTACTAATGGTACAGAGAGAGTAGTTGTTAGTCAGATGCATAGAAGTCCAGGAGTATTTTTCGATCATGATAATGGAAAGACACATTCAAGTGGTAAGTTGTTGTTTGGAGCAAGAGTAATCCCTTATAGAGGCTCATGGTTAGATATTGAATTTGATCACAAAGATATCATTCACTGTCGAATTGATAGAAAAAAGAAAATTCCTATCACTACATTTCTCATGGCAATGGGTATTAAGCGTGACGAAATATTATCTTTATTTTATGGTACCGAGACTTACTCTTTAAGTACAAAAGATGACAAATGGAAGGTAGGTTTTAATCCTAAAAATATTAAGACCGGAAAGCTTCAGAAAAGTCTTGTTAATGCAGCTAATGGAAAAGTTGCTGTTAAACAGGGGACAAAGATAAATCCAGCTATAGCAAAAAAGCTCTTCAATGATGGTTTGAAAAACTTATTACTAGAGGGTGATGAGCTTATTGGTAAGTTTATCGCTGAAGATATAATTAACGAAAAAACTGGAGAAATCTATTTTGAGTCATCTGACGAAATTACATCTGAATCAATTGAAAAAATTAAGGAACTAAAGATATCAAAAATACCCGTACTGGAAATAGATGGAATTAATATAGGTTCATTTATACGTGATACTCTAAGAGTTGATAAAAACTTAAGTCCTGAAGAAGCTGTAGTTGAAATATATAAAGTACTGAGGCCTGGTGAACCACCGAACCTAGAGACAGCATTTGAAGTATTTAACTCGTTATTCTTCAAATCAGAAAAATATGACCTCTCTGATGTAGGCAGAGTAAAAATGAATTATAGGCTTAACATAGAATGCCCTGATACTGTTACAGTACTTCGCAGCGAAGATGTTATCGAAGTGATCAAAACGGTAATGGATTTAAGAACAGGAAAGGGTGAAGTAGATGACATTGACCATTTAGGCAACAGAAGAGTTAGGTCGGTAGGTGAATTAGTTGAAAATCAATTCAGAATGGGGCTTATCCGGATGGAAAGATCTATCAAAGAAAGAATGAATTCTCTAGAAGTTGATGCCGCTACCCCTCAAGATATTATTAATGCAAAACCTTTAGTTGCATCTCTCAAGGAGTTTTTTGGAACTTCACAGTTATCGCAATTCATGGATCAAACTAACCCTTTAGCTGAAATTACACATAAAAGAAGATTATCTGCACTAGGACCTGGCGGTCTTAGCAGAGAGAGAGCTGGGTTTGAAGTTAGAGACGTACATCCAACTCATTATGGGCGAATTTGTCCAATTGAAACTCCTGAGGGTCCAAATATTGGATTGATAAATAGTTTAGCTTCTCATGCGAGAGTGAATCAATATGGTTTTATTGAAAGTCCTTATAGAAAAGTAATAAAAGGAAAGGTAAGTAATGAAGTCGAATATCTTCCAGCAATGGAAGAAGCCGATTATACTATTGCCCAAGCCAATAGTGAATTAGATGATAAAGGAAGCTTTATTACTAAATTGGTTTCTTGCCGAAGAAATGGTGATTTTGTTATGACTGTTCCTGAGGAAATTGACTATATGGATGTATCACCAAAGCAGGTAGTATCTTGTGCTGCCTCTCTGATCCCATTTCTTGAAAATGATGATGCAAACAGAGCTCTCATGGGATCCAATATGATGAGACAGGCAGTTCCTCTTATACAGGCCGAGTCTCCATTAGTAGGAACAGGAGTTGAAAAGGTAGTTGCAGTTGACTCGGGTGTTACTATTGTAGCAAATAGAGACGGTATTGTTGACAAAATCGATGGAAAACGAATTGTTGTGAGAGTAACAGAAAAAATTAAAACAACCGAATCTGGCGTTGACATATATACACTTCAAAAATTTCAAAGATCTAATCAAAGTACATGCATCAACCAGAGACCTTTAGTTAAAGTTGGTGACAAGGTATCGAAGGGAGATATTATCGCAGATGGACCATCAACACACTTTGGAGAGCTTGGTTTAGGGCGAAACGTGGTAGTAGCCTTCATGCCATGGAGAGGTTATAATTTTGAAGATTCTATTTTAATTTCAGAAAAAATTGTTCAAGAAGATAAATTTACTTCTATTCATATTGAAGAATTTGAAGTTATGTCTAGAGACACCAAGCTAGGATCAGAGGAAATCACAAGAGACATTCCAAATGCCGGAGACGAATTGTTACGTAACCTAGATGAAGCGGGCATTGTTTATGTTGGGGCCGATGTTAATCCTGGCGATATTCTTGTAGGAAAAGTTACACCTAAGGGTGAAAGTCCTGTAACTCCTGAAGAAAAGTTATTAAGAGCAATATTTGGAGAAAAAGCAACAGATGTTAAAGATACTTCTCTAAGACTCCCCCCTGGTTCAAGTGGTATTGTTGTCGATGTAAAAGTATTCAATAGATATGGTATAGAAAAAGATGATCGAGCCTTGTCTATCGAAAGAGATGAGATTGAAAAATTAGCAAATGATAGAGAAGCTGAGTTAGGCATTCTCAATAGAAATATTAAAGAGAGACTTATAATGCTAATTAATGAAAAAAATATATCTAATACACCCGAGGACATTGAAAGTCAGAGTAAATACGATAAAGCTACATTATCTGATATTAAATTAGACTCTCTTTGGAAATTGAAACTTGAAAATTCTAACGATCAAAATGAAGTTGATAACTTAAAAAAACAGTACGATATCGCAAGATCTGCAATTCAATCTCGCTTTGATAATAAAGTCGATAAAGTTCAAAGAGGCGATGAACTTTTACCAGGCGTGATGAAGATGGTTAAAGTATTTGTTGCTGTTAAAAGAAAATTGCAGCCGGGAGATAAAATGGCAGGTAGGCATGGTAACAAGGGAGTAATAAGTAAAATTGCTCCAGTTGAAGATATGCCATATTTAGAAGATGGAAGAACAGTAGATATTGTTTTAAACCCTCTAGGTGTACCGAGTAGAATGAACGTTGGTCAAATACTAGAAACACATTTAGGTTGGGCATGTGCTGGAATAGGTGAAATAATAAATAAATCTCTTGCACAATATAAGACTTCAAATGATCACTCAGTAATTGGCCAATCTCTTGAAAAGGTGTATGGCAAAGATCAATATAAAAATGAAATATCAATATTAAGTAAAGATGAGCAAAAAGAACTTGCAATGAATATTGCAAACGGCGTACCTATTAAAACACCAGTTTTTGATGGCGCATCTGAAGCTGAAATATCAGAAATGTTGGGTGAAGCTGGTTTTGATAAAAGTGGTCAAACACAGCTTTGGGACGGATTAACTGGTGAAAAATTTGAGAGAAAAGTAACCGTAGGTTATATTTATATGCTTAAACTTCACCATTTAGTTGATGACAAAATTCATGCAAGATCCATTGGACCTTACAGTCTAGTGACACAACAACCACTTGGAGGTAAAGCTCAATTCGGTGGACAGAGATTTGGTGAAATGGAAGTTTGGGCACTTGAAGCTTATGGGGCAGCTTATACTCTTCAAGAAATTTTAACTGTTAAATCTGATGATGTTGCAGGAAGAACCAAAGTTTATGAAACTATCATCAGAGGTGAAGATGTATTCCAATCCGGAACACCTGAATCATTTAATGTCTTGATTAAAGAAATTAGGTCATTGGGTCTAAATATTGAACTTTCAAATTTGAATTAGGAAAAAACTATGAGTCAATCGTTAATGAATATTTTTAATCCTGCTGCATCAAGAGATGATTTTAACCAGGTAAAAATATCAATTGCAAGCCCAGAAAGAATATTGTCATGGTCATACGGTGAAATAAAAAAGCCTGAAACAATAAATTACAGAACTTTCAAACCAGAGAGGGACGGTCTTTTCTGCGCAAGAATTTTTGGTCCAATTAAAGATTATGAATGTTTATGTGGTAAATATAAAAGGATGAAATTTAAGGGCATCATTTGCGAGAAATGTGGTGTCGAGGTAACAAAAAAAGATGTCAGAAGAGAGAGAATGGGGCATATTCAATTAGCTGCTCCAGTTGCACATATATGGTTCCTAAAATCTCTTCCAAGCCGTATCGCTCTTATGATGGATATGAAGCTGAAAGATCTTGAAAAAGTTCTTTATTTTGAAAAATTCATGGTTACGGAACCAGGATTAACTCCCCTTATACAAAATCAACTTCTTGATGAAGAGGAATTAGAGAATGCTAAAGAAGAATATGGAGAAGACTCTTTTTCAGCAGGTATAGGAGCTGAGGCAGTTAGAAAAGTTCTTGAAAGAATAGAGCTTGAACCAGAGCTTGAAGCTTTACGTGCAAAACTTGCAGAAACGAAAGCTGTCGCACTGTCGGAAAAGTTGGTAAAAAGAATTAAAATTTTTGAAGCCTTTATATCTTCTGGAAACAGACCTGAGTGGATGATTTTAACATCTGTCCCTGTTATCCCGCCAGAATTAAGGCCACTAGTTCCGCTTGACGGAGGAAGATTTGCATCAAGTGATTTAAATGATCTTTATAGAAGAGTTATCAATAGAAATAACAGGTTGTCTAGATTAATTGAATTAAGAGCTCCAGATATAATAATTAGAAATGAAAAAAGAATGCTTCAAGAGTCAGTTGATGCATTATTTGATAATGGAAGAAGAGGAAGAGTAATTACTGGAACAAATAAAAGACCTCTCAAATCTCTGGCAGAAATGCTTAAAGGTAAACAGGGTCGATTTAGACAGAATTTATTAGGGAAAAGAGTTGATTACTCTGGTAGGTCAGTAATTGTCGTTGGGCCTGAATTAAAACTACATCAATGTGGCTTGCCAAAAAAAATGGCTATTGAGCTATTTAAACCATTTATATATGCAAGGTTAGAGTCTTTAGGTTTAGCTACAACATTAAAACAAGCCAAGAAAATGGTTGAAAAAGAACGTCCAGAAGTATGGGATGTATTAGATCGTGTAATCAGGGAACACCCAGTAATACTAAACAGAGCACCAACCTTGCATAGGCTTGGCGTACAGGCTTTTGAACCAGTTTTAATTGAAGGCAAAGCAATCCAGCTTCATCCTTTAGTATGTACTGCGTTCAACGCTGACTTTGATGGCGATCAGATGGCAGTACATGTGCCTTTAAGTTTAGAAGCCCAGCTTGAGGCGAGAGTACTTATGATGTCAACAAACAACATACTTAATCCTGCAAACGGAAAACCAGTTATTGTTCCAAGTCAGGATATCGTCTTAGGTATTTATTATCTTTCACAAGAAAAAGAAAATGAGCCAGGACAAGGATCTGTATTTAAAGATATTTATGAAGTACAGCAAGCTCTTGAAAATAATGCAACAACAGTCCATGCAAAAGTTCATGCTAGAATTAATTTCATTGATCCAGAAGGTAACAAAAAATTGAAAAGAATTGAGACAACACCAGGTAGAATGTTGCTTTGGAACCTCGTCCCGCAGCATAAAGATCTTGATCCTAAACTAGTAAATAGGCTTTTAGGTAAAAAAGAAATATCAGGTCTAATTGATACTGTTTATAGATATTGTGGGCAAAAAGATACAGTGATATTCGCTGATCAATTAATGGCTTTGGGCTTTCATTATGCATACAAGGCAGGTATTTCTTTTGGTAAAGATGATATGATAATTCCAGAGACAAAAGAAAAACTTGTTTCTGAAACAGCTGGTCAAATAGAAAAATATGAAAAACAATACAATGATGGTCTTATTACTAATCGGGAAAAATATAATAAAGTAATTGATGCGTGGGCCAAATGTACAGACCGTGTTGCTCAGGAAATGATGAATGAAATATCATCCAAAAAATTTGATGACAATACTAAAAGGGAAATGCCAATAAATTCAATTTATATGATGGCAAACTCTGGTGCTCGTGGTTCTGCAGCACAAATGAAACAATTATCTGGTATGAGAGGTCTTATGGCTAAGCCATCTGGCGATATTATTGAAACACCTATTATCTCAAATTTTAAAGAAGGATTGAATGTGCTAGAGTACTTCAATTCAACCCATGGTGCTAGAAAAGGCCTTGCAGATACCGCACTAAAAACTGCGAATTCTGGGTATTTAACAAGAAGACTTTGTGATGTTGCCCAAGATTGCACTATCTCTGAACCTGACTGTGGAACAGATAGTGGAGTATGGATTACAGATGTTGTTGAGGGAGGAGAAGTAATAATTTCTATAGCAGACAGAGTATTAGGTAGGTTCCTTCAGAACGATGTAAACCATCCAATTACTGGTGAAAATATTGCAAAAAAAGATGATTATGTAGATGAGGTTGTTGCAGAAAAAATTGAAACGGCAGGCATTCAAAGTGTTTATATTCGGTCTCCACTAACATGTGATAGTAAAAGAGGCATATGCGTAAAATGTTATGGTCGTGATTTAGCAAGAGGATTCCTTGTAAATGAAGGTGAAGCTGTTGGAATGATAGCCGCTCAATCAATAGGTGAGCCCGGAACTCAGCTTACTATGAGGACCTTCCACATCGGTGGAGCCGCCCAAATTAATGATCAATCATTTATAGAGATTAACACTGATGGAAGATTTAAAATTTTAAATAAAAATACTGTTGAAGATAGTAATAATGACCTGATTGTTATGGGCAGAAATTGTCAACTAGCAATACACGATGAGAATGGAAGAGAACTTGCAAATTATAAAGTTCCTTACGGTACAAAAATTTTAGTAGAGGAGGACTCTAAGGTAAATAGTGGTACAAAAATTTGTGAATGGGATCCATTTACAAATCCAGTTATATCAGAAAAGTCAGGAACTGCTAATTATGTGGATATGGAAGAAGGAATATCTCTTATTGAGGAAACAGAAGAAAAAACAGGATTAACATACACCAAAGTTAAGGACTGGAAATCAGATCCAAAAGGAAGTGAATTAAAGCCGAGAATAACACTTAGAGATAAAAAAGGCGAAGTGATACTTCTTGCAAATGGCAATGAAGCCAGATACTTCTTGCCTCCTGATTCAATTCTTTCTGTGGCAGATGGATCGGAAGTTCATGCGGGAGATGTTCTTGCTAGAACTCCAAAGGCTGCTTCAAAAACAAAAGATATCACTGGAGGTTTACCAAGAGTTGCAGAGTTATTTGAAGCAAGAAAACCAAAAGATCACGCAATTATTTCTGAGACTTCTGGTGTCATTTCTTTTGGAAAAGATATTAGAGGAAAACAAAAAGTCATTATTACTCCTGAAAAAGATGGTGACCCTGTAGAAGTTTTAATACCAAAAGGAAAGCATATAGCTTATCAAGAAGGTGAAACTATTGAGAAGGGAGATTACTTATTAGATGGAAATCCAGACCCTCATGATATTTTAGAAATTTTGGGCATCGAAGCTTTAGCCGACTATCTTATCAATGAAGTACAAGAGGTTTATAGGCTGCAAGGTGTATTAATTAATGATAAGCACATCGAAGTATTATGCAGGCAAATGTTACAAAAAGTCCATATTACTGAAATTGGTGATAGCTCATTTATCAAAGGTGAAGAAATTGATAGGTTTGAATTCTTGACTACAAATGAACAGCTAGAAAGTGAAGGAAAGAAACCTGCAATAGCTAAACCTGTATTGCTTGGTATTACAAAAGCATCTCTTCAAACAAGGTCTTTCATTTCAGCTGCATCTTTCCAAGAAACAACAAGAATTCTTACTGATGCGTCGATAAAAGGTAAAATGGATCGCCTTGAGGGACTCAAAGAGAACGTAATTGTTGGAAGATTAATTCCAGCAGGAACAGGAAGAACCTTCAATCAAATTGAAAATAAGGCAAAATTGTTGGATAAAGAGGCAAAAATAGAAATTGAGGCAATTCAGGCAAAGAAAGAGCAAGAATCAGCCGAAATACAGGAGAATTCCTAATAAATTTTGTTGACCTGCACAAACTATTAAGTATTATTCGGCATTCTTAAATAGTAGGCGGTAGAGAAATCTAAACGCTACTTTTTATTAGTTTTTTAAAATAGTTAACCTTTAAGTTGTAAAGACTGGAGATATTTTATGCCGACTATAAGTCAGCTGATTAGAAAACCTAGAACCAAAGTTCAAAAAAGAAATAAGGTTCCAGCATTAAAAGCAAATCCTCAAAAGCGAGGTGTTTGTACTAGAGTTTATACAACTACCCCTAAAAAACCTAACTCAGCATTACGAAAAGTTGCGAGAGTTAGACTTACAAATGGGTTTGAAGTTACAAGTTATATTGGCGGTGAGGGTCATAACTTACAAGAACACTCAGTAATATTAATTCGAGGTGGTCGTGTAAAAGACCTGCCAGGAGTTCGTTATCACACTGTAAGAGGAGTTTTAGATACCCAAGGTGTAGGTGAGAGAAAACAACGTCGTTCATTATATGGAACGAAGAAACCTAAATAAATGTCTAGAAGAAGAAAAGCTCAAATTAGAGAAGTACTTCCAGATCCAGTTCATGGAAGTAAAGTTCTTACAAAATTTACAAATGCTATTATGCTTGATGGCAAGAAAACTGTTGCAGAGGCCATAATAAATAAATCATTCACAAATATTGAAAGCAAAACCGGTGAACCTCCAATGAATGTTTTCAACAAAGCAATAGAAAATGTAAGACCACTTGTTGAGGTAAGATCACGTCGAGTTGGTGGAGCAACTTACCAAGTTCCAGTTGAGGTTAAAAATAACAGGTCGCAAGCTCTTGCAATTAGATGGATTGTTAATGCAATAAGAAACCGTAAAGAAAAAAGTTTAGTTGACAAATTAAGTTCTGAATTAATGGACGCAGCTGGTAATAAAGGATCGGCAATTAAAAAAAGAGAAGATACTCATAAAATGGCAGAAGCCAATAAAGCTTTTGCACACTTTAGGTGGTAATATGACAAGAGAATACGCACTGCAGAAATACCGTAATATAGGAATCATGGCTCACATTGATGCAGGTAAAACCACTACTACAGAAAGAATACTTTATTACACTGGTAAAAGTCACAAAATTGGAGAAGTTCATGATGGCGCAGCTACAATGGACTGGATGGAACAAGAGCAAGAAAGAGGAATTACAATTACTTCAGCAGCAACTACATGTTTTTGGAATGATCATAGAATTAATATAATAGATACTCCAGGCCACGTTGACTTTACTATTGAAGTTGAGAGATCACTTAGAGTTCTTGACGGAGCTGTTGCAGTATTTGATGGTGTAGCTGGTGTTGAACCTCAGACTGAAACTGTATGGAGACAAGCGAATAGATATAAGGTTCCAAGAATGTGTTTTGTTAACAAGATGGATCGTACCGGGGCTGATTTCTATAAATGTCTTGATATGATTAAAGACAGACTTCAAGCAAATGCTTTAGTTTTACAAATTCCCTATGGAAGTGAGTCTGATCTTAAGGGTGTTATTGATCTTGTAAAAAATAAAGCAATTGTTTGGGCAAATGAAGACCTTGGAGCTAAATATGAGTACACAGAGATCCCAGAAGAGTTAAAAGAGACGGCTGAAAAATATCGATCAGAAATGGTTGAAATGGCAGTTGAGCAGGATGAAGAGGTTTTAGAAAAATATTTAGATGGGGAAGAGCCTGATGAAGAAACTCTTAATCGTTGTATTAGAAAAGGTACTATCAATTTTGAGTTCGTTCCAATTTTAACAGGCAGTGCATTTAAAAATAAAGGTGTACAACCACTTCTAGACGCCATCGTAAACTTTATGCCAGATCCTAGTGAGGTACAACAAGCTACGGGCAATATACCAGGCAAAGAAGAAGAAGAAATAAGAAAAGCATCAGATGAAGAGCCTTTTTCTGCATTAGCATTTAAAGTTGCTAACGATCCTTTTGTAGGCTCTCTCACGTTTACAAGAATCTATTCAGGAAAATTAGAAGCTGGTTCAACAATTATGAATTCTGTTAAAGGTGATAAGGAAAGAATTGGAAGAATGCTACTTATGCATGCAAATAACAGAGAAGATATTAAAACTGCGTATGCTGGTGATATTGTTGCGATAGCAGGGTTGAAAGATACCATAACTGGTGAAACTTTATGTGACTCTCAGAAGCCAATCATATTAGAGTCAATGGATTTTCCTGATCCAGTAATTGAAATTGCTGTTGAACCAAAAACAAAAGCTGACCAAGAAAAAATGGGAGAAGCACTTGCTCGACTTGCTAAAGAAGATCCCTCTTTTAGAGTAACGTCTGATGATGAATCTGGCCAAACTGTTATTAAAGGAATGGGCGAGCTTCATTTGGATATTATTGTTGACCGAATGAAACGAGAGTTCAAAGTTGAAGCTAATGTAGGAGCTCCACAGGTTGCTTACAGAGAAACGATAACTAAAGAGGTTGAGGTAACATATACACATAAAAAACAAAGTGGAGGAGCTGGTCAGTTTGCTGAAGTAAAAATCATTGCTGAGGGGTGTGAACCGGGGACAGGAAGATTATTTGAAGACAAAATTAAGGGAGGCAATATACCTAAAGAGTATATCCCAGGAGTTGAAAAAGGAATTGAGGGCGTTGCTGATACTGGTGTCATAGCTGGCTTTCCTATAATTGATTATAAAGTAACATTAATCGATGGAAAATATCACGATGTAGACTCTAGTAGTTTAGCTTTTGAAATAGCTGGAAGGATGGCATTTAAAGATGCTTGTCAAAAAGCAGGCCCAAAACTTCTTGAGCCTGTTATGAGAGTTGAGGTAGTTACGCCTGAAGAGTTTATGGGGGATGTTATAGGCGATTTGAGTAGTCGAAGAGGTCAAGTTAGTGGAAGTGAAGCTAGAGGTAACACAACAGCAATTAGCTCAATGGTGCCTCTTGCCAATATGTTTGGCTATGTTAACACATTACGGTCTATGACTCAGGGAAGAGCTCAGTATTCAATGTTTTTTGATCATTATGAGCAAGTACCTCAAAACGTTCAAGATGAGGTAAAAGCAAAATTTGCATAAGGAATTAAAATGGAAAATCAAAATATCAAAATAAGATTGAAGGCTTTTGACCATGGTGTACTCGATAAATCATCAGTAGAAATCGTTGATACAGCTAAAAGAACTGGAGCAATGGTGAAAGGCCCAATACCATTACCCACAAATAATGAGAAGTTTACAGTTCTTCGATCTCCCCATGTTAACAAAAAAAGTAGAGAGCAATTCGAGATCAGGACTCATAAGAGATTAATAGAGATAGTCGACCCAACGCCACAAACAGTCGATGCACTAATGAAATTAGATTTAGCTTCAGGAGTTGACGTAGAAATCAAATTATAAGATATGAGATCAGGTATTATAGCAAAAAAGATTGGAATGAGTAATTTGTACACACAAAGTGGAGCGAATATTCCTGTTACTGTACTTCATGTTGAAAATTGTAAAATTATTGATCGAATTACCTCAGAAAATGAAAATTCAGACAAGGTATTGGTTGGTGCCTGCAAGTTAAAAAAAATATCAAAATCACAGAAGGGCTTCTTTGATAAAAAAAAATCAGATGCTTATAAATATCTTAGAGAGTTTGAAATTAGTAAAGACCAAGAGGTTAAAAGTGGAGATGAATTGAAAGCAAGTCATTTTAAGGAAGGTCAATTTATTGATGTATCTGGTTACACGAAGGGCAAAGGATTTGCTGGAGTGATGAAACGTCATAATTTCTCCGGCTTGAGAGCCTCTCATGGTGTTTCAGTTTCACATCGAAGCCATGGATCTACAGGTCAGTGCCAAGACCCTGGTAAAGTTTTTAAAGGAAAAAAGATGGCGGGACAATACGGAGATGTTCACAAAACTCTTCAAAGCTTACAGGTTGTAAAGGTTGATGACCAAAAAAATCTCATCTGTGTAAAAGGAGCTACACCTGGCTCAAGGGGAACTTGGTTAGTTGTTGAGGACTCAATTAAAAAAGATGGAATCAAAGAAATAGAAGCCGTAACAGTAAAGTCAGAAAAAGAAGTAAAGAAGGAAAAATAAGTAAATGCAAATTGACATGCACAAAATAGATGGAAAAAAGAGTGGGTCGGTCAATTTGAAAGATCAATTATTCAATAGTAAGTCTGATTTAAGTGTTGTTGGCTCTTTAGTCAGATGGAATGAGTCTAACCAGAAACCTCTAAGAGCTAGGACCAAAAACAGATCTGAAGTAAAAGGAACAACGCAAAAGCTAGGAAGACAAAAGGGAAGTGGAGGAGCTAGACACGGTTCCAAAAAGGCAAATATATTTAGAAGTGGAGGAATGGCTCATAACTTAAGAGGAGTACGTTCATTAAAAAAGATGCCTAAACGCACTAGGCAGGAGGCCTTGAAACATATTCTTGCTGATAAACTCAAGAATAACAATTTGATAATTGTTGAAGAGCTCAAAATTACAGAACCAAAGACAAAAACATTAGTTAAAAGCCTCTCAGATTTAAATGCTCACTCTGCGCTCATATTAGAGGGTGATAAACCTGATAATAATTTTGCATTAGCTTCAAGAAACTTAAAAAATATAAAGTATTCAAGCATAAATAATTTTAATGCACTCGATTTACTTGGATTTGAAAAATTAATCATGAGTAAGAATGCTTTAGAAATACTTGAGAGTAGGATTAATTAAGATGGTTACAATTAAAGATTTTAAAACAATAATCAAACCTATTATTACAGAGAAGTCCTCGATGGGTTCAGAGTATAATCAAGTTACATTCCAAGTTCAGAAAACAAGTTCAAAGAAAGAAATTAAATTAGCAATTGAAAATATTTTTAAAGTTAAAGTAAAAAAAGTAAATACTTCAATCGTTAAGGGTAAGCTTAAATCATTCAGGGGTTCTCTTGGTAAAAGGTCGGATTACAAGAAGGCATTCGTTACCCTCGAAGATGGTCAAACAATTGATATTAATGCGGGAGTATAAATAAATGGCACTTAAAAAATTCAGACCTAACACGCCCGGAACCAGAGGACTTACTCTAGTTGATAAAAAAGGCTTATGGAATGGTAAACCAGTAAAATCACTTACCACTGGCATCTCTAAAAAAGGTGGACGTAATAATACAGGCAGAATCACTATGAGAAGAAAAGGTGGTGGGCATAAATCAAAATATAGAATAATTGATTTCAAAAGAAATAAGATAGATGTGAGTGCGACTGTGGAAAGAATAGAATATGATCCAAATAGATCTTCATATATAGCATTGATTAAATATGATGACGGTATTCAAAGCTATATATTGGCCCCAAAAGATATAAAGGTTGGAGATAAAGTAATTTCTGGATCAAAAAAAGAAATTAGAAATGGAAATTGTATGCCCATGTCTGACATACCTGTAGGCATTGACATACATAACATCGAATTAAAATCAGGAAGCGGTGCGCAATTAGCAAGGTCTGCGGGCACATCAACCCAAATTGTTGGAAAATCTAATGGTTATGTCGCTATTAAGTTGCCTTCAGGGGAACAACGAAAAATCAGAGAAGAATGTCGTGCTACGATAGGTGTTTTGTCAAATATTGACAAAAAAAACCAAAAGCTTGGTAAGGCCGGTAGGAACAGGTGGCTTGGTATAAGACCATCTGTCAGAGGAGTTGCGATGAATCCCATCGATCATCCACATGGTGGCGGTGAAGGTAAAACTTCTGGTGGAAGAGATCCTGTAACTCCATGGGGTAAACCTACAAAGGGAAAGAAGACAAGAAATAATAAAAGAACTGATAAATTTATAATTAAAAGAAAAACGGATAAGAAAGCAAGAATAGAGGTATAAATGACAAGATCTGTTTGGAAGGGACCATTTGTTGATAGCCATTTATTAAAAAAAGTAAAAGCGGCATCTGACTCTGGTGGCAATAGCGTTATCAAGACTTGGTCTAGAAGATCAACTATACTGCCTGAGTTTGTGGGTGTAAATTTTGCGGTTCACAATGGCAAAAGATTTATACCTGTAAACGTAACTGAAGACATGGTTGGCCATAAACTTGGAGAGTTTTCTCCTACAAGAACTTTTAATGGCCACACAGGTGATAAGAAAACGAAATAAATATGAGACAACTTGCAAGAAAAGATAACGAAGCATATGCAATTCAAAGGAACATGAGAGTGAGTCCGTCAAAAGCTAATGCAGTTCTTGAAATGATTAGAGGCAAAAAGGCATCTGAAGCACTTAACTTATTAAAATTTTCGTCTAGAGGAGTAGCTAAAAATATCTCTAAAGTTTTAAATAGTGCAATTGCTAATGCTGAAAACAATCATCAGTTGGATATTGATATATTAAAGGTTACTGAAGCATATTGTGGTAAAGGTATGGTAATGAAAAGATGGAGAGCAAGAGCAAAGGGAAGACCTGGGAGAATTAATAAATTTCTGACTAACGTCACAATTAAAGTTTCTGAAGATCAAGTTAAGGAAGTAAAGAAAGAGAAGGCAAAATAGTATATGGGTCAAAAAGTAAATCCAATTGGACTTAGATTAATTCTTAATAAGAAGTGGCAATCTAGATGGTATGCTGGAAAGAAAGAATTTGGATCTTTCTTGCAGGAAGATTTAAAGATCAGAGCTTATCTTGAGAAAAAACTTAAAAATTGTGCTGTAGCAAAAATTCAGATTGAACGGCCTGCAAAGAAAGCGCAGGTTACAATATATTCAGCGCGTCCAGGTCTTATTATTGGAAAAAAAGGTAGTGATATTGAGAAATTGAAGAAAAAAATCTCTGAATTTACGTCTGATGAAGTTTCTATAAATCTTGTAGAGATTAGGAAACCAGAAGTAGAAGCACAATTAATTGCTGATGGCATAGCTGAACAATTAGAAAGACGCGTTTCATTCCGAAGAGCGATGAAACGTTCAGTTCAGTCAGCGATGCGCTTGGGAGCAGACGGAATTAGAGTGAATTGCGGAGGTAGACTTGGGGGAACTGAAATAGCAAGAACTGAGTGGTATAGGGAAGGTAGAGTGCCTTTGCATACTTTCAGAGCAAATGTAGATTACGCTGTTGCAACAGCACAAACCACATATGGTTCATGCGGAATAAAAGTTTGGATATATAAAGGCGACATAGATGATAATGCGCCTCATGAATTGGATAATAACCCAAATAAATTAGGATAAATATGTTACAGCCAAAGAAAACAAAATATAGAAAAGCACATAAGGGTAGAATTAAGGGAGTTGCAACGTCAGCGACAACGCTTAATTATGGGACATATGGTTTGAAAGCTTTAGAAGCTGAAAGAGTCACAGCTCGTCAAATTGAGGCTGCCCGTGTTGCAATGACAAGATTCATGAAAAGAGCTGGAAGAGTGTGGGTTAGAATATTTCCTGATGTTCCAGTTTCAAAAAAACCTACAGAAGTAAGAATGGGTAAAGGCAAAGGATCGCCAGAGTATTGGGCATGCAGGGTTAAACCAGGAAAAATTTTATTTGAAGTTGATGGCGTTTCACAAGCAATTGCAACAGAGGCTTTTGGACGCGCTTCATCTAAACTACCTATTAAAACTAAGGTAGTGGAACAGTTAATTAAATAGAGACTTTATGAAAGCAGAAGAAATAAGAAAAAAAACAATAGACCAACTAAAGACTGAGTTGCAAAATTTATACAAGGAGTCTTTTAACTTGAGATTTCAAAAGTCCTCGGGCCAGCTGGAGAATACATCTCGAATTTTTAAGGTGAGAAAACTGATTGCAAGAATAAAAACAATAATGAAGGAAAAAACGGTTAACTAATATGCCAAAAAAGATATTACAAGGAACTGTTATTAGTAACAAACAAGATAAAACAATAACAGTTTTAGTTGAAAGAAAGTTTAAACACCCAGTGTTAAAAAAAGTGATTAGAAGATCAAAAAAATACAGCGCACATGATCCCGATAATCAATTTAACGCAGGAGATAAAGTAAGAATTATGGAGTCTAAGCCAATTTCTAAACTAAAAAGATGGGTTGCAATTAGTTAAATGATACAAGTTGAATCTCGATTAAATGTTGCGGATAACTCAGGAGCTAAAGAGGTTTTATGTGTTAAAGTTCTTGGTGGATCAAAGCGTCGTTTTGCATCTGTAGGAGATATTATCGTAGTAACTGTCAAAGACGCAATACCAAAAGGGAAGGTTAAAAAAGGAACTGTCCATAAAGCTGTAATCGTAAGAACCAGAAAAGAGTTGAAAAGAGTTGATGGAAGTACAATTAAGTTTGATACAAACGCCGCTGTGTTAATTAATAATCAGGGTGAACCGGTAGGGACAAGAATCTTCGGCCCTGTTTGTAGAGAGCTACGATCAAAAAAACAAATGAAAATCATTTCACTAGCACCGGAGGTCTTATAATGAGTATGAGATTAAAAAAAGGTGATCAAGTTACCGTTAACACAGGCAAGGATAAGGGAAAAGTTGGTGAAGTAATGAAAATATTGGGCATGAAAGCAATTGTTAAAGGTGTGAATATTTCAAAGAAACATCAAAAACAAGATCAGAAAAACGAAGGTGGAGTTTTAACTAAGGAGATGCCAATAATGCTCTCTAATTTAATGCCAGTTGAATTACTT
>CABYLU010000006.1 GCA_902519835.1 uncultured Pelagibacteraceae bacterium
TATAACTGGGTTGGATCAAGGAAATTTTATGCCTAGCACACTTGCAGATCTGTTTGGAATTCTCTCAGGATTTCTCTGGTCAATCTGTGCAACACTCATAAGAATAAATGAGGAACTTGATGTAAATTTCGGTACTTCAGTTTTTATTTTAATTGGGGGTCTTTTTGTTGTTATTGCAACATTCTTACCAGATGGGCAAATACTTTCAGGATTTAACTATGATATTTTAAAGAATACTATTTTGATAATTTTAATATTCGCATTTATCTGGTTATTGCCAGGTTACTGGCTTGTCACCTATGGTCAGGATCAAGTTGATCCAGGACGCGCGGGGATCCTATTAATGTTCGAAGTTGTTATTGGCGTTATATCTGCCTATCTGCTTGCAAATGAAATAATCTCGATTAGAGAGTTTATTGGTGCAATATTCGTAATGAGCGCACCATTAATCGAGATCTATTCAGTAAAAAAATAATTAAATCAGACATTTATCTAATTAATTATGTAACATAATTTAATTATTTTTTATGTGGAAGCACTTACATATATATGTTTCAATTATAATGAAAGATATAAATTAGGAGATTAAAATGAATAAATTTTTTAAAAAATCTGCAATTGGAATATTTTTAGTAGGTTTTGCAGTTATTTTTGCAGTTAGTTGCGACAGGAATCAGGAAGTAGCTGATTGTGGCACAATTACTGTAGCAGAAATGAATTGGGCATCAGCTGAAATGTTTGCTCATGTAGATAAAATAGTATTAGAAAATGGGTATGGTTGTAATGTTGAACTTGTACCCGGCGATACTATGCCAACAGCAACATCAATGATGGAAAAAGGTGAGCCGGATGTAGCTCCTGAACTCTGGATTAATTCAGTTCGTATAGCTCTAGATAATGCAGTAGGTGAGGGTCGTTTGCATTATGCAGCTGAGGTACTGTCGGACACTGGTGAAGAAGGATGGTGGATTCCTCAGTACATGGCTGATGCAAATCCTGATATCCAAACGGTTTATGACGTTATAGAGCGCCCTGAACTTTTCCCTCATCCGGAAGGTGGAGATGGAGCAATTTATACATGTCCATCAGGCTGGAACTGTCAAATTAGTACCGGAAATCTCTTTAAAGCGTATGATATGGAAGCAAAAGGATGGAGACTAGTTGATCCTGGATCAGGTGGTGCATTAGCTGGTTCTATCGGTGAAGCATATAATAAAGAAGAGGGATGGTTTGGATACTATTGGGCTCCCACAGCAGTTCTTGGCAAATATCCACTTAAGAAACTAAGCTTTGGTGTTGAACACAGTAAAGAAGAGTGGGACACTTGTACTTCTCAAGACGGATGTGCAGATCCAAAACCTAACGCATGGGTTGTTTCTGAAGTATACACTGTTGTAACTGATAACTTTAAAAATAGTTCTGATCTTGGAATGGAATACATTTCAAAGAGAGCACTTCCAAACAGCACTGTTAATGCTTTATTAGCTTGGAAAGATGACAATCAAGCATCTGGCGAAGACACAGCTATACATTTTCTGAAAAACTATACAGAATGGCACAGCTGGGTTGACGGTAATGCGAAAGCTAAAATTGAAGCAGCGTTATAATTAAAAAAATAATATTGCGGACTATAGAAATATAGTCCGCATATCTATATGAACTTTACCGAATTTTTTATTTCATTTCCTGAAATGAGTAAGGAGAGTCTTCGCCTATTTAAGAAGTCTCTTGATGGCGCTTACCGAAACTTTTCACGTGAATATGGCGATACAATTGAAGCGGTTTTTGATCCAGTGCTTTATTTCTTAGTATGGTTTGAAAAAATACTACAAAATTCTCCATGGCCTGTCGTAATAATCGTTTTCTTATTATTGATTTATTATGGAAGTAGAAGCATCGCTCTAACTATTTCATCTTTAATTGCTTTTTTATTAATTGGATATTTTGGAATGTGGGATGATACGATGTCCACAGTCAGTATTATTGGTGTTTGCACACTAATGTCTATCGGCCTAGGTATACCAATTGGCATATTAATGTCAGGATCTGATAGGGCGAGAGCCGCAATTACTCCAATTTTAGATATTATGCAGACGATGCCAAGTTTTGTGTATCTCATTCCAGTTGTTATGTTATTGGGTATTGGTAAAATTCCTGGTTTACTTGCAGTTATAATCTATGCAATCCCGCCAATAATTCGACTTACTGATCTTGGTATTAGAGAAGTTAATAAAGAAGTTTTAGAAGCCGCAGATGCATTTGGTGCAAATAGAACTCAAAAATTATTTAGAGTACAGCTTCCATTAGCTTTACCAACAATTTTCGCTGGTATTAATCAAACAATAATGATGGCACTTGCAATGGTAGTTATTGCTTCAATGATTGGGGTTAAGGGATTGGGGCAACCAGTCTTAAAAGCCATCACCAATCAATATTTTACAATGGGCCTTCTCAATGGTTTGGCTATTGTAGCTTTGGCGATCATATTTGACAGGGTTTCTCAGTCATTTGGCAAAAGAATGCAGCAATATAGGGCTGGCGCAAATGAGTGAGATAAAGATTAAGATAGAAAATTTGTATAAAATTTTTGGATCAAGACCAAGAGAGTACACAGACATAGTTAGAGATGGTGTTGATAAAGACGAGTTATTATCAAAATATAATCATGTTCTTGGGTTGGATAATATTTCTCTAGATATCAAGGAGCATTCAATACAAGTTGTAATGGGATTATCAGGGTCAGGAAAATCTACTTTGATAAGACACATTAATAGATTGATTGAGCCAACCGAGGGAACGGTCACAGTTGATGGAGAGGATATTACTAAACTTAATAAAATGGATCTTCTAGAGTTTAGAAGAAATAAAACAGGGATGGTTTTTCAACGCTTTGCACTATTTCCTCATCAAAATATATTAGACAATGTCCAGTTTGGATTGAGCATAAAAAATCTAGATAAGTCAGACTCTATAGAAAGAGCAATGTACTGGATCGAAAAAGTTGGTTTAACCGGTTTTGAAAATAAATTCCCAAATCAATTGTCAGGAGGAATGCAGCAAAGAGTAGGTTTAGCTAGGGCGTTAGCTACTGATCCAGATATATTGCTAATGGACGAAGCCTTTAGTGCGCTTGATCCATTAATAAGAACTGATATGCAGGACCAATTACTGGACTTACAAAAGAATTTAAATAAAACAATTATGTTCATAACTCATGACCTCGATGAGGCACTCAAATTAGGCGACCGAATAGCTATACTCAATGGCGGAAAACTTGTTCAAGATGGAAATGCAGAGGAAATTCTTTTAAAACCCGCTGATCAATACGTGGCCAATTTTGTTAAGGATGTTAATCGTATAAAAGTTTTAAAAATCAAGACAATTCTTGACCAAGGAGGTGAACGAGCAAATTCTAATCCAACTGTAAACGTAAATGATAGTATTGAAAATTGCTTGCCGGCAATACTTGAAAGTCAATCCGGTCTTAACGTAATTGATGAGAAAAACAATTTTGTTGGCTCAGTATCAAAAAACAAAATTATAGATATTTTGCAAAAATCTAAGGATTAATTCTACTGAATTTTTTTATTGCCTTAAATTTTTACCGGTTTCGTCATAACAAGCATTATCAACAATTGAGGCATTATAAAACTCTCCATTTATTTCAACTTGCAAAACTTCTTTGGATTTTAATAAATCATTGTTCAAGTATGCAAAAGCAATACTTTTTTGCACATAGTGGCCGAAGCCTCCAGATGTTACATATCCGATACATACTTCATTCTGCATAACAGCTTCATTGTTAGTCGCATCTATGTTGTCAGTTTCAATTACCAAGGAAAATAATCTGTGATTGCTATCATCTTTAACTGCAGCGTCTTTACCAATAAAATCTTTATCCCAATTTATAAATGCAGAAAGGCCAGTTTCTTTTGGAGTATAGTCAGGTCTAAAATCTAGTGTCCATGCGCCCCAATTTTTTTCTAGTCTCATTGACATCAAAGCTCTTCCACCAAAAGGTTTAATGTTGAATTCTTTTCCTGCATCCTCAATAGCCTCATACAGCTTGATTTGATAGTGTGGAGCTACATATATTTCATATCCCAATTCTCCAGTAAATGACAACCGGTTGACTAATGCAGGAACACCAGCAACAAACATTTGTCTAGAATCTCTAAATTTAAATGACTCATTAGAAACATCTTCTCTTACCAATAATTGCAGTAAATTTCTAGACTTTGGGCCAGAAATAGCAAGGCCGTGATAATCATCAGATCTGTTTTTATAAATGACCTCATATTGATCTAGATGTTGTTCAAACCATCGTCGATGCATTTCCTGAGCGGCACCAGATCCATAAACCATAAAATGATTTTCACTAATACACGAAACTGTAAGGTCCCCATATAATTTACCTTTTTTAGATAGCATTGGACTTAGTGCTATGCGTCCAACTTTAGGTATTCTACCTGCCAAAATATAATCCAAAAATTTTCTTGAGTCTTTTCCCTTAAATTCATGTTTAGAAAAATTAGCAATCTCTGTTACTCCAACGTTTTCTCTTACATTTTTTACTTCATTTGAAACATAGTTATGGGATCGAGAGCGCTTGATAGTTGGTTCTTCGTAAGCATCATCAGGATTATCAGCAAACCATAGAACATTTTCGAGTCCAAAGCTGTCACCCATAACTGCTCCCATGTTAACGAAGCGATCATATAAAGCTGTAGTTTTTTGTTTCCTTCCTTTTGGCAAAGTCTCATTTGGAAATGTCATAATAAATCTTCGTTCATAATTTTCAGATGATTTAATTGTTCCATAATGTGGAGATGCATAATCACCAAACCGTGCGACATCCATCGCCCAAACATCTATGGAAGGTTCACCATCAATAATCCATTCTGCAATACATTTGCCAACACCTCCTCCTTGACAGAACCCGGCCATAACACCGACTGCTACCCAATAATTTCTCATACCTGGAACTGGTCCAATGAGAGGATTTCCATCAGGACCAAATGTAAAAGGGCCGTTAATAATATTTTTAATTCCTGCTTTTTCCAAAGCTGGCATTCTCTCAAAACCAATGACTAATCGATCTTGAATATTTTCTAATTTTGGTTCCAACAGTTCATGTCCAAAATCTAATGGGGTTCCCTGAACTTTCCAAGGAGTAGACTTATGTTCATATGTGCCAAGCAACATGCCTTGTCCTTCTTGTCTAAAATAGATATTACCATCAAAATCAGTTCCAACTGGTAGCCTTGTTCCCTTAGGCATCGCTGCTATTTCTGGAATTGTATCAGTGATTAAATAATGATGCTCCATTGGCTGTACAGGCAAATTTAATCCAGCAAGTTTACTGACCTCTCTCGCCCAAAGTCCTGCAGCATTAATTACAATTTCTGTATGAATATTGCCCTTATCAGTAAACACATCCCAGGTTCCATCTTCTCTTTGCTTAGTGTCTTTAACCTCAGTATTTGTGTAATAGTTAGCGCCATGAACTTTTGCAGATTTTGCAAATGCATATGTGACACCTGATGGATCTACTTCTCCATCGATCGGATCCCACAAAGCTGAAATATATTTATTGGGATCGATAAGAGGATTTTTTTTTGCAACCTCCTCTAATGAGATAAACTCTTGATCAAGACCCATGTATCTGGCTTTTGTTCTTTCTCTTTTAAGATAATCAGACCAAACTTCATTAGAGGCTAAATAAAACCCTCCACTTGGTTTAAAGCCAACTGAATGACCTGAAGTCTCTTCAATTTCCTTGTACAAGTTTATTGTATATGCCATCAGTCTGGATATGTTTGGATCTGAAGAAATGACATGAACGTTTCCTGCGGCATGCCATGAGGATCCTGCTGTTAATTCTTTTCGCTCAAGGAGAACGCAGTCCTTCACCCCAAACTTTGCTAAATGGAAAAGAATAGAGCAACCTACAACTCCCCCGCCAATAACAACAACTTTAGCATGAGTTTGCATTCTTAAGGTGTGAATTCTTTATTTACCTGCTTAAGAGTTTCGTCTGTTCCATGGTGAAAATGTTTTCTCATGTCCGGCATATATTTCATCGAAATTGGTTTTTTACCAACTGCAACTGACATTTCTCTCACGTGATGTGCTTCGGCGCCACAACAAATTCCAATAAAGTTGATATTTTTTTCCATACAGTCTGCAGCAAATTTAGCCATTTCAAAACGATTACAAAAAAGATTATCCAAGGCTACAGGAAATGCATTATTTCCAGGAATACAATCACATCCATCATCAGAAATATTTAAAAAACCAGGTTCCTTTTCTGTTGTTCGATAAGGCACTGGCAATCCAGCAACATGGCAAGATACTTTATCTCTTACTTTTTCTAGAAGTTTCATAGTCATATCTGGCCCTCTATAACAGTTTAAACCAACGACATTTGCACCCAAGTCTTCCATCATTTTACATGCATCTTCAGGTGTATGTCCTTCTCTTGTCTTATCTCCCCTGGGTATCGCAAAATTTGTAACTGCAATCATGCCTTCATCTTTGATTGCTTTTAGAGCAATTTTCATTTCCTCAGTCCAATTAATTGTCTCAGCGACAATAAAATCAACTCCCGCTTCCTTTGCCCACGCCACTTGTTCCTCATACATTTTCTGACATTGAATAAGAGATTGTTTATCATTTGGATCATAAATATTTGTATTTGCTACATCTCCACAAACCATAAGATCTAAATCTTTATATTCATTAGCTGCATCTTTTGCAATTTGAAGAGCATTTTTCTGTAAAGACTCTAATAAATGCTCTTTCCCAATTATTCTTAATTTTTCTCTATGGCCATAATAAGTGAAAGCTTGGACAACATCAGATCCTGCTCTTATAAATTCTCTATGTAATTGAGTAACAACTTCTGGGTGCTCTAAAACAACTTCAGGAACAAATCCTCCTGCGGATAAGTAACCTCTTCGTTCCATGGCGAATAAATAACCTTCAGCACAAATGATTGGTCCCTCATTTAATCTCGTTATCAGATCTTTTTTCATGAATGCACTCCTAATTTATTCAAATAATAAATAAAAAATTATACCTAATTTAATATTCTGTCGAATTAAAAAAATGACAAGGCTATTCTTTTTTGGAATGAAAAAGCATTTCTAATTTGAAAACAAGCGCTCATCAAGCGGATAAGTAGAAATCGTTTCGTAACCATTATTTGTTACGACACCCTGATCCTCAAGCTTGACCATGTGGTCCCCATTAACTTCACCCACCAAAGCCTCGACACAAAGAGTCAGTCCTGGTTCCAGAACAGCGTCAAAGGCATTTTTAACCAAACGGTCTGGGTAGGCGATCAATGGCCATTCGTCACACATCCCGACACCATGCATAGGTGATGAATACTTGAGCGCCTGATACTTGTCCTGCAACACGTGCAAAGAATGAGTTAAGTCTTCCATGTGGAGGCCGGGCTTGAGAAGCCTTGTGTTATAGCGAATGTGTTCTACTGCCTCTGCATAACTCTCGCGCATATTAGCTGGCGCTAAACTATCTCCAATCCACCAAGTACGACTGAGATCTGCACAAATCCCATAGGGGCCGATCAAATCAGTATCAAAAGCAAGAATTTCGTTCTCAGATATGATCCTTGGCCCACATTCTTGAAACCATGGGTTGGTGCGTGGCCCTGAAGTAAGCAGTCTTGTCTCAATCCACTCGCCACCTCTTTTAATATTTTCTGCATGAAGTACCGCCCAAACATCATCCTCTGTCACACCACCTTTTGGAATTTCTGCGCGTGCAAACTCCTCCATAACTGCCATCGAGCGTTCACAAGAATAAATAGAACAGCGCATTGCTCGTAATTCGTGCTCGGTTTTGATAGCTCGTGCACGTTCTGTCACTTCCTCACCGTCACAGTACTCAAGCCCTGCTCGACGGACCGCATCTAAACCTGCAGGCTGAATTTTGTCTATACCGACTTGTGTACAACCTGGAGCGTGAGTGGCAATTAAGTCTAGTACCTCAGCTGCGAAAGCGTCAGCTGCTGGCCCAATCCGGTCACCACGGGCGAAGTAAAACATGTCCGCACCTGAGCGGCTCTCCCGAACAAGTGGATTGTATTGGGCGAGGAATGGTGCGTTTTTATAATCCCAGAGTACCATATACCCATCAGCACAAAGCAAGCACGCCCGGAACGGATTGTGGGTGTTCCACAACTGCATATTTGTCGTGTCAGTTGCATAACGAATATTAAGGGGATCAAACATCAATAAGCCCCCATAACCCCTGGCTACAATTGCATCAGTCAAGCGTTTGTGTCTGGCTTTGCGCATCTCAGTCAGATCTGGCAATATAAGCCCTGCATCTTGCCATTCAGCATAGGCTAATGCGGTTGGGCCAATTTCGACACGATCGCCATCATTGATTGTTCCATCGCCCAGATGCACCCCCTGGCTTGGGTCTATCTTATGATTATCGCTGTAGTAATTATTTATATTTGGTAATATTTTACGATTTATCTTCATTTTATTAATTAAGGATTAATTCTATTCAAATAATTTAATCTACCTACGATCTCATCCCTATCAATATAATATCCTTGGAGGTGTCTATTACCTGAATTGGTATCGTATTCTTTTCTGCCATGCAAGACTCTTCTGTTATTAAAGCTAAAAATATCTCCAGCTTCTAATCTGAAATTGATTTCAAACATAGGGTCATGTAGCAATGAAAGAAGTTTACGATATGCTTCATAAAAGCTATCCATAACTTCAGGACTGCAATCCATTATTCCCATATAAGCAACGCTGAACCGTATATCATTAAAATCATTGTTGTGATCTAGAGTAAATATGGGTTTATGCATTACTCTAATTGTGTTTGCGGTGTAATCTCTATTTACAAATTTTACAGGTGTATCAAGAAGAATCTTGAAATATTCAGTAAAATTTTCTTTCATATAGCTTGCAACTTTAAATCCATCTAACGCAACTGATTCACCACCGGTTGCATCGTTTATTAAACAATGAAGGAACTGGTAGCCAGGAGCAATTTCATAATATGGTAAGTCGATGTGATTTCTTAGAGCTGCAGCTGTATATGCTGAATTATTTGGATTAGGAATGTCGATTACTTCAAATGGTGTTTTAAAAAAAGTTTCTCTATGATGACTTATATTAGATAGAACATCAAAACCTGACTCTTTTTCAGTGGGTGCATTTTTTACAATTGAAATGCCCTTATAGTGAAGTTGTTCTAACCATTTTTTTTATTCCTTCATCTCCACTAATAATTTCTTGATAATCTATTTGAATATCTTCAAAATTTGATTGCATACTATTATCCCACAAAAAATAAGGTGAACTATATTTTTTTCTTACTTTTCATCGTGTAACAGTTATGTCGAAGCCATTCGACGTCATAGTGACTTATATGGCCTCCTTCACTCCACTCAATCTCCAACTGCCCTTTATCATTTATTGTAAACGCTTTTGGGTAAATATTTTCTGAAACATTTAGCAAGTTAAAGGTTCTCTCCCTTGCAGTAGGGTGAACTTCTGATGGACAATTATCCCTTAACCATAAAAAATTAAATTTACTCTGCTCACCATCACTCCAATCAATTAGAATCGATTTACCATTCTTTTTTAATGATGATATTGATGGATTCTCATTCATATCTTATTTAAATGTATTATATTTTCTGTCCCAATTCGGAAACTTACCTTTTTGATTCTTATTTAAAGTTTTCATAATTTCAATCAAAAACAAATCTCTTTGTTTTTCTAATTCTTTAATATTGAATTTTCCTGCTTGTTTTTTTGTTCCTGAAACCATTGCTTTTTTTAAGTTTGTTGGTTAATTCAGGTGCTTTCAATTTTGTCCAAGGGAGTTTTAGTGCAGGACCAAATTGTTCCAGCATGTGTTTCATGCCAGTTTCTCCACCAGCTAAATGGAACGTTAAACAAACCCCCATAAAAGCCCATCTCAATCCAGGACCATAAACAATTGCATCATCAACTTCATCCGTTGATGCTACCCCGTCATTTATAATATGCAAGGCTTCACGCCATAACGCTTCTTGTAGTCTGTCTGAAATATATCCTTCTATTTCTTTTTGAACAATAAGTGGTCGCATTCCAATATGTTCATATAATTTTTTTAATTTTTTAACACTTATATGACTAGTTTTCTTGCCAGCTACAATCTCTACTAGAGGTAATAAGTATACAGGATTAAATGGATGACCTATTAAAACTCTCTCAGGAAACTTGCAAGCCGATTGAATTTTTGATGGTAATAAGCCTGACGAACTAGATGCGATTATAACTCTCTTATCAACTAAATTATCAATTTGTTTGAGTATATTTTTTTTAATCTTTTCGTTTTCTGGTGCATTCTCTTGAACAAAAGTTGTATCCTTCAATGCACTAGGTAATTTTGAATAGACCTTAAGATTTCTTAATGAGGCATTTCTATTCAAACCGATTTTCTTTAAGCTTTTAAAAGCAGTTCGAACATTTATTTTTAGCTGCTCACGTGAAACACTATTAGGGTCATATGCTTTTACAGTATAACCTTTAGCTAGAAATCTTGCAGCCCAGCCTGCGCCAATTACTCCAGTACCCACAATAGTGATGACTTTATTTTGTTTCAAACTTTAAGCCCAAGTTTTTTTTCTGGCTTCATCTGGCCCCATCACATTTGCACCAAGATTATTAATTATTGTCGTCGCTTTTTCAACAAGTTGACCGTTTGAAGCGTATACACCTTTTTCAAGATATAGGTTGTCTTCAAGACCAACTCTAACATTGCCCCCCAAAAGAACCGCTTGAGCAACCATCGGCATTTGATGAACCCCAATTCCAAAAGCTGCCCAGTTACTGCCCGATGGTAGCATGTCTACCATGTTTTTCATTGAACTGGTATTAGCCGGTGCCCCATAGGGAATGCCAAGACAAATTTGAAATAGAGGAGGGCTGTCAAGCAACCCCTCATCGTACATTTGATTTGCAAACCACATATGCCCTGTATCAAAAACTTCTAACTCCGGTTTTACGCCTAATTCTTGTATTCTTTTTGCACCAATTCTTAATTGTTCAGGAGTACTAACATAAATCATGTTGCCATCACCAAAATTAAGAGTTCCACAATCAAGGGAACATATATCTGGTAATATTTCTTCAACGTGACTTAGTCGTTCAATCGCATTAACAAAATCAGTATTAGGTCCGAACTTTAATAGATCATCCTCAGGTCCAATTTCTATATCACCGCCCATACCACTGGTAAGATTTATTATGACATTTGTGCCACTATCTTTTATGCGGCTCACAACCTCTTTATAAAGCTCATCGTCTCTTGATCCCTTTCCTGTATTTAAATCTCTGACATGGATATGCGCTATAGCAGCTCCAGCTGACGCTGCTTCAATTGCTGCATTAGCAATTTGCTCTGGCGTCACCGGTATGTTTGGATGTTTGTTGACTGTATCTCCTGATCCAGTAACAGCACATGAAATAATGACGTCTCTGTTCATATTCCTTTACTAGTGAAAAAAAATTAATTTACAATTACCATACTATAGTATGTAATCATCATCTGAAATGCAAAATCTACAAAAATTTTATATTGATGGTCAATGGGTAGCGCCACAATCTAGTAAAAAAATGCCTGTCGTAAATCCAGCCACAGAGGAAGTTATCGGTGAAGTCATATTAGGTAATGAAGAAGATGTAAATATCGCAGTAAAAGCCGCTAAAAATGCATTTATGAGTTTTTCAAAAACTTCTAAAGAAGAGAGAATGAATATTTTGAAAAATATACGAAAAATTTCAGAAGAAAGATTTGATGACTTAGCTGATGCTATGACAATGGAGATGGGTGCACCAAGAAAAATGTCACGTGAAGCCCAAGCTGATGCAGCTATAGGTCATTTGGATGGTTTTATTAGTGCATTAGAAAAACATGAAGAAAAAATTGAGTTATCCAATACAGATATTTTATTAAAAGAACCAATTGGAGTATGTGGTCTAATCACTCCATGGAATTGGCCAATAAACCAAATCACATTAAAAGTTTTGCCAGTCATTGCAACCGGCTGTACTTGTATTTTAAAACCATCAGAACATACGCCATTATCAGCAATGGTTTATGCCGAAATACTAGATAAAGCTGGTATCCCTGCAGGTGTTTTCAATTTAGTTCATGGTGATGGCGAGGGTGTGGGCATAGCCATGTCAAGACATCCAGATATTGAGATGATGTCGTTTACCGGCTCTAAAAGAGGCGGAAAGTCGGTTACAATAGAGTCTGCTGAAACTGTCAAAAAAGTTACACTTGAGCTTGGAGGCAAGTCACCAAATTTAGTTTTTGCAGATTGTGATCTTGAGGAAAAAGTAACCGCATCTGTAAATGAATGTATGTTTAACACCGGACAATCATGTGACGCTCCTACCAGATTACTGGTTGAAAAAAAATGCTACGATGAAGTCGTTACAATTGCAAAAAAGGCGGCTGAAGAAATAAAAGTTGGAGACCCACAAGAGGATGGAGATCATCTAGGACCTTTATTTGATAAAATCCAGTTTGATAGAGTCCAAAACATGATTCAGGTAGGAATAGATGAAGGTGCCGAGCTGCTTGTTGGTGGACTGGGTAAACCTGAGGGGTTAGAAAAAGGTTGGTTTACTAAACCAACTATATTCATAAATGTTAATAACAGCATGCGAGTAGCTCAAGAAGAGATTTTTGGCCCCGTACTTGTAATAATTCCATTTGAAGATGAAAAAGAAGCTATTGAAATAGCTAATGACACACCTTACGGACTTGCCGCATATTTACAAACAGGCGACACCGAAAGGGCAGAAAGAGTTTCAAGACAACTTAGAGCTGGCGGTGTACATGTAAACGGAGGCGGTTATAACTATGGCTCTCCTTTTGGCGGTTATAAAGAGTCTGGAAACGGCCGCGAAGGCGGTGATATGGGGCTTGAAGATTATCTTGAAACAAAAGCATTACATATTGCTTAAAATTTAATTCAAAGCAGTAAAATTTATGGAAAAATTACTGTGGCAAGCCTCCGAAAAAAGACGAAAACAATCGAACTTAGTCAAATACCATTCTTATCTCAAAAAAAGTTACTCAATAAATTTTGATTATGAATATGACTCCTTATTCAACTGGAGTATAGCAAAGCCTAATTTATTCTGGACGAGTCTTTTGAGTTATTTAGATATAAGCTATAGTGGCAATGAAAACCCTGCAATTAGTGAAAGTGAAAATATTTATGACAAGAAATTTTTTCCAAACTTAAAGCTTAGCTATAGTGAAAATATCATTAATAATTTAAATTCTATTCCTATACTCTATGTAAATGAAATTGGATTTAAAAAATATTACAGCAAAGAAGAAGTTATTCATAAAGTAAATTTAGTCGCAAAATATTTGAGATCTATCGGTGTTAAAAAAGGTGATAGAGTTGTAGGCATTGTAACTAATAATGCGGAAACATTGATTTCATTTCTTGCAGTAAATTCAATTGGTGCGGTATGGTCTTCTTGTTCACCAGATTTTGGTGAACAGGCTATATTAGATAGGTTTAGTCAAATAGAGCCCAAAATTTTATTTTATTCCAGCAACTATATGTATGGAGGAAAGAAATTTAAAATTTTAGAAAAAATAAAAAATGTTGAGAGTAAGCTTAATACATTGGAAGTATCCATATGCATTGATTATTCTCAAAAAGACAAAAGTTTCATCGATGAAAAATTAAATTTTTTTGAAGAAAACAATAGAGAATTGAGTGAGCTCTCTTTTGAAAGATGTCAGTTTAATGACCCTATGTATATATTGTATTCCAGCGGTACAACTGGAAAACCAAAATGTATTGTACATAATACCGGAGGTCCTTTAATCCAACATTTGAAAGAACAGCAACTTCACTGTGAAATTTGTGAAAACGATAAGCTTTTCTATTTTACTACTTGTGGATGGATGATGTGGAATTGGCTTATTTCTGGTCTTGCTTCTAAGGCAACAGTTGTTCTTTATGAGGGGTCTCCTTTTTTTCCACATCAGGACTCACTTTTTAAAGTGGCGGAAGAAGAGGAAATTACTTGCTTTGGCACAAGTGCAAAGTTTATTGATGCGCTAAGAAATAGCCAAATTCAAATTTCAAATAAATATAAACTATCAAAATTAAAAACAATTTTAAGCACTGGATCACCACTAGTTAGTGAGAGTTTTAATTATGTTTATAGCAATATTAAGCAAGACGTACATTTAGCCTCTATTAGTGGCGGTACTGACATTGTTTCATGTTTTGTTGGAGGAGATCCAACTGGCGCAGTATTTTCAGGAGAAATTCAATGTGAATGTTTAGGAGTTGATGTAGATATATTTAATGAAGATGGGGTTAGTACTCAGCAAAAAGGAGAACTAGTCTGCAAATCAGCAATTCCTTCAATGCCAATTGGATTCTGGGATGATGTTAATAAAGAAAAATATATAAAATCATATTTTTCAAAATTTCCCAATATTTGGACACAAGGTGACTATGCAATCAAAACAGCAAATAAGGGTTTTATAATCTTTGGGCGCTCCGACTCAACTCTCAATCCTGGAGGTATTAGAATTGGTACTGCAGAAATATATAGGTCTGTTGAAAAACTAGAAGATATCAATGAATCGATTGTGGTTGGGCAAGAATGGAATGATGATGTCAGAATTATTTTATTTATAACCCTTAAAGCTAAAAGTCATCTAAATGATAAATTAGTTGCTAATATCAAGGAAAATATTAAAAATTCAACCTCCATCAGACATGTGCCCGCAAAGATTATTCAAGTTACTGATATTCCAAGAACTCGGAGCGGTAAGATAGCTGAATTGACTGTAAGAGATATTATAAACGGTAAAAAAGTTAAAAATATGGAGGCTCTTGCAAATCCAGAATGTCTTGTAGAATATGAAAATATTGAAGAATTAGACTATTAATCATATATTTTCAAATATGAAGCTAGATTTTGACTCAAAAGAATTAAGAGTATTTGATAAAGAGGAAATTTTTAAAATACATCCCTTGTGGATACGGGAACGATCAATTGAAAAAGGGGAAGTTGATCAAAATTCTTTCCAAAGATTATATGATCCTGAAAAGATTAAACCTGATTTGCAAATAAAGAATGCTCAGCTACTAGCAGATAACAAAATGCTTGTAGAATTTTCTGATAACCATAGTGCAACTTATTGTTTAGATAAGTTAATAACAGAAATTACAAGATCAAATGTCCTACCGCCAAAGATTTATTGGAATAAAAATGATGCTGAGTTAAAAAAATTTAGTTTTGCCTATGGAGCAAACGAAAGTCAGCAATTGTTTGAAATTTTAAAATTTTATCATCAGTATGGCTACGTTGTAGTCGAAGATTTGCCAGCTAAGGATGGAGAAGTTATAAAATTTGCTGAAAAAATTGGGTTTATTCGAGAAACTAATTTTGGAAAGCTATTTAATGTGAGGTCACAAAAACAACCTAATGACTTAGCTTATACATCCATCGAATTAGAATCGCATACTGATAATCCCTACAGAAAACCAGTACCATCAATTCAATTTTTATTTTGTATTGAAAACAGTTGCAAAGGTGGAGATTCCACAGTTGTTGATGGTTTCAAAGTTGCAGAGGATCTAAAAAAAGAAAATCCACAAGCTTTTAATATCCTAGTAAATACTCTAATAAATTATAAATTTGAAGATAATGATGCTATTTTAGAAAAAACTGGAAAAATTATAAAATTAAGTGCTAGAGGAGAACTCAAACAAATAAAATATAGTAATAGATTAGACTTTGTATTTTACGATGAGCCAAAGGTTTTGGAAGAATTTTATGCTGCTAAAAGAGTTATGCATCAAATGATCAATTCAGATAAATATATATTACAATTTCATTTAGAGCCTGGTAACTTATTAGTTATGAATAATTACAGAACTTTGCATGGAAGAAGAAGCTACAATACATCTGAAGGAAGTCGTTGGCTTCAAGGGCTATATATTGACCATGACTCTGCTGAAAGTAAATATAAACTACTCTCTAAGGAAGTAGAATGAAGACAGTCAAGTTTACCGAAATGAAAAAAGGGTCAAAAGAAGATTATGAACTTTTGGCTGAATATGAAAAAAACTATGTAAATGAACTTCCTGATCGAATTTTGGAATCATTAAAAAACTTAGATAATTCAGTTGATGGGTACCAAGTATCAAGACTAGAGCATTCTTTGCAATCAGCAACCAGGGCTGAAAAAGATGGAGCAGATGAAGAAATGATTGTTGCTACATTGTTACATGATATAGGAGACAGTCTTGCTCCTTACAATCACAGTCAGCTCATAGCGGCTGTTTTAAGGCCGTATGTTTCTGAAAAGGTTCATTGGATTATGTTGCATCATGGCCTTTTTCAAGAATATTATTATGCTCATCATTTAGGCAAGGATAGAAATTCACGAGATAAATTTAAAGACCACCCATACTATCAAGATGCGATTGATTTTTGTGAAAAGTGGGATCAAAAATCTTTTGATCCTAATTATGAATCCTTCCCGTTAGATCATTTTGAACCAATGGTGAGAAGATTATTTTCTAAAGAGCCAAATTTTTAAGCTATCTTTTTTACAATTACATTTCCAACTGAATAGCCAGCTCCAAATGAACATATAATTGCTAAATCATTTTTATTTAATGATTTATTGTATTTATGAAAGGCAATAATTGAACCAGCTGAACTTGTATTTGCATATTCATCCAGAACTACAGGTGCTAATTCTTTTGGGGCATCTTTTCCCAATACATACTTTGAAATTAAAACATTCATATTCTCGTTGGCTTGATGAAGATACATGCCTTTGAGATCATTGGCCGATAGGTTATTTTCTTCTAAATGAGATTTAATCAAGTTAGAAACTTCTGGAACAACTTCCTTAAATACTTTTCGTCCATTTTGATGAAATAATTTATCTGACTGACCAACGCCATCAGGCGATGAATTATTTAAAAAGCCATAATTATTTCTTATATTGTTTGAAAACTTAGTTAATAATCTAGTACCAATTATTTCATAGGAGTTTTCTTTGATATTTTCTTCATTAAGACGTTCTAAAATAACTGCAGTCGCAACGTCTCCAAAAATAAAATGACAGTCTCGATCTCTGAAATTTAAATGTCCGGTACAAATTTCAGGATTAATCATGATAGCAGACTTTATACTTCCAGACTTTACCATGTCGAAGATAGTTTGAATTCCAAAAGTTGCTGATGAACACGCAACATTCATATCAAAAGCAAAACCTTTGATACCCAAAGCATTTTGTATTTCAATTGCAATTGCTGGATAGGCACGCTCAAGATTTGAACAAGCTACAATTACTGCATCAATATCATCTACATCTATATTTGAGTTTTTAATCGCATCTTTAGCTGCAATGACCCCCATTTCAGCTAAATTAGATAATTCTTCTTCTGACCTTTCTCTCAATTTAGGCCTCATAAAAGAAGTATCTAGAATTCCTGTTTTATTTTGTACATATCTTGATTTAACGCCTGATGCTTTTTCTATGAATTCAGCGCTGGATTTTTCCAAAGGTTGGGTTTTTCCATTTTTAATATCTTCTGAATTTATTTCATTAAATTCATCAACATATTTATTGAATGATTGTACCAATTCCTCATTAGAGATTTTTTCCTTAGGAGTGTAAAGGCCGGTCCCAGAAATTTGAACTTTATACATATTGGAAACTATAAAATTTAAGTAGGCGCTTTGACTAATTAACTTTTTTTTCTAATTATTACAAAAAAAGAAAACTGACCCTAAAAAAGGGCCAGCTTCTAATATTTATATTCCTGGAATATAAGGAACGCCATCACCTTTAATGGTTTCATTTATGCTTTGTAATGTAGTACAAGCTGAAATCATAAAACTGAAAGCTAAAACTGTAAGAGTAGTACGCATGCTTTTTCTCCTATTTATTTAAAGATACTATATTTAATTAAGTACTAATTACAATTATTATGTTTAGAATCATGAAATTCTATGTGTATATCATTGGCACAACTAATCCTAAGCCCAGAACATATGTTGGTTGGACCAATAATATTGATAAAAGAATAAGTGCTCATAACGCCTCAAAAGGTGCAAAGTACACTAGAGGTAGCAAATGGAAACTTTTGTATAAAGAGATTTTTGAGTCTAAATCAGATGCAATGAAAAGGGAAATTGTTTTAAAAAAAGATCGTAAACTCAGAACGGAACTTAGAAAAAAATTAGTTTAAAGTTCCATATTCACTTCTTCCTTTTTTTCTCAGTCCGTAAGGACCAGCAATATAAATTGTAATTGGCTTAATGCCTGGCTCTAAGTCAACCCGGTGCAAATTATCAGCACTTCTGAAGCCTATATAAAATTTTCCACGCCATTTTCTTTCTTCTTTGATGTTTGTCTCCCAGTAACCACCACTTAAAATAATTGTAATATATGGAAAGGGATGATTGTGTAGCCCAATTCCATGATCATTATCTAAAATATGATGAATAAGTATATTGAAAGGAAACCATTTTGGTCTTTTTCTAAATAGCAAATAATACCTGGCGGTCCATGGTTTTGCTAAATGATATTCTGGGTGTGAAGGGCCTCTGTCCATCACAACTTTTTTTCGTCCTAATTTCTCTAGTATCTTAAGAAAAAGCATGGTACGTGAAATATAATATAGATGCGTCCGTAGCTCAACTGGATAGAGCATCAGACTTCGGATCTGAGGGTTGAGGGTTCGAATCCTTCCGGGCGCACCAGAAAAAAATATGAAGATATATAAACCATTTGGACCAACAATAGGCAAAACAAAGCTCTCATCGAGAACAGTTACAAACTTAAACAAGTTTTCAGATCAAGTGTCAAAAAATAAGTCCTTATCTAAAAAGTATGATTATGATCATAGTCTCATAGGAAGTATGAAACAGCAGTTTAAAATACCAAATAAAATTTTAAAAGCTGGAATAGAAAAACAGATAATTAATTCAATAAAAGATTATTATAAGCAAACATTAAATATAAAAGTTAAGAAAATTAAAATTGAAAGAGCTTGGATAGTAAGTCAGTATGCTGGGGATTTTAATCCACCTCATTTACACAGAGGCAACATCAGCGGTGTGGGTTATTTAAAAATTCCCTCTTCTATACGATTAAATAAAGAAAAAGATTTAGCAGGTTTAATATCATTTTTTGATGGTCGTGTTTCTATGCCCAGGAACAGCCCTCCGCTAGTTAAGCACCGTGAAACATTTAAGCCTAAGGTAGGAGATTTGTATATTTTCCCTTCTTTTTTAATGCATGATGTCCACCCTTTTAGAGGAGATGGTGAGAGACGGTGTTTTTCTTTTAATGCATTCGTAGACGCTTAATTAATGTTTCTTGTTAAAATTTTTAAATTCTTTATTGATTAATTTTTTAGACAAAGAACCTTCGCGTATAATTTTTATTTGATTATTTTTAGTTTCAACTAAAGTTGACTCTTTAAAGCTCATTTTACCTTTTTTTTCGATTGCATAAGCAACATCTTTTGATTTTATTATTCCTAATTGATTTATAGATTTTATATTTATTTCTCCATGAATATTAGCGCTTGTAGTTGCAAGTGGCTTTTGAATGTACTCGAGAATTTTTATAACATCTTTATTTTTTGGAATGCGTATACCTACCTTAGACAATCTTTTATCCCCATTGTAAAACTTTTTTCCTTTCTTTTTTAATATCAAAGTAAGTGGTCCAGGCCAATATTTTGATGCCAAATATTCTTCAAAGGGTGAAAATATTGCAAGCTTTTTAGCTTCAGCAATTGAATGAGTAAACAGAATAAGAGGAAATCTTTTGGGTCTTTTTTTAATCTTAAATATATTTTCAACGCCTTGAAAACTCTTTGCATCGGCTGCAATACCATAAACGGTATCTGTTGGGATTACTATAGTTTTTCCTATGAGTAGACTTCTAGTTATAATTTTAATATTATTTGAATTTAGATTTATTATTTTAGATTTCATTAAATGACTCAAACACAAATATATTTCGATGATAGTTTTAAAGATCATGTATCTTCTCTCGATTATCCAGAGAGAACTGATCGAGTAAAAAATATCATCGATTTAATAAATAATGAAGAATTTAAAAATATATCAATAATTAAACCGAATAAGGTAGATTACTCTCATATTTATGAAGTACATGATAAAAGATTTGTAGATGAAACTCTTGATCGTTTTCCAAAAGATGAACAGATAGTTTTTCTGGATCAAGAAACACCTGTTTCTCGTGGTTCTTTTGAGGCAACATTAAAAGCTGCAGGCGCTGGCATAGACGCAGCAGATAACGTTATAAATAAAAAATGTATGAATGCGTTTTGTATTGTAAGGCCGCCAGGCCATCATGCATGTTATGACCGTTCAATGGGTTTTTGTGTATTTAATAATGTAGCTATATCTGCAAAGTACTTGATTAATCGGTATGGTTTAGAAAATATTGCCATTATTGACTTTGATGTTCATCATGGAAACGGAACGCAAGATATATTCTATGAAAATTCTAAGGTGCATTACTATTCAACTCATCAATATCCATTGTATCCTGGAACAGGCGATACAAATGAAAAAGGAGTAGGCAATATTGTTAATGTACCTCTTCAAGCGGGAACAAATTCATCTCAATATCAATCGGCATTTGATGAGATGATTATAAAAAAATTACATGATCAAAAACCAGATTTTTTAATTTTATCAGCGGGTTTCGATGCTCACAAAAAAGACCCATTGGCATCGTTAGAACTTTTAGAAAATGATTTTAAATTGATTACACAAAAGTTGATGAGTATTGCAGATAAATATTGTGATAATCGAATTATTTCTATGCTTGAAGGTGGATATGATATACAAGCTTTAGAAAATTCAATGATTACCCATATAAGAGAGTTACAAAATAATGACTAAAATACCTGATGACATAAAAAAACTTTCTTTTGAAAAAGCTATGGAAGAACTATCTGAGATCGTAGAAAATTTAGAGAGTGGAAACATTGATCTTGAAAAGTCTATTGAGTATTATACGCGTGGATCGCAATTAAGAGCCCATTGCCAACAAAAATTAGACGATGCAGTTTTAAAACTTGAGGAAATCAAAGTTCTGCCAGATGGTAAAATATCTAAAAAAAAGTAAATGAAACATCAAATCATAAATAACGATTTGAAAAAATTTACCATTAGATTCAATAAATTTTTAAAAAAAAAACTTAGTAAAGATAAAAATCTATTAAATCAAGCTATCCTGTATTCAATTAATACAGGAGGTAAAAGATTTAGACCATATCTAGTCTATATTTTTGGTAAAGAATTGGATTTATCAAATAGTGTTATTTTTAATTTAGCTTCAGCAATTGAGATGTTACATAATTATTCTCTTGTGCATGATGATTTACCTTCTATGGACAACGATCAATTTAGAAGAGGTAAAAAAACAACACACTATAAATTCAATGAATATACTGCAATTCTCGCAGGATGTGCTTTATTGACAAAAGCATATCAAATTTTATCTAGTAGTTCTTTTAAAATATCAGATAAGAAAAAAACAAAGTTGATTGAAGTAATGAGCAAAGTTTCAGGTGAAAAAGGACTTCTTTTAGGGCAATACTATGATTTGAGTTTAAAATCACCTACTGTAAGTGGGAGATTAGAATTAAACAAATTAAAAACTGCAAAATTAATGTCTTATTGCTGTCAAGCAGTTGCAATTTGTGCAAATAAAAATAAGAGTGTCGAAAATAGTATGAAAAAAATTGGAGAGTACATCGGAGAAATTTTTCAAATCAATGATGACATTGGAGATTTTCCAAGAATGTCAAAGGTAAATACTGAGATTTTACTAAATTACAAAAAAAAACTAGCTGAAAAGACGTTAAAGAATTTGAAGAAAATTAAATTAAAGAAAAAAAAGACTTTGTTGCTTATTGATTTTTTAGTTGATCTAAAAGTTTAGCCACATTGCGCTCTGTTGCGCAATATATGATCTGCTAAAACACACGCCATCATAGCCTCAGCAATTGGGACAGCTCTCAAACCTACACATGGATCGTGACGACCTTTTGTTGAAATCGATGTATTTTGAAATTTATTGTTAATTGTTTTTTTTGCCTTCAAAATTGACGACGTTGGTTTAATCGTTATTGATAAATTTAAATCCTGACCACTTGATATACCACCTAAGATTCCGCCAGAGTTATTAGAAGAAAAGATAATTTTTTTATATTTATTAGCTCTTATTTCGTCGGAGTTTTCATCTCCTGATAATTCAACAGCCTCATTGCCAGCTCCTATTTCAACACCTTTAACAGCGTTGATGCTCATCATTGCACCTGCAAGGTCAGCATCTAATTTACCATATACTGGTTCTCCAAGTCCGGCGGGAACATTTTTAGCATTTACTAATAATTTTGCACCCAATGATGATCCTTTTTTTCTAGTTTCATCTAGGTACTCTTCCCAAACTTTAACTATTTTTTTATCAGGACAGAAAAATGAATTTTTCTTTACTTCATTCCAATTGAAATTTCTTTGATTAATTGTGAGCTTTCCAACTTGTGTAACTGCACCTTGAATTAAAATATCTTTTTTTAATATATGCCCAATTACTTTTCTTGCGACAGCGCCAGCAGCTACTCTACTCGCAGTTTCTCTTGCGGAAGAACGACCTCCACCTCTATAATCCCTTATTCCATATTTCAAAAAATATGTTAGGTCAGCATGTCCAGGTCTAAATTTATTTTTTATATCGCTGTAGTCTTTTGATTTCTGATCTTTGTTCCAAATTAACAGCATTATCGGAGTTCCAGTTGTTTTTCCCTCAAATACACCAGATAAAATTGAAACTTTATCATCTTCTCTTCTTTGTGTAACAAATCTATTTTTTCCTGGCTTTCTCATATCTAAATATTTCTGAATATCCTTTTCCTTAAGTGGTATTAGAGGAGGGCAACCATCAATTATACATCCAATAGCTTCCCCATGAGATTCCCCCCATGTTGTAAATCGAAAATTTTTTCCAAAAGTATTAAATGACATATTTATTTTTTATTTGTCTCTGATTATTAAATGATCCACTAAATCATCAAGATACACTTTATATTTATTTCCTTCAAATTTATTAATCTTAGTTTTGGCTTTTTCTGCATATTTTCCAACAAATTCGATTGAACTTTTATAAGTATTTGTTTTCTTCATCAGATCCAGAATTAGTGCCAGATCTTTTTTACTTCTTTTTCTCTTAAAAAATAGCTTGGCTATAATTTTTTTTGACTTTTTATCAGATTTTTTGAAACAATGAATGACTGGATATGTTACTTTACCCTCAAAAAAATCTTTCCCAATACTTTTACCCATTTTGCTCGAGTCACCAAAATAATCTAATACGTCATCAGATAACTGAAAGGCCATGCCAAAATTAAATCCAAAATCATTAAATATTTTTTGAGTTCTTTTATCTTGGTCAGTAATGATGGTTGGTAAGAAACAAGATATCCTAAAAAGCTCAGCAGTTTTAGCATCTATGATAGATAAATACTTTTTTTCTGTTAAGTTAACATTTTGATTATTGCCTACGTCTTGTATTTGTCCTCTTGCTAAAATGAGTGATGTTTGGGATAATATCTCTAGTAGTTTTATTGATTTATTTTTTACCATTAGCTTAAAAGCTCTACTCAACAGGTAATCTCCAACTAAAACACTTACTTTATTTCCCCATATTTGATTTGCGCTTAATTTTCCTCTTCTGATCTTTCCTGTATCAATTACATCATCATGCAACAAAGTGGCGTTATGAATAAACTCAATGCAGACAGCAAGTGTTACATCCGCGTTACCTTTATAATTTAGCATTTTTGATACAATTAATGTAAGAAGGGGCCTTATTTTTTTTCCCTTAGCTTTAATGAGATGACCTGCTGTTAAAGTAATTAATTTTTCTTCATCCTTGATGTTCTTACTGATTTCTCTTTCAACTCTCTTCAGAGAGCTTTTAAGTAAATTCGATAATGATTTTACTGGTGTATTCACTTATTAATTATGATTTTGTTTTATATTTAGATGTACTTATAATATAGTCTCATATAATTAAAAGTTATTGATTTCAGGCAAAAATTAAAAATGAGCTTTATATCCTCTAAAACAAGAATAAATATAGTTGGCTTGCGAGGTGTTATTGGAGATCTCGGTAGATTTCAAAAGGGACTGACACTTGAGAATTGTACCCCTATTCTAGATAAAGCTTTTAGCTTTAAAAAGCCATCTGTAGTAGTCATTAAGATCAACTCTCCAGGTGGTTCACCGGTTCAATCCGAGCTTATACACAACCGTATAAGAAATTTATCGAAGAAAAACAATGTGAAAGTGATTACAATCGCGGAGGATGTTGCTGCCTCAGGAGGTTATATGCTGATGTGTGCAGGAGATATTTTAATCGCCAATAAAAGTTCAATAGTCGGATCAATAGGAGTAATCAGTGCCTCTTTTGGATTCAAAAAATTAATAGATAAACTAGGCATTAAAAGGCGAGTTTTTACAAAAGGAGATAGAAAATCGTTTCTAGATCCATTTGAAGAAGTCTCTAAAAAAGACATAGATAAGCTGATCAAAGTTCAGGATAGCATATTTGAAAATTTCAAAGATTTAGTCTCAAAAAATAGAAAAAAGAAAATAGACCCAAAAAAAGTTTTTAATGGGGAGTTTTGGACAGGCGAACAAGCAAAAAAACTTGGTTTAGTAGACTCGAATGAAGAACTAAACTCATACATTGAAAAATATTACGGAAAAAAATTAAAGATTAGGAACATAGAAGAAAAAAAATCATTCATTAAAAATATTTTAAATAATCAGATTTCAAATAACGATATTGTTGACCGGCTTACAGAAGCTCTAAGGGAAAATTCATTCTGGAGTCGATATGGCCTCTAAAAACATGGAAGACCTCGTTTCATTATGTAAAAGACGGGGGTTTATTTTTCAATCAAGTGAAATTTATGGTGGCTTGCAAGGAATATATGATTATGGTCCACTCGGAGTAGAATTAAAAAACAACCTTAAATCCTCGTGGTGGAAATCAATGATCTATGATCGAGATGACGTTGAAGGACTTGATGCATCTATTTTAACAAGTAGACACGTATTAAAATATTCAGGCCATGAAGATACTTTCTCTGATCCTTTAGTCGACTGTAGAAATTGCAAAAATAGATTTAGATCTGACCAGGCCACGGATGGAAAATGTCCAGCATGTGGGTCTAGCGATCTAACTGAACCTCGACCATTTAATCTTATGTTTAAAACCACAGTTGGTCCTGTAGATGATGGCAGTAATTATGCTTACCTAAGACCTGAAACCGCACAGCAAATTTTTACAAATTTTAAAAATATATTGGACTCAACAAGTAAGACTATTCCTTTTGGAATCGCGCAGATAGGTAAAGCATTTAGAAATGAAGTCACTCCAGGCAAATTTATATTCAGAGTTAGAGAGTTTGAACAAATGGAATTAGAATTTTTTGTTGAACCAGGCAAAGATGATGAGTGGCATAAATATTGGGTAGACAAGAGATATTCATGGTGGATTGATCAAGGTATATCTGAAAAAAGATTAAAAAAGCTAGACGTTGAAGATGCTGACCTATCTCACTATTCAAAAGCTACTGTAGATCTTATGTACGAATTTCCACATGGACTTGAAGAGTTAGAAGGTATAGCAAACAGAACTGATTTTGATCTTGGCTCTCACACTAAAAATCAAAATGACTTTAAGATATCCGCAGATGTAATGAAAAACAACCAATCAACAACGAAATTGAGTATTCAAAATTTAGAAAGTAAAGAATGGTACATCCCGTATGTTATAGAACCCTCCGCTGGTGTTGATCGAGGTGTATTTGCTCTACTCAATGAAGCTTACAAGGAGGAGGATTTAGAAAACGGAAATAAAAGAATTGTGTTAAGTTTGAAACCTCATTTGTCTCCAATTAAAGCGGCCGTAATTCCTCTTAAAAGAAATAATGAGGATTTAGTCAATAAAGCAAGCAAGATTAAGAATGATCTTCAAGCACTAGGTATGGGAAGGGTCATTTTAGAAAACTCAGGAAATATTGGAAAAGGTTACAGACGTCATGATGAGATTGGCACACCTATTTGTATAACAGTTGATTTTGAAACAATCGAAAATGATACAGTGACTATAAGAGATAGAGATACTATGTCACAAAAAAGAGTTTCATCTCAAGATTTAAAACACGAATATAAAAAAGTTTTTAATTAACTATATATTTCTTCTCGGAAATTCTATTTTGCCAAATGGCCAAGATTTTTCTAGCCATTTTTTAAATGTTTTGCCTAATTCATCCTCTAAGCCGCTATCAAGCAAATCTTGTCTTATCCAATAGTATGCTTGTACCTCATACTCAGGGTTATCGGAGGGATAAATATAGCAACAACCAATTACATCTTTCCCTTCTTTTGTTGATAGAACTGTGTAAGCGAAAGAATGTCTAAGAGAAAATTCCACTTCATGCCATCCTAGATCGGCAAGATTTTCATCTAATGTCATTTCTTTTGGCCATTCACTATCGTCCATTAGTTTATATAGATGGTCTACACTTTTCATTACTGCCTTATAGTCTTTGTCGACATATTTTATTGTAAGTGGTCTTAAGATAAAATTTTTGGTTACTAATTCTGTAGGAACTTTAAAGCTATCTTTAACTATTGGACGGCTGTACATTTAAATTTCAAGTCCAAAATCAACGTTTTCAATGCTATGAGTCAGTTGTCCGATTGAAATTCTATCAACTTTTGTTTTCGCATAGGACTTAATATTTTTTAAATTAATATTTCCAGATGCCTCACAAAGAAACTTTTTTTTAACTATTTTTAAGCACTGAGAAATTTGTTTCTCAGACATATTATCGAGAAGTACAATATCTATTTTCTGATTTAAAATTTTTTTTAATTGTTTAATTGTGTCAATTTCTACTGTAATTTTCTTTTTTAATTTTGATCTACTAATTTTTTTTATATTCTCAACCAGTCCTTCTTTATTTCCAAGATGGTTATCTTTTATGAAATAAAAATCCGATAAAGAAGCCCTGTTTACATGCGCACCACCAATTGTAAGAGCATATTTTTGTACCTGTCTCATCCCGGCAATTGTTTTTCTCGTTGAATAAATTTTAACTCCATAAGGTGCTGCAATATCAACAAATTTTCTTGTTTTTGTAGCAATACCAGACATGAACCCTAAAAAGTTTAAAGCTGTTCTCTCTGCAATTAATATACTTTGTGCATCACCATTTACGTCAATAATTTTATTTCCTTTAACTACTTTACTTCCATCTTTCTTTAGAACTTTTATTTTAATTTTACTATTGAGCGCTTTAAATGTCTGAACAGCAAACTCAGTTCCACAGACAATTGCATTCTCTTTTGCGACTATAGAAGCTTTAAGTTTTGTTTTTTTGGAAATTAAAACTTTTGAGGTTATATCGCCATATTTACCAAAATCTTCTTTCAAGGCAATTTTGATTTTTTTCTTTATATCTTTTTTAGCTAACAAGTTTTTCATCAACTTCTGATATAGTAGAATCCAAGATAGTTTTGATATAACCATCTATTTCTGAATATTTAACATCAAAATGCTTAATAAAATCTTCATCAGTATCTTGGTAATCAGATCTTAAATGACAACCTCGACTTTCTCTTCTTAAATAAGCGCCTATGATAATAAATTTGCTAACCAAAATCATATCATTAAGTTTAGCTGAAAGGCCTTTTGACTCTCTCTCAATTTTTAGTACATCATTTAGACCCCTAATAATAGAGTCCTTATTTCTAACAATTCCTAAATTTCTCATCATTGAAGACCTTAATTGCCATATATATTTTTTTGCTCTTATTTTATTTTTAGTTTTCTCTTTAAAAATTTTAATAAATTTAGAGCTAATATGAATATCCTTTTTAATATTCATTTTATTTATTTCATTTGCAACAATCTTAGCAAATACAAGAGACTCTAATAGTGAATTTGATGCAAGGCGATTTGCTCCATGAATACCAGTTGCAGCGACCTCTCCGCAGCACCAGAGCCCTTCAACAGAAGTCTGTCCTTTCAGATCAGTTTTTACCCCACCTATATGATAATGAGCGACAGGAATTATTGGCAGTAGGTCTCTTTCAGGATCTAAGTCTGCATTTTCACAATAGGACGAAACTTGAGGAAAACGAGCATTAAAATTACTACCCATATGCCTGCAATCTAAAAATACTGAATTTCCTTTTTCAATTTGTTTGAATATATTTTGAGCAATAAGATCTCGTGGTGCCAACTCATTATCAGGATGAATACCAAACATAAATCTTTCTTCATCTTGATTTACAAGGTAAGCCCCTTCACCTCTAATCGCCTCAGTAGCCAAAGGAGTAGGGTCTAGGCCAAAATCAAGACCTGTTGGGTGAAATTGTACGAACTCCATGTCAGTAAGTGTCGCACCAGCATGAGATGCCAACGCCACGCCCTCTCCATAAGAACTTCGTGGGTTGGTCGTATTTGCAAAAATACCTCCTAAACCACCAGTCGCTAAAACTACATGTGAACTTTGAATAATTACATTACTGTCAGGAACATTATCGTCAGTAAATCTTCCAATTACTCCATAAATAGTATTTTTTTCAGTCATAATTCGATCAATTGAAACATTTTCTAAAACTGTTATGTGATCACTTTTTTTTACTTTTTCAATTAAGCCGCGCATAATTTCAAGACCAGAACTATCACCTTTTGACCTTATGATTCTATTAAAGCTATGGGCACCTTCTAGCCCTAGGTTAAATGAACCATCTTCATTTTTGTCAAAATTAACTCCGTATCCCTCTAAATCATCAATGATGCCTTTTGCATTATTTATAACTTCTTTAATCGCATCGATATTCGCCAAGCCTTTTGCTGTAGTCAAAGTATCATTAATATGACTTTCATTACTGTCATCCTTTGAAACTGCCGCGGCAATCCCTCCTTGTGCCCAACTACTTGAGGTGTTAATTCCAAGTGAACTTTTAGTAATTACGCATACTTTTCTTGGCGCTAAATTGAGTGCAACAGTTAATCCCGCTACACCACCACCCACTATTACAACATCAGGGCTATAAATAGAATCAGACATTAGCTGCTTCTGCCAATTTCAAGCATACGATCAATGGAAAGACGGGCCTTATCAATAATTGCCTTATCGACTAAAATTTGATGCTGGTTAAATCGTATTGCATCATAAATTTTTTTTAGAGAAATTCTTTTCATATGAGGACATAGATTACAAGGTCTGATAAATTCGACATTAGGATTTTCTATGGCAACATTGTCACTCATCGAGCATTCCGTAACCATAATTACCTTTCCAGGTTGATTGTCTTTTACATAATTACTCATTCCAGCCGTTGAGCCAGCGAAGTCACTTACCGCAATTACTTCAGGAGAACATTCAGGGTGAGCTAATACAACAATATCTTTGTGTTGTTTTTTATATGCCATTATTTCATCGGCAGTAAATCTCTCATGAACCTCACATCGCCCTTTCCAAGAAATAATTTTCACATCTGTTTGAGCTGCGATATTTTTTGCAAGGTATTCATCAGGTAGAAATATAACTTTATCAACACCTAAAGATTCTACTACATGTTTTGCATTTCCTGATGTACAGCACACATCTGTCTCTGCTTTTACATCAGCTGATGTGTTTACATATGTAACAACTGGTACGCCAGGATATTTTTGTTTTAATAATCTTATGTCTTCTGCGGTTATTGACTCAGATAAAGAACATCCTGCACGCGTATCTGGAATTAAAACATTTTTGTTTGGACTAAGAATTTTTGCTGTTTCAGCCATAAAATGAACGCCACAAACTATTATTGTATCTGCTTCAGAGTCTCTTGCCTCATAAGCCAATTTTAATGAGTCACCAACGATGTCAGATACGCAGTGAAAGATTTCAGGTGTCTGGTAATTGTGAGTTAAAATTGCAATATTTTTTTCTTTTTTTAGTTTATTTATTTCATGTATGAGTGGAGCATGAAATGGCCACTCAACTTCAGGTATTATTTTCTCTACACCCTTATATAGATGAGCCGTTGCATCTTTCACTTCAGAATTAAAATCTGATGGATATTGCAAATTTTCATTCAACATAATTATTTTTTAATATAGTTTAATATTACAATTATAGTTAAATGTATATATTTCAACATATCAACAATTATAGGAAAAACATGGAAATCTGCCGTCGTGCTGGAATTGGTAGACAGGCTGGTTTGAGGGATCAGTGAACATAGTTCGTGAGAGTTCGAGTCTCTCCGACGGCACCATATGGTAAAAGGTACAGAATAAGATGAAAATCCTCTTTATAGGACCCACGAGAGTCGGGGATACTATTCTTTCCACATCAATAATAAATTTCTATTTACAGAAATATGATGATTGTAGTTTTTCTGTAATCACGAGTCCATTTGCTAAAGACATATACGTCAATATGCCAAGACTATCTAAAATTTTAGTTGTTAATAAAAAAAGATATGGTTTGCATTGGTTAGATATAATTAGATTCTCTTTTTTTAAAAGGTGGGATCTTGTGATTGATTTAAGATCTTCAATTACATCTTATTTACTTGCTACCCGGGCTAGAAAAATATTCAAAGGTAACAACAATTTTCATAAACTTATACAGTTTAAAAAATTCTTAAATACTGATAAAGCAATAGTTCCAAAAGTTTGGTATGACACTGAAGTTAGCTCAAAAAGCTTAGTAAAAATTTCCAATAATCAACGCATGATTGCTGTTGCACCTTATTCAAACTGGTCAAAAAAAGATTGGTCAATAAAAAAATACAAGACTTTACTTGAAAATGAATTTTTTAAAAATTATACAATTATTTTAACTGGTATTTCGAATGACATTCGAAATAAAGAAGAGTTTGACGATTTCTTAAATTCATCAAGCCTTAAAATCATAAATTTGTTTGACTGGGGTAATCTTAGACATATGGTACCAATATTTGAAAAATGTGATTTTTTTATTGGCAGTGATAGTGGACTAATGCATCTATCGGCATCAGCTGGATGTAAAACTTTTGCCCTTTTTGGACCCACAAACGACTTAGTGTATGGGCCATGGGGAAATAATACTGTGATTAAATCAAATAATGGTATGCTGGATCATGAACTTGAAAATTTATCTGTTGAGAAAGTTATAAATAGCATAAAAGAAACTCTGTCATGATTGATTTAATTATAAGAAACGGAAAGATTGTAACTCATAACAATGAGAGATTAGCTGATATTGCCATTAAAAATGGAAAAATATTTAAAATTGGCAAACTATCTAATCTGAAATCAAAAAAAACTATTGATGCTAAAGGTTTACATGTTCTGCCAGGTGCCTTTGATACACAAGTCCACTTTAGAGAGCCGGGCAATACTAAAAAAGAAAACCTCAAAACGGGTAGCTTAGCTGCTGTTGCAGGAGGGATAACTTCAGTTTTTGATATGCCTAATAACAAACCTAGCATCACAACAAAAAAGCTTTTTATGAAGAAATTGCAGACTGCAAAAAAGAGAATGCATTGCAATTACGCTTTTTATTTTGGAGCTGAGAAAGATAACATTAAAGAAATTAAGAAAGTTGAGAAAGTAAAGGGTTGTTGTGGTGTAAAGGTTTTTGTTGGTTCCTCAACAGGTACATTACTTGTCTCAAACCATAATGATATTGAAAAAATTATGAGATCAACAAATAAAATGATCTCATTCCATTCTGAAAATGAAGATATGCTAATCACAAGAAAAAAATACGCTAAAAAAGGAAATCCGTTAAGTCATCAAGTATGGCGAAATGTAGACACAGCCTTAAGTTCTACAAGAAAGCTGATCAGATCAGCTAATAGAAGTAAGAAAAAAATACATGTTCTTCATATAACTACTGCAGAAGAAATAAAATTGCTTCTTAGAAACAGAAAATATGTCTCATTTGAAGTGACACCTCAGCACCTAATATTGGCATCACCAGATTGTTATAAAAAACTGGGTACATACGCTCAAATGAATCCACCTATTAGAGGCACTAGACACAGAAATGTTCTTAGAAAAACTTTACAAAAAGGCCAAATCGATATTATTGGATCAGATCACGCTCCTCATTTAAAATCCGAAAAAAATAAAATTTATCCAAATAGTCCATCGGGAATGCCAGGAGTTCAAACTTTACTTCCCATTCTTTTAAATGAGGTTACAAAAAAGACAATTTCACTCAATGAAGTAGTAAAGCTAACAAGCTTTAATCCTAAAAAAATTTTTAAGATTAAAAATAAGGGTTTAATCAAAGTTGGTTATGACGCAGATCTAACAATTGTTGATATGAATAAAACTAAAAAAGTTTTGAATAAAGATATGAAAACAAAGTGTGGATGGACACCTTTTAATGGCATGAAACTTAAAGGTTGGCCTGTCGGAACTATAATAAATGGTAAAGCAGCATTTTGGAAAAATAAAATCAATAAGTCAGTATTTGGAAATCCAATAAGTTTTAATTAGCTACGAGCGATAAAAGAAGAATTTCTAAAATTACGCTTACCATAACGTAAAATTTTCCTATCTAATGTTCTTATTCTGCCGCCCGCAAATCTTAATATAGCATCTCCTGCCGCCGTATCCCATTCCATTGTAGTTCCAAACCGAGGGTATATATTAGCTAAGCCATGTGCGATGTAACATAATTTGATTGAACTTCCTGAACGAAGTATTTTATTAGCATTGAATCTCTTGAAAATCATTTTTTTAGCTTTTTCTATTTCACTCTTAGCAAGCGAATGAGATCTACTTAAAATGACTATATTTTTATTTCTTTTTTTAACTTTGATTTTTTTTATGTTACTAATATTTCCTTTTTTACTTAATTTTGAAAAATAAGATTTTTTATCTTTTGTGAAATAAAGCTTATTTTTAGTTGGCATATAAATAATACCAAAAACTGGCTTTTTATTTTCAATTAGGCCAATATTTACAGTAAATTCGCCGTTACCTTTTAAAAATTCTTTTGTGCCATCTAGTGGGTCTACTAACCAAAATCTTTGAGTGGCTTTACCTTTTTTAACTTGCTCTTCGGAAACAACAGAAATATCAGGAAAATGTCTCTTTAAGCCCTTACAAATTATATCATTCGCCTTAATATCTGCATTTGTAACAGGCGTATTATCGGACTTGTATTTTTTTGTTACCTTTTTTTTATAGATTTTGATGATTTCAACACCGGCAAGATGAACAATTCTAATCAATTCATCAAGTTTTTCAGGTGTTATGTTCATATCAGGAGTAAAGCTTGTAAAATAGACAATAAGACAAATATATTATACATACCAGAGCAAAATTATTAAATCGTATGGAATACAATGTGAATAGCATAAAGGGAAATAATCCTATTGTAGTAGCTATGTCAGGTGGCGTTGACTCTTCAGTAGCTGCTGCACTCATGAATAAGGATTATGAAGATGTAATAGGTGTCACTCTAAGACTATATGATGAGAAAAAAGTTGCAAACTCGAAAACATGTTGTTCAGGTGCGGATATTATGGATGCAAAAAAAATAGCCAACACCATAACTATACCACATTACGTTTTTGACTATGAGGAGATATTCAGAAAAAATGTTATTGAGCCTTTTATTAACGAATATAAATCAGGGAGAACCCCCATACCTTGCATAAATTGTAATGAAAAAGTAAAGTTTCTTGATTTACTGTCTTTTGCAAAAGAAATTAATGCGAAATCATTAGTGACAGGGCATTATATTAAGAAAGTAAAGGTTGATAAGGAGTGGCGATTGTATGTTCCACAAGATAAAGACCGAGATCAGTCTTATTTTCTTTTTACAATGAAAAAAGACGATCTGGATCTCATCGAATTTCCTTTGGGTGATTACAAAAAAGATGAGATCAGGGACTTAGCTTTAAAACTAAACTTACATGTGTTTGATAAAAGGGATAGTCAGGATATTTGTTTTATACCTGATGGAGATTATAAAAAATTTGTAAATAAGAATATTGAAAGGAATCAAGGTGAAGTTGTAGATTTAGACGGAAATATTCTTAATAAACATGAAGGTATTCAAAACTTCACAATAGGACAAAGGAGAGGTTTAGGAGTTTCACAGGATGAACCGCTTTATGTAAAAAAAATTGATAAAGATAAAAACAGAGTCATTGTGGCAAGTAAGGATAATATTAGTTCCTCAATTATATATGTTGAAAGTGTAAACTTAATAACAAAAAATTTACCTAAGAATCTTTATGTAAGAGTCAGATCAACTGGAAAATTATTGGATGCAAAAATAGAAATCAATAAGAAGAATGGAGCAAAAATTTCTCTCGCAACTCCTGAAACAGGTGTATCACCAGGTCAGGCTTGCGTTTTTTATTGTAAAGATGAAATAGGTACACGACTTTTGGGAGGTGGTTGGATCCATTCGACAAATTAGTAATATTGTATATTATGGCTCATCTTTGGCGGGGTAGCTCAGTTGGTTAGAGCGGAGGAATCATAATCCTTAGGTCGGGGGTTCAAATCCCTCTCCCGCTACCATAAAAATTCTTTCATTGGCTTATTTATATGCATCAAGGTATTCAATAATTTTTTTATCCCATGCATATTTTTCTTTAGCTCTTAACTTTCCATTCGCTCCCATACTTTCTCTTAGCTTTTTATTTTCAAGTAAGTGCAATATTTTTTCTGTGATCATATTTTGATTACCAGACTCACAGATTATTCCTGTCTCATTATCTACAATTGCGTCGCTTACTCCACCATTATCACTTCCAATTGATGCAATACCATGAAATGAAGCATCAATGTAAACCATACCAAATCCTTCAACTGACTCGCCCACAGTTGTCGGTGTCATAGCAAATAAATCGGATTGTTTTAGAATTAATGATTTTTCTGGTTCAGTTATCCATCCAAGAAACTTCACATTTTTCTCTAAATTCATTTTTTTAGTTATTTTTCTTATAGTTTCTAGATATGGGCCTTTACCTGCTATCAAATATAATACATTTGGAAATTTTTCTTTAATCACAGGTAATGCATTTAAAATAAATCTATGACCTTTTCTCTCTTCAACTCTGGCAAGAGTTGTTATAACAGGAGAGTTTTTACCAATAATATTGGCCACATTTTTTTTATCTTCCTCTGTAATAAAATCATTATAAACATCTATGCCTGGATGTATGATTTTTATTAGCTTTGTGTCTATTTTGAGAGAGGCTTGCATTAACTCTTTCGTGTAAGAGGAATTTGCCAAGATCTTATAAACTTTTTTGTAAGAATTTATAATTCTATTTTTTTTAAATCTCAATAAATCAAGCATTATAGCCCAATACTGTTTTGGAATTTCAGTGCCATGAGCAAGTACTAAAATTTTATTCCTGTGTTTTTTTAAATATTCAACACTCTTCCAAGAGTCTGCATAGATTGCTTTTACGTTGTTACTATCGCATATTTTTTTTAGGTACTTTGCTTTTGCCAATCTTCTGAGAGGTTTCCATCCTGTAAATCTTTTAATTTTATATTTTTGTTTATGATCAGACTCATGAGCTTTGCCATCAGCTAACACAAGAACTTCAATGCCACGCTTTGCCATAGCTTCTGCCATTCCAGTCATAAGAGACTCAATACCTCCAATTTTTGGCGCAAAACACTGAGTCGTGATGATGATCACTTGAACTTCTTTATTCTTTCCACTTAATTGAACATCCAATACTTGGTATCTGATCCTTTGGACCTAAACCCGTTTCTGAAACTTTTATCATTGCTTCTAAAAGTTCTTTTCTAGCATTTGGAATTATTTCCATTTTTGATTCTTCAAGTCTGCCTCTGTATTGAAGTTCATTATTTCCATTAAAACCAAAAAAATCAGGTGTGCATACAGCTTTATATTTTCTGCCGATATTTTGTGTCTCATCATAGACGTAAGGAAATATAAAATTATTTTTCTCAGAAAATAACTTCATATTGTCAAATGAGTCTTCTTCACCATATTTTGGATCATTTACATCATTAGACATTATTGCGATTACGCCTATACCTTTTTCTTTCAGTATGGTTACATCTTCAACAATTCGATTTATCACTGATTTCACGTATGGACAATGATTGCATATGAACATTACCAGCGTTCCATTGGGACCTTTAATATCTTGAAATGAATAGTATTTGTTATCGATGCCAATAAGATTAAATTCTGGAGCTTTCCATCCAAAATCACATATCGGTGTTTCTAATGCAACCATAATTTTCTTTCTATTGTCTAAATATCTAATTATCTTTACTATATTTCTTACTTAACTAAATAACAAGATATGATCTATTCTCTCGGAGATAAAAAAATAAATCGAGATAATACAGACTTCTGGGTCGCACCAAGTGCTTCTGTGATAGGTGACATTACACTGAAAAAAAATGCAAGTGTATGGTTTGGAGCTGTTTTAAGGGGTGACAATGACCCAATAATTGTTGGTGAAAATTCCAATATTCAAGACAATTCTGTTTGTCATACGGACGATGGAATGCCTTTAACGATAGGGGACAATGTCACAGTAGGTCATAAAGTTATCTTACATAGCTGTTCAGTGGGCAATAATTCTCTCATAGGAATGGGCTCAACAGTTTTAAATAAGGCAAAAATAGGCAATAATTGTTTGGTTGGCGCCAATACTCTAATAACTGAGGGAAAAGAATTTCCTGACAATAGCCTTATTGTGGGATCCCCTGGAACTGTTAAAAGAGAATTGACAGATATGGAAAAAAAGATAATTGAACTTAGTGCTTTTCACTATGTTGAAAATATGAAAAAATTCAAAAATAATCTTAAAGAAGACGAACGTTAATGAAGAAATTTGACTATATAATTGCTGGTGGAGGTTCCGCAGGGTGCGTTCTGGCAAACAGACTTTCTAAAGACCCAAATATAAAGGTCTTACTATTAGAAGCTGGTGGTACTGATTGGCATCCATTCATTAAAATGCCTTCAGGCGTGTCAAAGATTATGGCAGCTGAAACATTTGATGCAAAACTTTACAATTATGCCTATTATACTGAGGGTCAACCACATTTGAATAATAGGAAACTATATTTCCCTAGAGGTAAAGGCGTTGGCGGTTCAAGCAATATTAATGGAATGTTATATATTCGAGGACACTCAAGAGATTATGATATCTGGAGACAACTTGGAAATGAGGGTTGGTCCTATGAGGAAGTTCTTCCTTATTTTAAGAAAAGTGAAAAAAATATAAATGGTGAAAGTCTTTATCACGGATCTGATGGTGAACTTTGTGTCTCTAATCCACGTTTAGACACAAATCCTTTACATAATGCTTTTATGGAAGCTGGTCAGCAAGCTGGTTATAAATATAATCCAGATTTCAATGGTGAGGATCAAGAAGGCGTAGGTCCCGTTTCACAAAATATTGATAATGGAAGAAGAGCAAGCACTGCATACTCATTCATTGAACCGGTAAAAAAAAGAACGAATTTAGAAATATCTACTTTTTCAGTTACTTCAAAACTTTTATTTGAAAAAAATAAATGCATAGGAGTTGAGTTTTTTAAAGGAAAGAAGATTGAAAAAGCTTTTGCTGATAGAGAAGTAATTGTATGTGGTGGTGCAATAAATTCACCTCAAATACTTCTTTTATCTGGTATTGGAAAAGCTGATTATATAAAAAAATGGGGACTCGATGTGATTTGCGATCTTCCAGGGGTTGGAGAAAATCTTCAGGATCATTTGGACATACTTACCCATAATGAATGCACTCAGCCAGTTACAGATGCTAAGTATGTGATGGGTCCATTCGGATTCTTAAAACAGGCATGGATACTAGGAATGTGGGGAGCATTTAGAAAAGGGCCAGGTGGAATGTTGCCATTAAATACATTATCATTTTTAAAAACTGATCCTTCCCTGGACCTACCTGATATTCAAATGCATTTTTTAAGTGTACTTTTGCAAGATCATGGAGCAAAGCTTCCTGATTCACATTGCTTCAGTAATCATATATGTCAATTAAGACCAGAGAGTAGAGGCTATATTGCAATCAAGTCTCTTGATTCTAGGGTTCCACCAATTATTCAGCCTAACTATTTTGCGGAGCAAAAGGATCGTGACGTTATGATTGAAGGAGTTAAAATGTCGAGAGACATCATAAGTCAAAAGGCATTTGATGAGTACCGAGGTAAAGAAATAACGCCTGGTATTGAGGTACAAACTGATGAGCAAATTGAAAACTTTATTAGGGAAAAAGCTGAAACAATTTATCACCCGGTTGGAACTTGTAAGATGGGAAGCGATGAATACGCTGTAGTTGATGATAAATTAAGAGTAAGAGGGGTAGAGAATCTTCGAGTGGTTGATGCATCAATTATGCCCAATTTGGTAGGCGGAAATACAAATGCCCCTACAATTATGATAGCAGAGAAAATCTCTGATCATATACTAGGTAATGATTTTCTTCCTCCGCAGCACATAAGTTATAAAGATAAAAACGCCGCATAATTTTGATCAAGTTATTATTCTCATTTTTTGGAGCAGTAGTTATTTTTGTAATTATATTGATAATCTTTAATCAGTATAATAGTAGAAACTTTTTAATAACTAATTTCATCGAATTAGAGAAAAATTATTCATATAAAATTTCTAGAGATAAATTTGGTGTTCCACATGTTTATGGAAATACTGATAAAGATGCAGCATTTGCATTTGCTTATGTACAAGCAGAAGATGATTTAGAACATGTTGAAATGATGATTAAAATGTCTCGTGGTGAACTATCAAGCTTAAATTTTAATTCAAAGACTTTATCAGCAATTTATTCACTTATTACTGGTGATGGTGACATAATGGAGAGTATTGATGCAATAGAAGGAGTAGAATTAGATTTTTTAATTAAGTTTTTTAATGTTCACGAAACTGTCAATAAAAAAATTTCGGAAATCCCAGAGGAGACAATTAATTATATAAAAGGTTATGCAGATGGACTTAATTATTATGCTGCAAAAAATCCCAACTTAGTTGATCAATCTTTATATCCAGCTACTGTATATGATTTAGTTGCTGGAATGACATTTCGAATGCCACTATTTTATGGCATAGACCATTCAATTGCAGAACTCATTAATTTAATGGACAATAATGAAGAGGAAGTTGCAATGAACATGAACGCACTATCTGATAATTCAATAGTAGCAAGCATAAATACGTACTTTAAACCATTGGGTTCAAACGCATTTGCCGTTTCCAAAAGTAGATCACAAGACAATGAGACAATGCTTGTCATTAATTCACATCAACCATTAACGGGCCCAGTGGCCTGGTATGAAATTCATATAAAAAGCGGTGAAGGCTTAAATATCATGGGTGGTACTTTTCCAGGTTCGCCATTTGTGCATGTTGGCTTTAATGAACATCTCGGGTGGGGAGCTACAGTTAATCAGCCAGATTTATCTGATATTTACGAATTAAAGCTTAATCCGGAGAATAATGATCAGTATGAACTAGATGGTGCATGGGTTAATTTCACTAAAATAGATCAAAATTTTAAAGTTAAACTGTTTGGCCCTTTCAGTATTACATATCCAATACAAATGTACCATTCAGCACATGGGCCTGTTTTGAAAGACGATAATAAAGCCTATGCTCTGAGGTTTGTTGGTATGGATGATGTCAATCACTCAACTATGTGGCTTAAAATGAATAAATCAAAGAATATTGATGAATGGCTTGATGCCTTAAGAATGGAACAGCTAGCTAGTTTAAATTTAGTTTACGCTGATAAAGAAGATAATATTTTTTTTGTTCATAATGTTAAATCGCCAGTAAGAGACCCAAACTATAATTGGAAGCAAGTGGTACCCGGAAATAAGAGTGATTTAATTTGGAATAATTTTCATCCTTTTGAAAGCGTGCCTCAGATCTTAAACCCAAGCTCTGGATATATATTTAGTACTAATCAAAATCCTTTTTTTGTTACAGCTAAGGAAGACAACTTATCTTTATCTAACTTTAATCCAACTATGGGTTTTCAAACACGAACAACGAATAGGGCATATAGAGCTTACGAACTTCTTGATCCCGATAAATCAATATCATTTGGTGAACTTGATAAATACAAACACGATAATAAGTTTTCTTACAATTCAAGACAATACAAGTTTATGAAAGAAATTTTCAATCATGAATTTTCAGAAAATAAATTAAAAAATGCTCAAGAATTTTTGAGAGATTGGGATCTAGGAACTGACTCTGATAATTTACATGCTGCTTTTGGAGTTTGTATCTTGTCTCCTGAATGGTTGGCAGAAATAACAAGAAAGCCACGCCCAGATCCAATCGACATCTTCATTAATTGTGTTGATGAGTTTGAGAAAAACTTTGGGACATTAAGTGTAAAATGGAGTGATGTTAATTTCTTGGAGAGAGGATCAAATTTAGTGCACATTCAAGGAGGACCCGATGTTTTAAGGGCAATTTACGCCCCGCGAAGCAATGATGGTATACTCAAAGCTGTTGCTGGAGACGGCCTTTATATCTATGTAAAATGGGATGAAAATAAAAAACAGGTATCAAAAAGTATTCACCAATTTGGAAGCGCTACAATGAACATGGGTTCTCCACACTATGATGATCAAATTAATTTATTTGCAAGTGAAAAGCTCAAAGATACATTCTTTAATTGAGCTTGTAGAAAAAAAATAATTATATAAAATTTTCTCATGTTATTACACGAGCATTTAGAAAATGGAGCAGATAAAAATCCTAATTTCCCCTTTTCTGAATTTGAAGGAAATTCGCTTTCTTATCAAGAAGCAAATTTATTAAGCAATCAATTTGCTAACAAACTTGTTTCTGAGGGTTTAGAAGTTGGAGATAGATTTGCATTTCTTGCAAAAAATTGTACTGAAATGGCAATTATGTATTACGCAGCATCAAAAGTTGGTGCTGTACCTGTTCCACTGAATTATCGTTTAGCAGACCAAGAGTGGGCATACATAATAAATGACTCTGAAGCCAAACTTATCATAGTCAAAGGTAATGAATATTCGGATAGAATAAATCAGATTTCATCAGAGTTAAAAAATGTAAAAAAATATATTTCTATATCGCTTGATAATAGTATCGAAAAATTTCAGGATTTTTATGATTGGCTTTCAGATAGTTCGAATGAAAAACCAACTTTAAAAATCCATGAAAATGATGACGTATATCAAATGTACACAAGTGGTACTACAGGCCATCCAAAAGGTGCCGTTCTTTTACAGAGAAATGTTGCTGCTAATATTAGACAGTATTTAAATAGTTTAACTTTACCAAGGCCTTCAAGAACTCTTTTGGTGGCTCCAATGTATCATGCCGCTGCAATGATTAATATGTGTGGATGCATTGCAATAGGTGGAACTATTGTTATTCAAGAGGATTTTATTCCGCAAGATGTAGTAGACTGTCTAGCAAATGAAAAAATTACGCATACAGTATTAGTCCCTGCGATGATTCAAGCGTGCTTAGTATCAGTGCCAAATGTTGCAAACAATGAATACAATGATTTAGATCAGATTCATTATGGAGCCTCACCGATCGCCCCGGAAACACTCAAAAAAGCAATGGACGTTTTTAAGTGTAAATTTGGACAAGGTTTTGGAATGACAGAAACGGTAGCTGTTATTTGTTTAATGACCCCAGAAGAACATATTCGTGCACTCAATGAAAAACCCGAGCTATTAAAATCATGTGGAAGACCTGCAATTGATACACAAGTTGAAATTAGAGATGAAAATGATAACCCTCTTCCCATTGGAGAAATAGGTCAGATCTGCGCAAAGGGACCTCAAATCATGAAAGGTTATTGGAATAAAAAAGAGGAAAGTGAGAAAGCGCTTAAAGGCGGGTGGATGCATACAGGTGATGCAGGTCGAATGGATGAAGAAGGATTTGTATTTATACAAGATAGAATAAAAGACATGATTGTGTCTGGAGGTGAGAATATTTACTCAACAGAGGTTGAAGCAGCTTTATTTGCACACCCTGATGTTGTTGATGCAGCAGTCATTGGTGTTCCAGACGAAAAATATGGTGAAGTAGTTAAAGCTTGTATCGTGAAAAAGGAGGGGTCAAATGTAACTGAAGATGATTTGATCAGCTTTTGTAAAGACAGAATTGCAAGTTATAAAAAGCCCCAATCAGTAGATTTTATTGATGAAGTTCCAAGAAATGCTAGTGGAAAAGTTCTAAAAAAAGTATTGAGAGAACCGTATTGGAAGGATCAAGAGAGACAAGTAAGCTAAGCTGTAGCCGTGCCTCCAACAGTAAGATTTTCTATCAACATAGTAGGCTGACCTACTCCAACCGGAACACTTTGACCGTCTTTACCGCACGTTCCAATACCTGTATCCATTTTTGAATCGTTACCAACCATCTTAACTCTTTTTAACACATCAGGACCGTTACCAATAAGCGTTGCACCTTTTACAGGGTTTGTAACTTTACCATTTTCTATTTTGTAAGCTTCAGTACAAGTGAATACAAACTTACCACTTGTTATATCAACCTGGCCACCGCCGAAATCCACAGCGTATAGACCATTCTTAACTGATTTTAGAATTTCCTCCGGATGGCGATTACCCGACAACATATATGTATTTGTCATACGAGGCATGGGTAAGTGAGCATAACTTTCTCTTCTGCCATTCCCTGTAGGATTAACGCCCATCAGTTTTGAGTTTAATCTGTCC